>CANNKG010000307.1 GCA_947505105.1 Methylococcaceae bacterium | reverse complement strand
TCTTTTTTGCCTTCAGTAAATTCAGCCCTGCTGGTTTGATGCAAGCATTCGGACGAGTCCTTGAGCAGTGCTTTGTAATCCTATGTGCCGATTTCAAACTGTCCGCACGGCTACAGCATTCCAGTGGCTGATATACTGAGCAAACTCTAGTTAGTAATAACCCGTGAGCAACCTTCATTAAAGTGTTACTTTATCACAGCACTATCAAAGAAATTCACAGGTTTAAAACAGCTAGTCTCCTCAAAGACAGAGAATGGACAGTTAAACTCGTGCAAGGACGCACACATTTTATCGATATCGAATAATGGGTTAGCACTCAATAATTGCGTTTTCACAAAGCACTGAAGGTTCGAACATTAAACCGATACAAGATTGACAATACAGCCAGTAAAACCTGCAAACTTTGTTGAACTATACAATTTTTGCAGATTAGCAATGTCCCATATAACGCAACCATAAAGCGTGAGTTAAAATGGCGGCATCAAGTTAAAAATTGTCACAGGCAGACAGCAACATGCTGATTATTCAACATTATTAAGAAATTTATGCGCATTTTATTTATATCATTCGGCATTATCTGGGCATTTTTATTCAATCCAGTCCTGGCCAATGACGCCAACATTACCCCTAGAATAATCGGCGGCACGACAGCTAAATCAACTGCCTGGCCCTGGATGGCGGCCTTAATAGACTTAACATCAAAACGCTCAAATGACTTTTTTTGCGGTGGATCGCTTATCGCGCCTAACTGGATCGTAACGGCTGCGCATTGCGTTCAGGATCAGTACATCGGCAGCTTTGAACTCATTATCAACAGCACTCGCCTGGATAGCTGGACCGCAACACATTTAACCCCTAAGGCGATTGTTATTCATCCCCGTTTTAACAACAAACAACTCACTAACGACATCGCCCTGATTCAGCTAACCAATTCAATTAGCGTCTCCCCCATTGAAGTGCTACCAGAATTCAGTATTCAGGATGATGCAGGTCGTTCCGGTATCGCGTTAGGGTGGGGTAATACCTCTGTCAATGACTATGTTTACCCATCCAGTCTGCAACAAGTTGAGTTACCGATCATCAGCAATCAAAAATGCCAACAGAGCATGAGTGGAATTCTTGATACGATGCTTTGCGCCGGCAGTGAGTTGGGGGGCAAGGATACTTGCGACGGGGATAGTGGTGGGCCACTCGTGGTTTTCGATGCCGAAAGTCTTTCATGGCGACTAGCGGGTCTAACCAGTTTTGGCGAAAGCGCCTGCGCCGAAAAAGGCTCTTACGGAGTCTATACGCGGTTAGACAAATATAATGACTTTATTTCCAATACGATCTGCAAGGTAAACGATATTCCAACCCCCCCCGTTCTTAGCTTTGAAAGCAAAGGTAATCTTGCCACAGCTCATTGGACAACATCAAAACTCGCCACTCATTATCGACTGAACTATATTAACTATCCCAACTTTTACGCTTATGCAACGGCTAGCCTCGAAGCCGGAAATCTCGATCATTTTTCAGCGGAATTACCCAGCGGAATCGGTTATTCGATTTCAATTACCGCATATAACGGTAACTGTAAAAGCCAGACTTCGAATGTCGTAGACTTCATTATCCCATAATACCCCTAAGCGTCCAGCATCCCCTGCTTAACAATAAAGTCACTCACGGTCTCCACCCCCAGTCCTGATTTGATATTCGTAAACACAAAGGGACGTTCGCCGCGCATTTTCTTAGCGTCACGATCCATTACTTCGAGTGACGCACCAACATGGGGCGCCAGATCAATTTTATTGATTACCAACAAATCAGAGCGCGTAATGCCGGGACCACCTTTGCGCGGAATCTTATCCCCTGCCGAAACATCAATCACATAAATCGTCAAGTCGGCAAGCTCTGGACTAAAGGTCGCGCTTAAATTATCACCACCACTTTCGACCATCACAAAATCAAGTTCCGGCCAGCGCTGACAAAGCTCGTCAACTGCGGCAAGATTCATCGAAGCATCTTCGCGAATCGCAGTATGCGGACAGCCACCCGTTTCAACGCCGAGAATACGCTCTTCAGGCAATGCCGCACTCCGAATCAAAAATTGCTGATCCTCGCGGGTATAAATATCGTTAGTTACCACACCGATTTCAAAACGGTCACGCATGGTTTTACACAGTGCATCAACCAGCGCCGTTTTACCTGAACCTACCGGTCCGCCGATACCGACGCGCAATACTTGTTTAGCCATTAAAATTCCTCATTACGAACGAAATAATCTCGAATACTGCATTTCATGCCGACTACTCGCCAGCGCCAAACCAAACAAACCTCCACCGATTTCGGTATCTTCCACATCCATCGCTTGTTCGATGACAGTTGGAATTTTTACAACAAGACTATTCAAAATACGCTGTCCGGCCAATTGCCCAAGTGGTAACAATTTCAGTGCAGCGAGCACTTGATTTTCGAGCCAGCCCCACGCATACCCCGACAATGCAAGTTGTTTGGATATTTCCCAACGCACCGCGGCCAGACTAAACAAAGTTGCCAAGGTTGCATCAGGATGATTCTGCCAAAGTTCCGCCTCGCTAAACTCAAGCCCGATCAACAACTTTGCCAAGGCCTGACCCGTATGCCTATCCTCTGCACGCAATTCACTGGTTTCTCGACAGGCACGCAGTGTCAAACTCCAAAACGCGACCTGCTCACGATCCTGAACCCGCCACGCATCATAGAGCCGCGCCAGAATCGGCAAATCAACTCGCCCCACCGAGCCTTCCAGCAGCGCACCAAACCACGTTTGCGCAGTTTCGGCATCGCAGACCCAACCATCGTCAACCGCGCGCTCCAAGCCTTGCGAATAACTATACATTCCAATCGGCAGGCTCGGACTAGGCTGTCGAAATAAGTCCCTCTGTCCCAGTTATTTTACTCCCGATTTTTGGCTTGCAATATTGTTGAAAAAAGCTTGGCGTTTTTTTCGAACAGTGTAAGGAATGTTATCTTTTTCCCACATTTCCACGTCATTATGGCGAGC
>CANNKG010000306.1 GCA_947505105.1 Methylococcaceae bacterium | reverse complement strand
GGCTCGCCATAATGACGTGGAAATGTGGGAAAAAGATAACATTCCTTACACTGTTCGAAAAAAACGCCAAGCTTTTTTCAACAATATTGCAAGCCAAAAATCGGGAGTAAAATAACTGGGACAGAGGGACTTATTTCGACAGCCTAGGCTGCATCTGCCATAAGTTTTATCTGAAGTCGGAGTAACGGTTAGCTAGAGTGTAGGATGATTCATAAACGCTAATAAATATGATTTTGAAGTAATATGGTTTTTAGAAACCGTACCAAATATGAAACATTAGATTAGGATTAAGATGATTTTTTTTGTAATTTCTCGCAATGGATTTGAAAGCTATTTACCATTTGCAACTTTTCCCCTGGTGCGGTTATGGATTTCAGCAGGTATATTAACTGCATCGGAGCTTAAGGATCTCCGTGATAGGGGGGCGGATGTAACGGATTTTAGTTATGAGATCGATCTAAACGAAGTGGATGTTATTGACGATGCCATTGAAACCATTAAAGAACATCATCCTGACCAAGTCATTTGGGTTGAGCGGTAAGTTTTTTTGTAAGAAATAATGTAATTTTATTTGGAAATTTAAAACTCTTGGTTTTCAAGGGTATTGAGAAAAAATTTCTAATCTGCCTAATTTCGACTTTAATCAAAAAAAACTATAAGGCAAATTCTACTGAGTCCTCTTATGCAGATTGGGCAAAATTTATCATCAATAAAGTCCGCGTAACGTGATTTGGTATTAACACCGTGTCTCTCTATCGATTCACTACAAGTCGATTACTCACCCATCAACCCCCTAAACCCTCATGCTACAATACGCTCCAAATTGATTTCCGGATACCTGACTTCCATAGCGGCAGAGTCTTTGAATGCTAATATCCTTTCCTCTTAAATTTATTTCAATGATTTTATTATTGCTCAGTGCCGGTTGCGGCAGCATTAAACCGCCGGTTGACAAACTGGCAGTGGCTGATCAGTTGCTAAAAGAGGCAAATGTGCCGGAGGTTGCGCAATTAGCGCCACTGGAGTTACATCTGGCCGCCGAAAAATTGGCAGATGCTAAACAGGCAATGGCGGATGATAACTTTCTGATCGCCGAGCGATTGGCTGACGAGGCTGCGGTTGATGCGCGCACCGCAATGGTAAAGGCGGATTCGCTCAAGGCTCGACAAAATGTTGATGAAATCAAGAAAAGCATCGAGTTGTTGCGTCAGGAATTGAAATCCAAACACCCTTGAGGATGCGTACTGAGATATGATGGTTTTCCGGAAAATAGCTTGGACTTCTTATTTGATAATGGGCTTGGTCGCTTGGTTGCTGGTTGGCTGCGCGGCTGAATCTTTTCCGCCGTTGCTTGAGTTGCGGCAGGAATTTCAGCAGATCAAAGCCGACGATGCTATGCAGACCAAAGCGCCAGTCGCCCTGTATGATGCCGAAAAGGCGGTGAAACTTGCGGAAGAAACTTGGCATACTCATCCGGATGAAGCCGAAACTCGGCATCTGATTTATCTGGCTAAACGTAAAATTGAAATTACCCGCTACACGGCGCGGCGCAAAATGATTGATGATGAGTTAACCCAGTTGAAATCTGATCGGGATCAATTGCTGCTGGAAGAGAAAAACCTCGTAGTGCAGGATGCCTTATCGAAAGTTCAGGCAATGGAAGTACGCCTGAAACAAATCGAGGCGGATACGCGCGCCTTAACCGAACAGAAACAAACGACGCTGGAAGCACATAATCAAGCTCTCGAACATCTTCAAGAGCTTAAAGATTTGCAGCCCAAAAAAACCGAACGAGGAATAGTCGTAACTTTGGGTGATGAGTTATTCGAAGTGGGTAAAGCTGAATTAAAATCCGGCGCTCAATATCATCTGTTTCGTTTAGTGACGATTCTAAAAGAACATACTGCGACCGATGTTCTGATTGAGGGCTATACCGATAGTGTAGGTTCCGATGAATTCAATAATCAGTTATCAACACAACGAGCACAGGCAGTGGCGAATTTTTTAATCGGTAATGGCATTTCGGCGTTGCGCATTACCAGTGTCGGTTATGGCAGGAATTATCCGGTCGCGAGTAACGATGACTCAACCGGCAGACAATTGAATCAGCGGGTCGAATTGTTACTGCTTAATGAAGGGAATAACGCGGAAACTATGCAACGACATTAATTCTACTTTAGTTAGGCGGATTCAACAAACACCCGCAGGATTAACGCGAGTGTTTGTTGTGATGTTGAGAAACTTAAAATAATCGGTGTCGAAGCGGATTATTTAACAGTCGTTGTCGATGTATTGGTTGTTCCGGTTTTAGATGAGTCAGTTTCTGGCATCGCCATATTTTGCTCAGTCCAGTTTGCGGGGCCGCTTTTACCGCCTGCTGGGAGATAAGCACCTAATTCCTGAATTCGAGAAATATTTTCTACTGCGCTAAATGGAGTAACTCGAATAGCCAGAATGACATCATTGAAATCGTTATCGCTCACGAGTCCTTGGCTGTTGGCATTAGTGTTATCACGATTCAGATCTTCGAAGGCCAGGAATATTAATTCATGTTCGGGATCAGCAAATAGCACGGCGTGCATATCCAGATTATTCGTTGCAACTTCGGTATTCAAGCTTTTAATAGTTCTAAAGATACTTTTGTCGGATTGAGAGTTGTCCACCTTGCATTGACTTGCTTGCCAGCCGTCAGAAATCAAAGTGAAACCAATTGAGGTGCCACCTTCAAATTCACCTAAGTCAACAGCGTCTCCATAGCTTAGAACATCATTGGAGAAATTAGGGAAAATGATTTTTTCGGCGATCTTGCCGTAGATATCTGTTGATAAATGACCGAGTTCCGCTTTGGCCAGAATTCCTAAATCTTCAGTTTTAAAACGGCGGATTCAACTCCGAAGTGCAATCGCCAATAATAGGATATTAAGGAAGGCTAACTGATATAGTGCCAAGCTTTTTTCTATCCGACTAAAGACGAGAATGAACTTGAAAGACTACCATCAGTTAACCCAAGCACTAAGATACCAG
>CANNKG010000305.1 GCA_947505105.1 Methylococcaceae bacterium | reverse complement strand
GCAATTCTCATCAGTGTCATTGAAACGTGTCGTGTGAGGCAGCAATCGCCTTGGATTTATTTAGCGGCCGTGATTCGTCAGCGACGCTCCGGGTTTCCCGTTCCTAGGCTCCCGGTCGATTTAAAACAAGGGGTCTGAATAATTACACTATTTTTACTACAATTATTCAGAATAGCAATAACAATTCATTTTATCGAAATGAAAATTATCCATTTTTTTATTTTTATTAGCACTGCTAGCTCTACACACAGCGAACTACCTGACCTACAGAGGCATGAATTACAGCAAATTACCAAGCCAGTAATTAAATCGTAAACACCTGTAACAATTAATTTTCAAATCATTCCTGAATTACAGATACATTTACAAGCAATCCAATCACCAATAACTCAAAGAACAAAAGCTTAATGAATCAATCTGCTATCAATTCAATCGAGCTCTATCTCTATTCAACCAAAAGCCATTATCTCACTGATGCATTGAATCAACTTCAACAAGACAACAATGCAAGAATTACAACCAATTGTCAGAAAGCTAGTAGTTATCTCCAAACTGTTCACTTGCATTATTTCAGAGCCATAAGTATCAAAATCTAATCATGATAATTCATGACTACTTCAAAGCTAGATCACTGACACATCTCAGTAAGCGGTTAAATCAGTCAATCAATAATCCATTCATTTTCAAATTTTTACATGTTTTAATTTTTATACTCAACACAGGCTGAATTTATTAATCAAATATCAATAAAGACAGTCTAATCTCTGATTGACTTATAGCTGTCTCAATAGAGACTTTCCTTTTGTTCAAGTTATCACTTCGCCCATCCATATATCCATAGCTTTCTGTCTAGTATTTAATATATTGATTTTTATATTTGTATATTCTAACTGAACGGGTTTGCTTGGCTGTGGGTTTTGGGACCCACGCCTGATTTCCATAGATGGTATTTTAGTTTTTAATATTTATTGTGTTTTTAATGTTTTATATGATTAATATTTTATTATGTTTTTTAATATTTTATTATGTTTTTTAATGTTTTATTAATCATATAAAAACCAGAAATTAAAACACCTTACTCTGCTTATCAAGTAAACGTTAATAATCATTTTAAAAACAATAACTGCAAAACTCAATAGCCATGCCATTCCAGCATTAAAGCTGACTCCAGTTGATAATTGGTTTCTGGGTTTTTACTTATATCCATCTTAGATACTCGGTTTATATAATTTTTTTCATATAAATTTAGCAAATTTTATATACAGACTTAGCCAATAAAGACCAAATGAATAAAAATCAAAATTATCCAGCCATTAAGTCTTAAAGCCACGGTCAATCTGATTGTGAGCTATCAAATACCCACCCTGATTTTATAAAAAAAATATTAAGACTTATCTTATTGAAGGGTTTCACGATCGCTTCAGTAACGCCGTTTTCTTTTCATAAACCGGTAACGTTAAATAACCATGGAGTATTCATTATGAATGATCGATTTTCAAGATTAAAAGCAATTCAATCAAACCAAAACACTCACTCAGATTCTGTACAAAAACCAAGATTCTGGGATTTTAAAATCGATGGAGATATTTTAGGAACCATTGTTGAATTTAATAGCTTTATCAATCATCAGATTGGTGAACAGCAACAACACACCGTGGTTGTACGTTTAGCTGACTCTGATGAGCTAGTGTCAGCTTTTTTAAATGCTTACCTACAGGTAGGTATGGAACGCAAACAAGCCGCCGTGGGTGATTTGGTTCTGATTCAGTATTTGGGAAAGCGTCCCGGTGAACGCTTTAACCGGTATGTTCTTGAAATTGAGAAATTTTATCCTGAAATGTTTTGAAGACGTTTTAAAAATAATTAGGAAATAAACCAACCAACAACGTACCGGCTTTGTCCGGTACGTTGAATTTAATTGATTCAACAGCCCATGAATATAACACTAGAGGGTATTAGCCATGCACAAAAATCAAAATAACCAACCCGATGTTCGTGATGCCCTATACGCCGCCAAAGCGGTGGGCCACTCCTTATTTGAACCGAGCAAACTGTCAAAACTTAAAAGCCAACAGAGGGCTCATTTGCCTGACGATAACTATTATGAACTTAAGTTGTCGTCATTGGAGCAATTTGTGGATGCCTTATTGCACTCGGGTGAGGCGCCCTTTGTACTCGACACCCAAGACCACTACCAGCCCGCCTCCCACCTTGCAGACTATTTTTCGTTGGTGCCTGACTTTATTCGGGTGGTCAATGTACTGTCATCTCGATATGAATACAGTGAGCACATCACTGTTTTTATAACCTGTGCCCGCTCTTTAGGTTTGCTGAGTGTCGAGCTTGATTGGAGAAATGAATATCTTGATGCCGATAAAATCGATCTTCGTTTCGGCGGCAAGCCTGCCGCTCTACTGTTCAATGACTTAGTCGGCGCAATCCGTAACACCTGGAAAACAAAAAACATCCAGGCTAAGGTCAATGCCCGAAGACATGAGACCAAAAAACGACTCAACGACTACGGCCACTACGTCAATGCACTGTTCAAGGATTGCTCCCGGCTGGTGGTCATACGGATAGACTTGTTTTATCAAAAACACCTCTCCGGTAACAAGTCAGCGGCTGACATTACCAAAGACTTGAACCATTTGATTGAAAATAAGCGCTGTAATACCCTGTTTGATTATAGGCTAGGCTATATCGCAAAGTTGGAATACGGTGCCGAAAAAGGGATGCACTGGCATATCTTGTTCTTTTTTAACGGCTCGAAACGGAATAATGCCAGCCATAGCCATTTGGCCCAATCCATTGGTGAATACTGGAAAAATACCGTGACGCAAGGCCAAGGTGATTACTGGAATGTGAATGCCAGAGCCGACGACTATCGACGTAAAGGCTTACTTGGCATTGGCACTATCAATTACAACGATCTTTTTTTACGCAGCAAACTCAACTCTATAGTCAGTTACTTGTGTAAGACGGAGCAGTATTTCAAACCTAAATTTTGCCCCAAGGTGCGTCTTTTTCGCAGGGGAAAGTATCCTAAG
>CANNKG010000304.1 GCA_947505105.1 Methylococcaceae bacterium | reverse complement strand
TAAGGATGTCGAGGAGGTGATGAAAAAACTTAACCATCGACCACGGAAAAGCCTTAACTATAAAACACCTCATTCAGTCTTTTTTGCAGAATCTTTGCCGAAGGCCGCATGACAACTAGGATTGCACTTCGGAGTTGAATCCGCCTTATCAAATAACTAAAACTTTCAAGTACAAAGAGATCGAAGTATTGTTTGAAGGTAAGCGTGTTTCTAAAGGGGTCAATATTGCTTCTGTGGCGATGTGCAAATTACAGCAAGTGAATGCTGCGACAAGTCTGGATTTTTTACGAGTACCGCCGGGTAATAGGTTAGAAGCATTAATAGGCGACCGAACTAATTACTAGAGTATTCGAGTTAATGATCATATTCGCGTGTGTTTTCGCTTCGAAGATGGACATGTCTTTGATGTGGAAATAATTGTTTATCACTGAGGATAAAGTTATGCGGCAAATACCATTAGCAACACCTGGCGAGATTTAACTGGAAGATCTTTTAAAGCCGGTGGGAATTACCCAATATAGACTGGCTAAGACCATTGGTGTATCAGAACGCAGAATTTGTGAAATTGTATCGGATAAGCGAGTCTTACTGTCGATATTGCTTTACGTTTGGCGGTGTTTTTTGGTATAGATGCTCAAAGCTGGCTTAACCTTCAAAATCATTATGACATCGAAAAAGCTAAGGAGAGGAGCCTGTATTGAACATGATCAGATCAGCTGGAGCTGCTTAATCGAATATAGCCGGGAATATGTAATGAATGATGCTTCAAGATCGCATGATAATACCGTTATCAAATTGCAGAAAGAGCATAAATTACGTAGTGACGAGATAGTGTGGAATATCAGTGTATTTGTTGGAATCGCTCTGGTACTGTTTACGAGCCAAGCAGGCCAAGCTGAAGTGATCGTAGATGGAACGCTCCAAGGAAACAGTCATTCACTTACCGGACCGGACTATAGGATAACTCAATCTTTAGGACAAACCATTGGTGGCAATCTGTTTCATAGCTTTGCACAGTTTTCTATTAACCGGGGTGAGTCCGCTACATTCTTAAGTATCAGTCAAATCAACAACATTTTTGCACGAGTAACGGGCGGAAACCTGTCAACTATCGACGGCAGCATTTCTAGTGATAATGCGGCGAATTTATGGCTTATCAATCCCGCCGGTTGGCTGATCGGGAAAAACGCTGCAATAAATATTGCCGGTGACTTTCATTTAACTACCGCAAACGCCATCAATTTTGGAGATCATGGCGTTTTTTTCGCCAATCCGGCCCAAGCGTCCTCGTTAAGCATTGCCGAACCCATTGACTATCAATTTCAAAACGCCAAACCTGCGACTATCACAATCGATCAAGCTAGTCTAAGCATGAACGATGGCAGACAATTTAGTTTGGTCGGTGGCGATATTCACTTGCACGAAGCGCATATTAACGCGCCAAGCGGGATGATCATCCTTGCCAGCAATGGCGAGTCGGAAGGGGGTTGGGCAATAAGTGATCAAGGTTTACAGCAAATCAGCGGAACGCGCGGTAAAATCGATATTGATGATCAGAGCTCCTCGATTAATAATCCAACGTTGTCGATCAATGCCTCGGTACTAAATCAAACGGACTCAAGCGGAGTCGGTTATTCTAGAACCAGTAAAATTGAATTGAATGCCGAAAACATCAATTTAAAAAATACTTTTATGACCGCCTTAGTTAGAAATAATGCCACCGAAGCGGGTGGAGACATAAACCTGATCGCCGAGAATATAGAGCTGCGTCACAGCCGGATATTTACCAGTGTTTTGGGCGAGCAGGCGGGCGGCGATATCAACATATCGGCTCAGGAATTATTGTTGACCGGATTAACAGATTCAGGAACCGACGGATCATTATTAAAAACCGATACCCGCTATCAAAGTTATGGCCTTGGGGGGTCAATCTCCCTGAATCTGGCTAATTCGCTGCGCATGTCCGCTCAGTCCGGAATTTCAAGCGCGACCTTCGGCAATGGTCGTGGCGGCAACATAAGCGTTCATAGTCCGTTAACTCAATTGGATCAACAATCCTTTATGACGGTTGAAACTGCTCTCGGTGTAGGTCAAGCGGGTACACTCACACTTTCGAGCCGGGAGTTAACGCTGAATAGCAATTCGTTTCTTGAAAGCGCCAGCGCTCAAGAAGCGCAGGGCAATGCTGGTAATATCATTATTAACAGTTCGTACATGAGTCTGAACGATGGCTATATTTTCGCATCAACTGATAAAAGCGCGATAGGTGCTACCGGCACCCTCCAAATTTATTCCGAAAGTAACAAGACTTGGCAACGCGCGGATGATAGTTTTCTAAAATTGCATAACAGTTTTATCTCGACTTCAAACAATAGCGTGAGTCAAGGAGATGGCGGTAACATCAGTATCGATACTGGAACCTTGGTAATGTATGGCGGATACATCCAAGCGAATTCACTGGCACAAAACGGTTCTGGCGGAACTGTCACCGTCAACGCCCAACGAAGTCTCTTTAGCCAGGAGCAATGGGTGTTGGGTGGTAATGTTCGTTATCGCTTTGCTGATCAGCCCGAACTTAATATCATCCAGGCCGCCGCGCCATTCGGTGAAAGCGGTCAAGTCAATGTCAGTCGCGTGGAGCTTAATATTGCCGGGCAACTCGCTAAAATCGATGCCGATTTCGTCAATCGCACCCCAATAACCAATGATCCATGTTTAATCAGACGCGGCGAGCAAGCGAGTTCATTAGTTCAATCAAGTAATGGCGGTCTTGCTCCGAATGCTGGGGATCGGATCAGTCTGCCCCTAAATCGCTATCGTGATAAAGCGTCCAAAATTAAAATAACTCCCTGGATATACTAAACGCATGACATTTTAGATTATGGTATAACGATACGGGCTCCTGGCTTTAATACCAACCACAGGACTAAAACCAAACCGATAAATTTCATCTGTGACACTTAGGTAACTCGCAAAAAATAACCTCCATTAATTCTGTTTAAATTTGAGGCTGGATAGTCATGTAGTATTTCGGTAGGGATGCGTCTCTTTCTATCCTATGGCTAATAGCTTTAAATGCCATTTTACTCATCTTCACGCCTTTTTG
>CANNKG010000303.1 GCA_947505105.1 Methylococcaceae bacterium | reverse complement strand
CTTAAAATTCCGTTCGCCCTGAGCCCAGTCGAAGGGTTGAACGGGATTTTAAGGTCTCACCGTCTGGGTGAACGCATAGAAAACCGTCCATGCTTCGACTGGGCTCAGCACGAACGGTTTTCTATGCGTTGAACGGCGCTTTTTAGGATAATGGATTCCCGCCTAATTTGGTGGCAGGTGTGTCGGCAAGATGTCATCATAGCTTCACATACGTTATGCATGATAGAAATTGAACAAATGGGACATATACGTTGAAGATGAATATCAAAAGTTTACTATTGGAAATTTTAGAGAACCGAAATTTGGAAAGTCTTTTTCAGCCTATTGTTGTTCTGAAACAATACCAAATCATCGGTTACCATGCATCAATTCAAGGACCTGTAGATACTGTTTTACAAAGCTCGGCTGCTCTGTACGAGGCTGCCGACCACTACCAACTTAGCGTCCGTCTGCAACAAATCGCTTTAGCAACCATCATAGAAAACTACGCCAAATTTAAATTGTCGCAGAAACTTTTTCTTAATGTGAACTTATCATTTCTATCTGAATTAGACTTTAAAATTGAACATATTGTGGATCATATTGATCGGTGTGGTTTGGATCATCATGAAATCGTGATTATTCTTAGCTCATTACCACATCATGATTACAAGCTTATTCTGGAAAAAGTTACCTGTTTGCGTAATCAGGAGTTTAAAATTGGCTTGTATGATCTAGATACCAGTTATTCAAGTATTCGACAGTGGTCTGAACTTCTGCCTGACTTTGTGATAATCAATAAGCACATCATTCAGGCACTCCCTGATGATTTATGCAACTTAAATTTTATTCGCCTGCTGCAAACACTTGCTCACGGAATGAATTGCCACCTCTTAGCCGAAGGCGTTGATCATCAACATCAGATTGACAACCTCACTGAATTAGCCGTATCGGCCGCTTATGGCTACTATTTTGCTGAACCCACCAGTGCTCCTTCACTTCACACTCCCCTCAATTTCCCACCCATTCATATTAATCACCTACTGCCGCCTTTAGGCGCCACAACCACTATTACCATAGAGGGTATTTGTCGACGAATGCCTCATATTGAAAGCAATACCAAAGTCAAAGCCACTTTGAAGTTTTTACAAAAATTTAATGATCAAGATATTTTTCCGGTTCTTAACAACACCATTCCGGTCGGGCTTATTAGTAAAAATTCTTTTTTATCTCATGTATTTAGCAGCAATTATGGCCTGGATTTATTTGGACACAAACCGATCACGGAATTTCTTGAAGAGAATCCACTGATCGTGGAAAGTTCATTATCCATTGAAGAAGTGAGTCAGTTATTGACTTCCAATGCTTACTTTAATAAAGCATTTGTCGTCACGCATCGAGGGAATTACCTGGGAGTCGGGGTAATTCTTGATTTATTGCAGGCCATGACTCACCTCCAAATTCAAAATGCCCAACACGCCAACCCGTTAACTTTATTGCCCGGCAGTCATGCACTGAATTCGATGATGGATAGATTATTATCAAAAAATCAATTATTTACGGTTGCTTATTTTGATCTGGATAATTTCAAACCCTACAACGATATCTACGGCTATAGCCAAGGTGATGAAATTATTAAACTCGTCGCAAAACTTTTAAAAAAACACGTTATCCCATCAACCAGTCATATTGGACATATCGGCGGAGATGATTTTATTGTGATCTTCACTACTGAGGAATGGCAAGCATGCTGTGAAAGGATTTTGCAGGAGTTTTCCAATCGGGTATTAAAATATTATCATGCCGAACACCGTCAATCCCGAACGATATCCTCGCATAACCGCCAAGGAGAATTGTGTACGTTTCCATTACTCAGTTTATCAATCGGCATTGTCTCGACAGAGGCCGTAAAATTTTGCCATTCTCACGTTGATATTGCTGATTTGGCCTCAGAAGCGAAACATCAGGCCAAACTGCAGGAAGGTAATAGTTTTTTCGTTAATCGACGCATAAAAGCACGATTTTAGCCCTCTTGAGTTCTAGTAGAATTACGAAATTTCGTCGTAGCACCATTTAAATTAAATAAAGCGCTCCACATAACAATATAAACGGTATATACTATTTTATTTTATACCAGAGAACACCCATGAGCACAAAGAAATCAAAATCGAATCTCTCCGAAACAGCCTCTGAAGGCGCTATCACCACACCGGAAACTACCCAATCGTTACCTGAACCTACAAATAAAAAAGCTTCAAAAAAATCAGCATCGACAAATGCTTCTGCAATTTCTGAAACAGAAGCAACTGAAGCAGCCAATATCAGCGATGAAACGTTAATCGCAAAAAAGAAAAAATCTCCGAAAAAGAAAGTAATTCGGGACAGCTTCTCATTTCCAGAACATGATTACTTAAAAATTACCGAATTAAAGAAAACCTGCCTTTCGGAAGGCATTCATATTAAAAAAGGAGAATTACTGCGCGCCGGTCTTCTGTTGCTATCAAAGCTCAGTATAGAAGAATTGATAGCGGCTGTTGAACAGGTCGAAAAGGTCAAAACCGGTCGGCCAAATTCTTAAGGCTCATTCTTAAACAGCAAATATTTGTTAATCATCGACACATAATCAAATCATCCCCCTGATAATTGTCATTAAATTGTCAAGATCTAAAGATATAGTCAATGCTTATCAGAGCATTAAGGTTTTAATAAGGTATTCTGAGTACTTAGATGCGATGGAGCATTCGAAGCGCACTATAAAATCCATGTAACGATTAATGAAGTCACCAGCTGGGGCGTTCAAGGCGGCAACTAATAATTTGTCGCGATTGTCGGCGACATCGGCAATTCGCCCCAGGTTGATATTATGGATATTCAATATGCGCAAGCGGCTATTATTAGTGCAAGAGACTTTACATTCTCGCACGGCATAAACTAGGCAAAAACCACCTCGAACAACGAGATACTCCTGTTAATGTCAGCCTACACCTGGATTTACCCAGACAGGCACGCACTAGGCTGTCGAAATAAGTCCCTCTGTCCCAGTTATTTTACTCCCGATTTTTGGCTTGCAATATTGTTGAAAAAAGCTTGGCGTTTTTTTCGAACAGTGTAAGGAATGTTATCTTTTTCCCACATTTCCACGTCATTATGGCGAG
>CANNKG010000302.1 GCA_947505105.1 Methylococcaceae bacterium | reverse complement strand
TTCATTGCGGCGAGCATTAACATCTTCGCCAAGTTCTTGTTGCGATCTTTTAAATTCTCTTTTTCTATTAAGAATGTCTTTTTCCATATTAGAGCGTTCTGCATCACCCATTACGGCACCATCTCTGGCCATCCGCTCTTCTTTACTCTGAATTTCTTTTTCTTGCGCGACCAGTTGTCTTTGCCTAGGAGAAAACTCTTGCTCCATACGCTTTGTCGCTTTTTCGGCCTGTGGTGCTTTTTCAAGGACGGCACGCATATCAACAAAACCTATTTTCAATTCAGCAAAACTCACATTTGCAGTCAGCAATAGTCCTAAAAATAAAGCAATTTTTGTTTTCATTGTTAAATAAATCTCCGAGTGTATAAAAAATTCTGTTACTGACAGATTACGAAATTATAGGGGATAAGCGACTCAACCAAAAGAACTTCTCAGAAATTTTGACCAAAGTTAAATTGAAATAGTTGTTTTTGATCTTTTATGTCAAAGGAATCGCCCGAAATATTGGTATAACGGGTTGTATTAGCATTTAGTGGTACAGCAGCACTTATCGACAGCGCGCCAAAAGGTGATAACCATTCCCCCGACACGCCCGCAGAATATCGCATTTCATCGATGGAAAAACCTTTACTAAGCGAGCCGGCATCAAGGAAAGTGCCTAAACGCACAGATTTTGTTTCTGATAAAAAAGGCACCGGAAAAAACAATTCTGCGTTACCGATAATTTTACTCGCCCCCCCGAGAGGGTAGGAGTTTGAGTCTCTAGGTCCTAAGGTATTATTCTTGAAACCGCGCACAGAACCCGTGCCACCAGCGAAATAATTTTCAAAGAAAGGTAAGTCTTTAGTCTTGCCATAGCCATCGCCGTAGGCGGCTTCACCTTGTAATCTAAAGGTGAAGTCTTTGGCTAATGGAAAATAAAGCTGGTGTTTGTAACTGACTTTATAATAATTAAGATCGCTGCCGGGTACGCTTATTAGTCCAGATAATCGTTGTTGGCCACCGCTACTTGGAAAGATTGCTCGGTTAAGCGTATCGTGTGTCCAGTTTAACGTCGGTGAGAGTGTTAGGAAACTATCGCCTTCATTATTTATAAAGTCGCTGATTTGTGTTGATGAAAAAGAGGTTGTACTTAAGTTAGTATGTTTTGCCTCAACGCCAAAGCGCAGTTGATCGAATTCATTTAAGGGGATTCCAAAATCCATGCCGGCATTAATGACATTCGTTGAATAATTGGCAATATTGATTTGACCAGCATTTCGTTTCGTGTAACCCAAGTTATAACCGAGGCTCACGCCATCTGTCGTAAAATAGGGGTTAAAGAATCCTAGTTGGTAGCTGGTCAGATAATTGCTATTGTTAAAGGCAATATTAACCCGTTTGCCTGAACCAAAAACGTTATCTTGGGAAATGTTAGCGTTTAAAACGATCCCTTGAACCTGAGAAAAACCTACACCTGCCGATAGATTGCCTGATGCTTTTTCGACAATTGAGTAATTAACATCAATTTGGTCATTGGTGCCCACAACAGGGGGTGTTTCAACATTGACCGATTCAAAATAGCCAAGACGCTCAAGACGAGTCTTGGAACGTTCAATTTTTGAACTGGATGCCCAACTGGATTCCATCTGGCGCATTTCACGGCGCAGAACTTCATCACGAGTTTTGGTATTGCCCTTAAAATTAATATGATGGACGTAGGCACGCTTACCTGGATCAACAAAAAAGGTCATGTCGACTGATTTTTTTGCCTCATTAATTTCCGGTACCATATTAACATTGGCAAAGGCATAGCCATCATCACCCAAACGATCTGAAATGGCTTTGGACGTTTCGGTGGCATTTTTTCTTGAAAAAATTTCTCCTGGACCAACGCTAACCAGTTTGACCAGTTCTTCAGGAGCAACAATTAAATTACCCGCCAGCTTTACCTTTTCCAAGGTATAAACATCACCCTCTTTGACATTGATGGTGACATAAATGTCTTTTTTATCGGGTGTAATCGCGACTTGAGTAGATTCAATTGAAAAGTTGATGTAACCCCGATCAAGATAATAAGACCTCAGGGATTCTAAATCGGCAGACAATTTTTGCTTGGAATACTGGTCATCTTTACTATAGAACGAAAGCCAGTTAGTGGTACTTAACTCAATCGTATCTAACAGCGTGTTGTCATCAAAAACGGTGTTTCCGACGATATTAATCTGTTTGATCTTGGATACCCTACCTTCAGATATATTGATATGTATACCGACTCGATTTCGGGTTAGTGTAGATACCTCTGTTTTAATTTTCAGGCCATATTTGCCATGACTCAGGTATTGGCGGTTCAATTCCTGTTCAACTTTATCAAGCACTTGTCTGTCGAATGTTTTGCCTTCAGACAAACCTATTTTGTCCAAGGCTTTTTTTAAGTCCTCCTTGGATAAATCCTTGTTGCCTTCAAAAATTATTTTGGCAATGGAGGGGCGCTCAACGACGGTCACGATCAGTGTTGACCCCATTCTTTCAAGGGAAATATCCTTAAAAAAGCCGGTCTTAAACAATGCTCTGACAGCAGGTGCAACATTATCCTCTGAAAATTTCTCACCAACACTAACGGGGAGGTAGTTATACACCGTACCTAAAGAAATACGCTGTAAGCCTTTGACCTGAATATCTTGGACAATGAATGCTTCATCACTTTTAACCGATTGGGAGATCAGCAGGAATAGCAATAAAAAACGAGAAATAGCTTTTGATTTCTTCATGTGGGTAGCTAAAAATAAAACGTCATGATTCTGAGTAAAAACGTGCGGGATTATATCACAGTAACTATTTTGATTGGCTTGCCAAAGTAGATGACAGCAATTCTCATTATGGCACCCAGCGCCTAAAATAGCCGACCGATTCCCCATTAAAACCTAATTTATGAGTGTTCCCTTTGGATTAAACGCGTTGACCTTTAGTGACGTGGTCAAGCAAATGCGCCTAACTTTTGAAACCTTCGCCGATCAGCGGACCGGAAAAAATACGGGCTATACCATGACGGATGCCGGCTTGAGTGCATTTTCAGTTTTTTTCATGCAAAGCCCGTCTTTTTTGGACTTTCAGCGGACGATGCAGGAGACGCGAGGGCAGAATAATGCACAGACGCTGTTCGGCGTGTTTCAAATCCCAACGGACAAC
>CANNKG010000301.1 GCA_947505105.1 Methylococcaceae bacterium | reverse complement strand
TACGATTCAGTCGTCACAACTTTTGAAACTTACATGCAAGATGCCAGTAAAATTCTTTGCGTTATGGATAAATTGCGCAGAGATTTTGCGGTTGCCGTGTGATTCATTCAAACTCGGGCAGGATATTATTTATCTGAGAAACTATAGTACGACGGATTGCTCTTTGGCAGCGGGATTACGACGATACCGTGACACCACCCGATAGGAGTAACGACGCATGGTGGGATCGGCACAATAAAGAGGAAATTGAGATTGCCAAGCTGTTGCAAGTAACATTGGGCTCAGAAATAACCGTCAAACGGTATTCCCCTTAAGCAAAGGCATTATGAAATCAAAGATATGCGTTTGATTAGTAAACGAATTTAAATGATCGAGTGATACTTAAAACTCGATGTTCAAGTTTTTGATTTTTGATTTTTGATTTTTGATTTTTGATTTTTGATTTTTGATTTTTGATTTTATGGAGCGCTATTAAATCGAACCTTACCCAGTAGTCAAGCTAAAATAAACTTGAAGCGTGAGCAACTTGCTTTCGTTGTGCGTCAGCGCTTTGCAAATTGCATTTCAACTTTGCCATCAATCAGTTTCAGCGTAGCTTCAAATTCAAGTTCAATGCCTAGTTTCAAAAATAGCTCGCGACCACCCAATGTTTCAACTTCTTCGGGTGTAAGGGCGCTAGTTTTGGATTTTGGTAGCGCTAGTAATTCATCGATTTTTACATCAATTTCAGCCGCCATTAGTTCAGCTTCTTTTTTTGATACAAAAGTCTTTGCTTGGATAAAAGTGTAATTTTTACGGATGTCGGCGCGAAATTTGCCGTTGGGTAACTTTCTGATGGTTGCCATGTGCTCAGTCTCAAAAACATTTAAACTGACAGTGCGCAAAAGTATAAATGCGCAAATTGCGCACTTTGTTGTGCACTGCTGGAGCTTAAAGTATTTTCAACCGATGGCAGTCTGTTGAAGCTATTGATTTACAATAGAAAATTGGTGGGTCGTCCGCGATTCGAACGCGGGACCATCGCATTAAAAGTACTGTGATCAGTAGTTCTGCCGAGTTCCCTAGAGTTCCCAATTGTTTGATATTGTTCTAGTTAAACAGGTATTTAGCAACATAGAACTTCCCTAAAGTTCCCGCAAAATCGCTGCTTTTCTCTGCACGATTACACTAGAATTACACACGAATTCGAGCGATAGAGATTCAAAGCTAGCTACATCAAACAGCACTTTTTAAACTTTTTACCGCTACCGCAGGGACATGGATCATTTCTACCTACATGTTGATTGGTAAATTTGTTGAGTTCGGATCGCCTTGATCTGGAATCCATCTCAGCAGCAAACTCCTGGAGTGTTTCCACCATAGAAGGCAATAACAGAATGCCCATTGCAACAACATACCCTCTAGCATTATCTTCTGTAATTTCGGGAGGCATATTTTGGACAAAAGCATCAAATGTTGGTTGGTCAAAATAGTCCGGGTCAATGATAAAGTTTAAGATTTTTAAAATGGCTTGAATTGGGTCCTGTCCATCACCCATATCTTTTGCAATAATCCCGCTATTCCAAAAATCAAATCTCAATGACAATCCGTTCCAAAACCCAGTACTCCAAGAAATAATGGTTTCAAATAGCTCATTCTCTTGTGTCATTTCTTCCGGATTGTAGGGAAAACGAAGCTTACCTTTTAATCGCAGTGAGTTGTAGAAATTGTAGGCGCTGAGTAAATTGCCAATAAGATCATTTATATCACCCGCAAAGTCTGAATCTGTCATATCTTCATCAAAGATTATGGGTAACCAATCAGTTGGCGGGATCATTTCCGGAGTAATTGCTATCGCAAATAAAAAACCTTCAATTTCAGTAACACTGAAGCAATTTTCATTGGTATTAACTTCCGATAATGATTGTGCTAATTTCTCACGGATTGCTTCGTTCAACATAAATTAGATTCAAAGTATTTTGTTAGATAAGTTTGAATTTTACTATGATGAATCAAAACGTATCCAACAAAGTGTCATATTTGTATTTTGCCAGGACAAGAAGCTGACTTATTCATAATGCGTCCACATTCGCAAGATTTTGACTTGCTTCTCGCTTGAGTAGACTTGATAGATTAAGCGATGTTGGATGTTGATTCTGCGAGAGTATGTGCCAGCTAAATCGCCTACCAGTTTTTCATAAGGAGGCGGATTTTGAAAAGGATCGGTTTTAAGAATGTTGATCAACTGTAATGCTTTATCTTTTAAACCGGCTCCTGCTAGTTTTTTGGCGTCTTTTTGAGCCTGCTTAGTATAAAGAATTTCCCAACTCACCAATCAAGTTCCTTGTCGCACTCTTCAATGTGCTCGGACATGCCAGCAATAATGGATTCACGCATACCAGGAATACTCAACAAGTGAAGCGTTTCTTGTATCGCCGACCAATCTTCAGCGGAAACGAGTACCGCATTGGTTCTTTTACTGGTAATGGTAATAGGCTCATGAGATTCGGCAGTTTGATCTATGAGACGATACAAATTGGCTCTGGCTTCACTAGCGGATATGGTTTGCATTTAATATCCTACAAATGATTTGAAAGTTGAAATAGTACGTTAAAGCGTACCACATAACAAGTAATGGTTAATTTTTTTGCGGGCATTGCCAACAATTGTTTCTAATTCTATGCACATCCGCATTACAAATTCAATGCAGTAGAATCTAATCTGCATTTTACGTTTAGGACACCTCATTGCGAAGTATTTGTGCTATGCTACCATTGATAGCAATACTGAATAAAGAGTGTCAACATGCCTAGTTTAATAGTTAGAAACCTTGATGAGTCCATCGTTAATGCGCTAAAAGAAAGAGCAGCTCAACACCAACGTTCCACAGAAGCTGAACATCGCGCCATCTTGTCTGATATTCTCAACAAACCTCATCGTAAGTCTTTTGTTGAAGTTTTATCAGCGATGCCAAATGTCGGATTAGATTCAGATTTTGAGCGTCATTCTGAGTAATCATGTATTTGATTGATACCAATGTGATCAGCGAAGCCCGTAAAGGGGCAAAAGCTAATAACGGCGTACTACAATTTTTCCACCAGGTGCAAATGGATAATGTACCCGTTTATATTTCAACGATTACTGTTGGTGAATTACGACGAGGTGTCGATTTGATATTTCATAGAGGTGATAAACTTCAGAGCAAGCAGCTTA
>CANNKG010000300.1 GCA_947505105.1 Methylococcaceae bacterium | reverse complement strand
TTAATTAATCAAGGGTAAACCCCCGGCTCTGCCGGGGGACTCACAAAGTTTGACAATTCCGGGAATCATCGAGAGTCTCCCAATCTGTGAACCGCCTAAAGTTCTTAAGATTGAGGAAACAAACGATGAATCCAGCAGAAAGTTTAAATCATACAAAATGGGAAATTGGTTAAAGCCACTGATCGCAAAGTGCTGACTTATTACGGTATGGGCGATCACAAATCAGCTCGGATCTGGCGCACCGTCACGCCGGTGGCATTGCCACTTAACCATACCGTTCAAGCCGAAACCGGCGTTGAACGCGTTTACAAACAAAGCGAGTTGCTCCACGCGGCTAAACAAGCGATACGGCAAAGCGGTATTTCCATACCGGTACAAATCCGCAAGATTCAGCGCGAACCCTTCGACAGCAACGGCACATTAGCTGAACGCTTTGCTTTTCAACGTTTCACTTGTAACCGACTCTATTTTTTGGAATTGGAATTTGCCGAACCGATCAATGGCCCGCTGATGATTGGCGATGGTCGTTATCAAGGCTTAGGATTGATGCGGGCCATTCAGCAAAGGTCTTCTGGCGTTATGCGTTTTCAGCTTGATTTGAACACGCGGCCAGCGAGTAAAGATCGGATCGCCTTATTAGAAGCTGTGCGAAATGCGCTGATGAGTTTGGCGCGGGAAACGTTGGGTAAACCGGGACGATTATTTTCGGGACATGACGCGGATGGCTCGGTTGCGCGTTCGGGTAAACATGAGCATGTATTTTTAGCGGCGAACGACAGCGATAAGGATGGTTTGTTGGATGAGTTACTGGTGATTGCGCCTTGGTGTGCAGACCGAAGTGCAACAAACCGTGACAAAGACTTTTATGAGGTGGTCGAGCAATTGCGTATTATTCGAGCGGGTGCCTTAGGTGTGCTGAAGGTAGAGCCAGCAATCGATCATTGGGAAACAGACCACCCATTGCTGGGTTTATCCACGCATTGGAAATCGGTTTTACCCTACCAGCCAACCCGCTTTCCAAAATCGTTTGCAGAAGCTGACGCGGTAATTCGCCAAGATGTGCTGATTGAATGCCAACGCCGGCATTTACCTAAACCACAGGTTGAAATTTTGAAAGTCATTCAAGGAGCGAAAGGTGGGGTTAGGGCCCATATTCGCCTGGTGTTTGCTGTGGTTGTTGACGGGCCGTTGGTTTTGGGTCGAGATAGCCATCAAGGCGGTGGTCTGTTTCAGATAGATCGGCAAAATAGCGACTAACTGTTTTTAACCTCAGTTCCTCAGCAGAATTAAACAATGATACCCGACCAACCGCCCCTTCAACGCGAACTGCCGCTATCGTTCCCGGAACGTTCCGGAGACACACCGTTGCTACCGGCGCGGATGATTAACGAATACCAGTATTGCCCGCGACTCGCTTATCTGGAATGGGTACAAGGCGAGTGGCTGCAATTATCGGTCTTTCAATGTCGACTCAGTCGAAAACAGTATGCGGAAATGCTGTCGAGCTTATATGAATTGATTCATCATGGGGAAGACCATGTGTTAATCATTCACCTTGGGCCAGCAGACAGCATTAAACCCTCAATCGTCAGTCTGGGCAAAAGCTATGAAACGATTGAACGGCAAGCCATTATCGTTTGATCGCGTTTTTGCTTGCCGCCACGGTGCGAGCGCTGGAGTAATGCAAAAACTCCCGGCAGCGCTCGAAAAGCGAAAGTTCTTTAACAATCAGGTCATTAAAAATTTTCTTGTGCAAATCGGTAAAAATTGGGTAATCTAACGGCGCGAATTATATTAGCTCTCGCAAAGAGCGTGTTCAGAGGCCGTTATTCAAGGCTTCCGGAACGCGCTGTCTTTCCCCGGTTAACGCCGGGGCCTCATTGAAGCGCAGACCAACTCAGACAAACCAACGACAAGCTTCACGGTCTTTCCCCGGTTAACGCCGGGGCCTCATTGAAGCATTGCCTTAGTTGTTAACTTGGTCGAGTTCTCCAGCGTCTTTCCCCGGTTAACGCCGGGGCCTCATTGAAGCGGTGAGTAGGCCGGTCATAGGAGGCTGCTGTTGGGTTGTCTTTCCCCGGTTAACGCCGGGGCCTTATTGAAGCGAACGCTTGCATCAATAACCAAGGGTTCGCTGTGCGGATCAATATTAGGTACAGATGATTTTTTTAAACAGCGTAACCTGACTTAAACCTGGATTCCGCAAGTTCCATCCAGGCTACCTCGCTATTATTTGCCAAAATTTTCAGTCCAAAATCCTTTATTCGGATTTTCCGAATACTCTGAATCATCAAAGCTGCCATGCTTAGTGGGATAATTTTTATCTAGTTTCATTGTTCTTAAATGAATTCGTGATTTAAGAGTACTATCGCCAACATTGAAAAAGTTAATGCCATTCATAACATTAACCCACTTGCCTAAAGTTTTATGATTTTCAAAAACTTGGTTTTCAAAAATATTATCAATTAGCGTCAATAATGAGCCAGCACCAACGATCCAATAGGCTTCCAGATTTTCTGCTACGGGATGAAGCATATAGTTAAAAAATTGAGTATCTGCATGAACTTTAAGATACGGTATCACTGATACTTGAAAATCTTTAATAGAACAAGCTGCGCCCATATAAATGATTTTCGAAAATTTAATATTGGGATGCTCTGCCAGGATCTTATTGGCGATAATCGTCCCCATACTATGCCCAACCAAAATGATTTCTTTATGGTGCTCATTTTGAGATTCTTCTAATGTTTTTAGAAATTTAGTTAAGCCAGCTTCTCTTATATCCGTATAGCCATTGATGGATTGATACCCGTCAGCATTCCACGGTTTTGCCTTAGTAAACATTACCTCAGTTCTTTGTTTCATTACATCCCACGCCCCCGTTGCAAACGAGTCTGCAAATGGAATAACCGCAAGGCCAGGAATTAATTTGGCGAATCCCCAGATGGAATCAAAAATTTTCTTAGGCGTTGATCGCACATCAAACGCCTCAGTTAGTTTTGTAAGCTCGCCGAATGAGTGATCTGAAGGTAAACCGTTATTTAGAGTCCGCTCAATTAATACAACCTATTGATATTTATTGAATAAATAGCATTTTTTGGGTATAATTGTGCACGAAAAATGAGCCGTAACCCTCAAAAACCGTGCACCAATGATCCGATACTGTAGCTCAAAACAACTGACGATTGCCGAATTTGATTGGCCTTTCGAAACCGC
>CANNKG010000299.1 GCA_947505105.1 Methylococcaceae bacterium | reverse complement strand
GTTTTTCAGTTAATGCCTTCCGGCAAACATATGGCAGGGAGAGATTTGGGACGCCTTGGGCCGACAGCTTCCCTACAGTGCCGAGCGGCTGGATGACTTTTCCAAGAATCAGGCTGCAAAAAATTTAAAAACTTGAACATCGAGTTACAAATTCATAAAAACATTGAGAGGAACCCAACTAAAAGACAAAAAATTAACTCATATTGGGCAGCTTTTTTATGAGATGTTAGAACAACATTCTGAACAAATATCTAGTGACCCGATAATTACAGCTAACTTTCCACGCTACAATAATGACAGTAAGCAGGACAAATATGAAAAAAGCGAGAATCTAAAGCTTTTATGCGATCTTGCCAATGAGCTGGAATTAAACACCGTAAAATTTTTTGGTGACCCGATGAGATCAATAGGCGAAGGCTTCATATTGGAAGGCGAATTGATCAACACTTTTGTCGAATCGTTACGAGAAGCCATGAAAAATGAGGGCTTCAAAAAAAGAGCGGCTGAGCGTGAAAAGGAGTCGAAGCAGGCTGTTGCCTTAACAAAACGTTATATTGACCGTCTTTGCGTCAACAACCAACATCCTCTTTACGCGCAAAGTATAGTCCTTTGTTACCAAAGGGAGCAGGCAAGCAAAATCAATCTAAAACAATCAGACGATTTCCTCAAGAAATACTTGGTAGAGCTTAAGGCGCATTTGCCAGCAGACTGTTTCGTTGGCTGGTGGTGGAAACGCGAATACCAGACGGACTTGGGACATCGTTATTATCTGATCCTTTTTTGCGACAGTCTGCTTGAGTCCTTCGATCCGATAGCTGTTCAAAATACCTACGGCCCCCTTTGGCGCCATATTACTGAGGAACAGGGTGATTATTTCCTTCCCCCTGCCATAAACAATTGGCAGTTGAATTTGGGGACAGAAGATTTTGATTATGGTTTGGCGGGGCTTATGTTCAAGATACAGTGCATGTTAATGCGCGACATCTTTTCCCGGCTTAAACTCAGTCATAAACTGGTTCGCTTCGACATGGGTGAAATGCCCAGATTAACTAATGCTACGCTTCCCCATAAATCTGCCGACCTAGACTACTAAAGATAAGCAACACAACCGGTTTATTTAGGCTAGAGCTTTACGATTTGTGCAGCTTAAAACCCTCCTAAAAATCTGACGTCTGGATCAGCAATGCCCAAGAACAAAAAATCCACTCAATTTGATAGAAATTTATGCTCTACGGTCTATAAGGAGCGAGCTCAACAGCATTCCTTATTCGACTCTACAAAGCGGTTGAATCTAAATGATCGGCTGTCAGAAATGTTCGCTGCTAAATTCTATGCGCTTAAATTATCGGAGTTAGAGCAATTTGTGGATGTACTATTGAACTGTGATGAGGTGCCTTTTGTACCAGATTCCCGCCCCGGTTTTGAAAATAACTACCTCCCTGCATCGCCAGCTGCTCGTTTTTTTACATCGGTGCCTGATTTCATTGAGGTGGTCAATCTATTGTCACCCCGATATGAATATAGTGAGCGCATCACCGTTTTTATAGCCTGTGCTCGTTCTCTAGGTTTGCTGGACATAGTACTGGATTGGAAAAAGAGTCATGTTGATCTTCCAAAAATTGATCCTCGTTTTAACGGTGCGACTGCCGCCGATATATTCAACGCTCTGGTAAGCATTATTCGTCACGAATGGAAAATAAAAAAAACTCAAGCCAAGGTTGACGCCAGAAAAAAACGGGCAGATGACCGGTATGACGATTATCTCAATTATGTTAAGAAACTCTTTGACCATTGCGCCCGGCTAGTGGTGTTACGGATAGACCTGTTTTATCAAAAACAATATGCCAACGACAAATCAATTTCTCATATAAGGGAAGATTTAACTCATTTGACTAAAAATAAGCGTGGTAAGCCACTAATCTTTAATAGCCTAAAAGGCTATATCGCAAAGCTGGAATATGGTCCCGACAAAGGAATGCATTGGCATGTGCTGTTTTTCTTTGATGGTTCGAAGCGAAATAATAGCAGCCATGTTCATTTGGCCGAATCGATTGGCCAATACTGGATAGATACTGTTACCAAAGGCTCCGGAGATTACTGGAATGTCAACGCTAAAGCAGATGACTATGACAAAAAAGGGATGCTGGGTATAGGGCCGATAAATTATGATGACGCTGATTTGCGGAAAAATTTGAATTACATCATCGGTTACTTATGCAAGATTGATCAGTTTATTAAACCCCTATTTGGCACCAAAGTGAAACTTTTTCGCAGAGGAAATTATCCTAAGCTGCTTAGAAAGCCTTAGATCAATAAAGCTTGCACAAACTATAGGAGTATTAAATTGGAAGCCAAAATAATGCGCCACTTTAAATCTGGTAAAGAAACAAAGGACCGGATGAATGCAGTGCGTGGTAAGTGTGATCTTTCGGAATGATTGCTCAGTACTTGCCTAAACCTATCTCATAAAACTATCTTTCTGACCCAGCCTCAAATAGTGCCCAACTCCCAGCATGATACTGTCGTGGCGCAAAAAAGCCATTTCTACGCATTCACTAACGGAGACTTTTAGAGTTACAAAATTCAGGTCAAATAGTGTTTGCTCGCCATCCCAAACAGTCGAGTGTTCACCACTGGTCACAATCCGCCATGCTTTGTTAGGGTAAGCGGCCATTGCTACATACAAAAGCGTATTGACGATGAAATGACAAGCTCCTCGACAAACATAGGGGTGCCACGCCGGAAGCCTACCATAACGCCAATCACAACTATCAAAATCAGCAGGCAATTTACCCTCTGAAAAAAACCAGTTATGTTTATCTGTAGGTAGTCCATTTTTCTTAGCATTCTGGATGTAAGCCGCTCTTTTTATGTCCACATAAGCGTTGAAATCTTGATTGAGTATCACTTGAGCTTGAGGTGATTCGATAATCGGTTTAATGGTTTTACTCCAGTTTTTGCTAAAATCGAAATATCTATAATCACCAGAGTTATTGACTGTCATCATCGTGTGTTACCTATAAAAAATAATGAATTTTATACCGAGTATTATGTGTGTTAGTGCTCCACATAATGATGATTATTATAGTGGCCCCTGAAATCCGGACAATAGTTTAAGCTATGCTCTGTCGAAAAATGAGAAGTAGAAAATGAGCGAAAGCAAACGGAAGATTTATACAGGGGCGCAAAAAGCCAAAATCGCATTGGAAGCGGTTAGAGGCATAAAGAC
>CANNKG010000298.1 GCA_947505105.1 Methylococcaceae bacterium | reverse complement strand
TTTTGTTGGATACCCAGCAAGGGGTATCCAACATCATTCTCGCAATGACTCGACGCGATGTCGGAAAGCCTGCATTTTCACTCCGCAAGCTGCGTGAAAACACATGCACTATCGCTTCTGGGGACTACTCGACTCCTGTCTCGCAGCGAAGGTGTAATTATTTTTTGAAAAAATAACCGTTTGACTGAAATTTGAGTTAAACTGGCTCCATTTTATGGAGATAGGTAATGACTCAAGAAGAAATTATGTTGAACAATAAAACGAGCCATCAAATGCCTGATGCTATATAAGCTTACTGATTATTCAAGTCATTATCAAAAACATGAGAAAACATCAAGTTTGTTAGATTGAGCTCCACCCCGGAAACCGGCTTCACAGAACCTCTTCATAATTTTAGTAAAATCGCTGTGCAATCTACCCTACAAAATCAACCAAATGCTAAATTTAAACCCACCTCATAATCCGTTGCAATCGGATTTTATTCGTACAAAATTATATATACTCCGCCCACTCATAATTGTGGACTTTAAAATACTGGAAACCTTGATTTATAGGAACCTATATTCCCTTCTTCCGCATCCATGACCTCGCGGAGTATTAACAACATATAAACTATACGATATTCGACTTTGTACATGTCATATACCGATTAACCTGAATGTTAATTTTAAAAACTGGAATCCAGCGATTCAGAGTACGTAACATCAACAGGTTAAAAAAGTCGAATACTGTGTATAAACCACTGTTTTATTTCGTGATGTTAAAGTGATAAGTCTAGTCTGGAATAAAGACATTTTTTCCATTTGTAATAAATGGAAAAATGCCCTTAAAGCCGGAGAAGATTTAATCCAAAATAACATACTTTAAGATTTAAAGCCTTTATTGTCATAATGAAAGGCTATTTTTTACGCAAGGAATTTTATGGATGTATTATTTGTCAACCCCGACTCATCTGCAAAGGCTTATCAAGGCTTGGCTAAAGTTTACTCGGCGATAGAACCTCCTACATGGGCTTTATTGCTAGCCGAATCCTGCCGCACGAAGAGATTTGGCGTTGGAATACTCGATTGCGACGCCGAAAGATTGACGCTTGATCAATCAGTCGGACGTATTCAAGACACAAAGCCACGTTTGGTAGTATTAGTGATCTACGGACAGAATCCTAACTCTGGCACCACCAGCATGATTGGTGCTTTAGAGCTGGCCAAAGGAATCAAGAATGCTGAACTAAATACTAAAGTATGTTTTGTTGGCTCTCATATTAGCGCTCTACCTATGGATGTTCTGTCACATGACTGCGTGGACATCGTATTGCTTAATGAAGGTGTGTATGCGTTACACAATCTTTTGAAAAGTAATTTAGCTAGCGATCTCCATACCATCAAAGGGATTGGTTACAAAAAATCAGACGTTCATAATTCTGTACCAGTACTTAATCCACCAGAGCGTATTGTACCGCAAGAGCGTATGGATATAGATCTGCCCGGTTATGCTTGGGACTTGCTGCCGTATAACGCAAAGCCATTAGATCTCTACCGCGCACATTTTTGGCATGCGGAGTTTGACCATGATAAACGAACGCCTTTTGCTGCAATCTACACTTCCTTGGGTTGTAATTTCGGCTGCAATTTTTGCATGATCAATATAATTAATCGCACCAACAACGACGATGATATTAATGCTGCGGATTCTCGGGGCATGCGCTTTTGGAGTCCTGAATGGGTAAGTCGAGAGATGCGCAAGCTCGCGGATATGGGAGTACGTACGTTGCGGATCAGCGACGAGATGTTCTTTCTAAATCGAAAATACTATACCCCCATACTGCAACAGGCTATTGACCAAGATTTTGGCTTTAATATGTGGACCTATTCTCGAGTCGATACAGTTCGTAGAGATGCACTCGATCTTTTTAAGCGCGCAGGGGTTAACTGGCTCGCACTGGGTGTTGAAGCGGGCAATCAATTGGTTCGCCAAGAAGTATCCAAAGGCTCTTTTCAAGAAGTCAACATTCGCGAAGTCTGCAAAATAATTAATGATTCCGATATTAAAATAATCAGTAATTACATTTTTGGCTTCCCGGAAGACACTATGGAGACCATGCAAGAAACATTGGATCTCGCTATGGAACTGAATACCGAAATGGCAAATATGTACCCCTGTCAAGCATTGCCGGGCAGCCCGATGTACAACATCGCCAAGAAGAACGGTTGGGCCTTGCCAGACTCATACGAAGGCTATGCTTTCCTGTCATACGAAAGCCAACCCCTCCCAACCAAGTATATAAGTTCAGCGGATGTTCTAAGATTTCGTGATGAAGCGTGGCAAAAATATTTTACCAACCCGATTTACCTAAATCTTGTCGAGCAGAAATTTGGCGCACTCGAAAGAAAAAACATTGAAGACATGACCAGCATCCATCTTAGTCGCAAAATCCTGGGTGATTGAGGAAGTAAATGATTATTACACGAACCCCGTTCAGAATTTCTTTTTTTGGTGGCGGCACTGACTATCCAGGCTGGTATAGAGAGCATGGAGGCGCAGTATTAGCAACCAGTATCGATAAATATTGCTATATCACCTGCCGTCGTTTGCCACCATTTTTCGAGCACAAGCATCGTATTGTTTATTCCCGTATTGAAAATGTGCATCACATCAACGAAATCGAGCACCCTTCAGCGCGAGCAGTACTTAATTGGGCTAATATTATTGATGGCCTGGAAATTCACCATGATGGCGATTTGCCGGCGCGCTCCGGCTTGGGCTCAAGCTCTGCATTTACCGTGGGCTTAGCACATGCGCTTTATGGTATCGCCGGGAAAATGGTTAGTCAGGACGCGCTGGCTAGGGATGCCATTCATATCGAACAAAACATCATCGGCGAGAATGTCGGCTCGCAAGATCAGGTGTCGGCAGCTTACGGCGGATTCAATCGTATTGATTTCCATCGGGATGACTCTTTTGATGTGGCACCGATTATCCTTCCTGAGCACCGGCGTGAAGAGCTTCGTGATCATCTTATGCTCTGCTTTACCGGTTTCTCCCGCATCGCCGACGAAATTGCGAAATCCAAAATTGATAACCTAAAAAATCGCGAAACAGAGCTTAGCGGGGAGTCGCTATTTTTGCGAAAGCTTTTATGGGCATCCCTGCCCAACAAGCGGCAAAAACTACGCGACCGCTCATGCCTGCGGCGGCCCCAGCCGTCCTGCTTCTTTTGTTGGATACCCAGCAAGGGGTATCCAACATCATTCTCG
>CANNKG010000297.1 GCA_947505105.1 Methylococcaceae bacterium | reverse complement strand
GGCGTGTGATATTTAGCATTATATATTACCAAATTTATGACTTCTCTAACAGTCATAAACGAAGACAAAAGCCTCTACTGCTCTAACTCGTTTGTTCTATTCAAGCTTCAATAATTACAAACCATGCCACGACTTATTGAGAAGTTACGGTGTAATCATGTCATAATACTATCGTAAATATAGGAATAAGACAACGTAAAATACGGAATATGTTCCCGTAAATTATGGAAAATAATAACAACGTTATTTAGTGATCGTCACAGAAAACGGAAATTAAAGCACTTTAAGCTTTTTTTTCAGGATTCCTAATGCTCTAAATTGCCCTAGTTTTAACTTGTTTTGTGGTGGCCATACATAATCACCAGTCAAGTTAATGTGCTCCCAGCCCAGAGGTGACAAGTAAGGTATCAGCTCTTCGTTAAGTTGACCTTGGGTTTTTAGGTATTCTATCGTTCGCTCCAGATAGACGGTATTCCATAAAACAATTGCAGCAGTGACTAAGTTTAATCCACTGGCACGGTAGCGCTGTTGTTCAAAGCTACGATCACGCATTTCACCTAAGCGATTAAAAAATACTGCTCTGGCTAAAGCATTACGGGCTTCTCCCTTATTGAGTCCTGCATTAACGCGCCTTCTCAGTTCAACACTTTGTAGCCAATCAAGCATAAATAGGGTGCGTTCAATTCTGCCTAATTCACGTAACGCCAATGCCAAACCGTTTTGTCTTGGATAACTACCAAGTTTTCGCAACATTAATGAAGCCGTCACGGTACCTTGCTTGATAGATGTTGCCAGTCTAAGTATCTCGTCCCAGTGCATACGAATTTGCTGTATATTGATAGTCCCGCCAATGAGCGGTGCGAGGGCATCATAATTGTTATCACCTTTTGGTATGTAGAGTTTCGTTTCGCCAAGATCTCGTATGCGCGGCGCAAACTTAAACCCTAACAAGTGCATCATGGCAAAAACGTGATCGGTAAATCCAGCGGTATCAGTGTAGTGTTCTTTTATTTTCAGATCTGACTCGTGGTACAACAAACCATCGAGTACATAGGTTGAGTCGCGAATACCAACGTTCACTAATTGTGAGCTGTAGGGTGAATACTGATCAGAAATATGAGTGTATATCATTCTCCCTGGCTCACTGCCATATTTTGGATTAACATGACCTGTACTTTGTGCTTTACCTCCTGCTTTAAAACGTTGACCATCGGATGAAGATGTGGTTCCATCACCCCAGTGTTGAGCAAAAGCATTGTTTAATTGAGTATTCACCAACTCTGCCAGTGCTGCAGAATAGCTTTCATCCCTGATATGGCAAGCCTGAATCCATGCCAATTTTTGATGTGTGCTGTTTGTACAAGACTCTGCCATTTTGGTTAGCCCCAAATTAATGGCATCAGCTAAAATAACTGTCATCAATAATGTTTTATCTTTGGCAATAGCTTCGGTTTTATAATGCGTAAAATGACGACTAAAATCCGTCCATTGGTCTACTTCCATTAGTAAATCGGTGATTTTAATGTGCGGTAACAACCTAGCTGTTTGATCAATGAGTTGCTGTGCATCATCAGGGACGCTCGCATCTAATGGCGTTATTTTTAACCCAGAATCGGTAATAATGGCATCAGGCAGCACTTTACGTTTGGCGAGTTTGTTAACTAAATCAAGCTGAGACTCAAGTAATGACATACGCTTGTGCAGATAGTGATCACAATCAGTATTAATTGATAGTGAAAGGTGATTTTGCTCTTTCAGGTTTGCATAAGTCTGCGTTGGTATGAGGTAATCATTGAAATCTTTGAACTGACGAGAGCCTTTAACCCATAAATCACCAGATCGTAAGGCATTTTTAAGTTCTGATAATACGCAAAGCTCGTAATTGCGGCGATTTAAATCACCATCAGCGTCATACACGAGTCGTTGCCAACGTTTTTTAATAAAATCAGTTGGTGCGTCTTAGGGTAGTTTTCGACCATTATCTGCATTTAGCGTTTTTATTAAGTCTATTGCCTTCAATAAGTTGGCTGTAGCTGGCGCAGCTGACATTTGCAAAGCTGAGAGAAATTCGGGTGTATAGCGTCGCAATGTAGCGTAATTGTTACCAAGTAAATGTAAATAATCAAAACCTTCTGGTTGTGCTATATCTTTGGCTTCAGCAATGCTGGCGACAAAATCATCCCATGACATTACTGATTCAATGGCCGCGAAAGGATCTTGGTTATTTTGTTTAGCCTCTAACAAAGCTTGCCCAATTTGACCGTATAGCCGAACCTTATCATTAATCGCTTTGCCAGAAGCATGGAATTGTTGCTGATGCTTTAACTTAGCTTTGTTGTATACCATACCTAAAATACGGTCATGCAACTCAATGATTTCATCAATCACTGTGGCAACTGACTCAATAACGACGGCAACCAATGTGGCGTAACGCCTTTTTTGCTCAAACTTGGCGACGTCTGAAACCTGCATTTGAGAACCTTCTCGCGCAATGCGTAACAAGCGGTTTTGGTGTATGCCGCGTTCAATACCTTCTGGTAAGCCAACCGCTTGAAGCGTTGTAAGCCGTTCAATATGTTCCAGCATGGAACGTGAATTTGGTTTTAATGGAGACTGCCTTAACCAAGCCAACCAGGTTAAGTTGCTATTCGGCTTAAGCTGCAATAGCTCATTTAATCTGTGCTTATGCTCAGGGGTTAGACATTGCGTTAGCTTTTCGTAAATTTGTTTATTGGCATTAGACAATGCCTTTATACAAACTCTGTCAACAACCTCAACTCTTGGAGTAATAATTTTTTTCTCACGGAGAAAATCCATTGCGTAAGTTGCTAAAAGTATTGATTTATCTACCTGCATAGCAAATAAAGTGAGCTCAGTTATTAAGTGTTTATAGTGACGCAAAGAAAATGTACTAAGACCTAAATAAGATTGAAGTAATAAAGCGTGTTCACGCCTTGTTTCCTCTCTCTGTGCATATTTTGTGAAAACGCTGGGATCTAAATTAAGTTCATTGGCAATAAATTGGATGAAACGTGGGCTTAACTCTGAATTTGGTAATAGTCCTTGCCCTGGATAGCGCAATAAGCACATTTGTACTGCAAACCCTAGCTTATTTTCATCCCCACGCCTTAGCTTTATAATTGACAAATCATTTTCACTTAAGGCATAACATCGAATCAATTCCGCATCATTATCTGGCGTTGACAGAATATTTGACTTTTCAGACGCAGTTAACAATGTTCGACGTGCCACAAATCCTCCTATCACAAACGGTCATTTATGAGAATAAAACTCCAGCCAACTTTTTTAAGCAGTCAACCAATGATGTTTTATTCTCAAAAACATTTCTTGAAACTATATTATCAAATGATTAACATATCAATGAGTTTTGATAGGAAATT
>CANNKG010000296.1 GCA_947505105.1 Methylococcaceae bacterium | reverse complement strand
TACGATTCAGTCGTCACAACTTTTGAAACTTACATGCAAGATGCCAGTAAAATTCTTTGCGTTATGGATAAATTGCGCAGAGATTTTGCGGTTGCCGTGTGATTCATTCAAACTCGGGCAGGATATTATTTATCTGAGAAACTATAGATGTGGCTTCAATCTAAAATTAATACCCTGTCCGGTCGAAATTAAACTCGTTCATTTATTGGTTAAGGATTTTTAAATGTCAGTTACGTTAGAGACGCTTCGTAAATTTTCATCTTTCCGGCAATTATCGGAGGATCAGCAACAAATGCTGTTAAGTGTCGGAGAAGTTAAGTTGTTAAATGCGTTGTCGGGAGACAAAATAATTACCCGAGGCTCTAATGATGAGTTTAGTTTCTTTTTGGTGACTGGTACGCTTAAGCTGATTGCGAGAGATGGTCAGACCGTTGTTATAAAAGCAGATTCGCCATCTGCTAGACAGCCCATTACTCAATTAAAACCTCGTCAGTACGATGTGGTTGCCGATGGGTCGGTTGTTTATTTGAAAGTTGAAAGTCAGGTATTAGATAATCTGAGTGCTGGTATGCAAACGTTAGCAACCGGAATTCAAGTAGAGAATGAGTCAGGGAATGCCGATGTTTATTTTCAGCTGTATCATGATATAAAAAGCGATCAGGTGGTGTTGCCAACTTTGCCGGATGTGGCGACTAAAATCAATAAAGCTATAACTGGATCCGAAAAATCAAATTTGTTAACCTTGGGTCACATGGTTTTGATTGACCCTGCTATTGCTGCTAAATTAATTAAATTGTCTCATACGCCACGCGCTAATGCTCAAGCCCTAGAAATTGAAGATATTAGTCAGGTGATGAGTCGTTTGGGATTGCATAAGGTTTCTGAGGTGGTGAGGGTTTTATCGGTGAAAGATGTGTTTAAACCGGTTAATCAATTGCATAATCAACTTATGAAAGAAGTCTGGCAAGAGAGTATTTTGGTGAGTTCGATTGCTGCACAGTTAGCGGAAGAATCTGAACTGTTAGACCCACAAAAAGCGCAATTAGTCGGTTTGATCCACAATGTAGGGGCTATTTTGATTTTAGATTGTTTGGATAAGGATAAGTCGTTGATTGCTGATCTCAATCAAATGCGTGGAATTATTGCTGAGTTATCTAGCAATATTGGAGCTATGTTGTTGGATAAGTGGGGATTTGCCGAGCAGTTTGTCACTGCCGCTAAAGATGCTCAGCAATGGAAGCGAGCCAATGAAGGGCGTCCATTGGATTATTGTGATTTGGTTATTTTAGCCAAACTTTTGAGTTATGTGGGAACGTCAAAATTTGAAAACATGCCATTAATTACTGATTTGCCGGCATTTCGTAAATTGAAATGGCAAAAAAATCATGTGATGCTGGGGTTGCAGGTAATCAACAAGTCCAGGCAAAGGGTGCAGAATCTATTACAGGTATTTGATGAATGAATAATATAAAAATTATAGCCCGTTCGCTCGTGGTTTTGGGATTACTGGGTAGTGTGGGGGTTAATGGCGAAAGCTATGTCGTGCAGCCTGGAGATATGCTTTCAACGATTGCGCAGAAAAAAATACTTAGCTCGACTTTGCCCATTAATCTTCAACAAGTCATGCTGACTATCTACAAATTCAATCCGGATGCCTTTGATAAAGGCGATGTTGATCATATAGTGCCGGGAAAACAGCTTTTTATTCCGGATAATTTGAATGACTTTATTCCGATTTCAAAAAGTGACGCGCTGATTAGAATTCGTGATAAGGCTTATTTGAATGGACTTTATTCATCAGTGAGTGCCTTGAAGTTATCCGGCGATTCTACTCCTGGTAAGAGTATAAAAGATGCTGCCGGTTATTCGCAAATTCAGCAAATTCTTGAAGATCATCAGCAAAACATTAATCAGTTGAAAATGGAAAATGCAGAGCTTTCCAAAAGCTTTAAACTGTTAGAGCGAGCAATGGGGCGTATAGTCATTGTGCAAGGCTTATTAACAAATGATGTTGTGAAAGTTAAGACCAAATTATTTGGTGGCACTTTATCTGCAAGTGCTCCGGTTGTGGATGGTTCGCAACTAGTGGTCAATAATAGTGTCGGGGGCATAAAAGCCAGTGATAATCAGGGCAATTCTGACGTTGCGAAGATTGAAACTGTTATTCCGACGGTAACGGGACCCTCGTCCTCAACAAATTTGATTAGTACGGGCTCTGGTGAGAGTGCTAACCAAGCGCCTCTGAATCAGTCGGTAAATAATAGCGTGATGCCGGCTGTGGCTGCTATTGAAGCACCTAAGGTCCCTGGAAATTTGGCTCCTGAATCGATAAGTTCGAATCCTGAAAGTGGTATGGGAAATTATTTGATCATTGGGCTGGCGGTTGGTTTTCCGGTCTTGTTGCTGTTGTTATGGTTTATTGATTTTCGTCAGCTTCGTACAAAATTTCGAGCAACAAAAACTGCTGAGAATGTCGAGGTCGCACCAAAAAACTCATTAAAAGATAGATTGATGAGTTCGGATAATTCACGATATGGCGTGGATGATCCAAAATTTAATGATGTCAGTGAAGAGCTTGTTGCGATTAAGATAGATAAGCCGGTTAGAGAAAATGGTCTAGCGGATAGTATTACAGAACTAGGTGGAGTGATGGAATTGCTTGATATGTGCTTGTTATGCGGGGATTATCAGCAGGCGCATGCGGTCGCATTGAAGGCGGTGGCGGATAATCAGTCATCACCTATCATTAGTAAGAAACTAGCGATGATCGAACGAAAGCTATCTAAGCATTAGGTGTACAGATTAAACTTCTTATAAAAACAAAAAAGCGCATCAATGACGATTGATGCGCTTTTGTCAGGATAAATTAATAGAAATTATCTTTCGAGCAAATCGATTTTGTTTGGTTTGCCATTCCATTCTTCAGCATCGGGGGCGGGTTTTTTTACTTCCGTAATGAGTGGCCACAATTTTGAGAGGTCAGCGTTGATTTGAACAAATGACTCTTGTCCAGAAGGTAGTTCGTCTTCTGCAAAGATTGCATTAGCTGGGCATTCTGGTTCGCATAATGTACAGTCAATGCACTCATCCGGATCTATAACAAGAAAATTAGGACCTTCGTGGAAGCAATCAACAGGGCATACATCTACGCAATCGGTGAATTTACATTTGATACAGTTTTCAGTGACTACAAAAGCCATAATTATTACCAGGGGTGAATTGTTGTTAAATAAACGCTCTGAGGCGAATTTGTAATGGTTTTACTAGGGTAGGAATTGTAGCAGAAAGGATGGGCTAAAAAAATACTGAGTAACGATTTTCAGCAATTCTCATTATGACGGCAACACACCTATAATGGTAGACCGATACCTACATTGAAACCATTCCATGAGCGATCCCTTTGGCATTAATACTTTAACTTTTAGCGATTTCTCAAGGAAATTGCGAACAACTTTCGAAAATTTTTTTG
>CANNKG010000295.1 GCA_947505105.1 Methylococcaceae bacterium | reverse complement strand
CATGTGCTTCCTCAAAATCCTGAGGCGGGTTGGGACGCTTTTACTGATGAAGAAGCCGATGCAATGGTTTATAGATTGGGTAACATGACGTTGCTTGCAAAAAAATCGAATAAGAACCTTGGCAATGACGGCTTCGATATTAAAAAACCGGTACTCGCAGAAAGTAAGTTTGAGTTGACTAGAAAAATAGCAGAAGACAATACGGATTGGACGCCTGCGCGTATAGCCGCGCGCCAGAATATATTAGCTAAATTAGCCACATCTATTTGGCGTATTGCACAGTTATCCTAATGAAAGTAGAGGTAGGTGCGAAATCAGACATTGTACGCCGTAGATTTATCATGACTATGAATAGTGCTACCTTCCTACCAGACTGGCTATCTCCTCCAGACGAAACAATTTTAGACTTAATGAATGAAAAAGCTTGGACACAAGTAGAGCTTGCACAAAAATTAGGTTATACCCTAAAGCAACTTAAGCTACTGATTGAAGGTAAAGTGTCGTTAACAGAAGATACCGCGTTAAGATTAGAAAATGTTTTAGGTTCAACCGTTAACTTTTGGCTTAGTAGGGAAGTTAAATATCGGGAGCATTTAGGGGATATTGAACAGCTGGAAAAGACAGATACACAAACGATCTGATGACAAAACAAAAAGCCCCGATGACTCCATCGAGGCTTGATACCGACCAAGTATCCTCAACCCGATTTAATTATCGTTTGATTATAAGTAATTGACAAGCTGCAACTAAAAAACATGAGCATAACGCATGAGCAAAACCAAACTGGAACTGACTTGGATAGGCAAGGATAAACGGCCTAAACTGGAACCGAGAATATTACTGGAAGACCCAAGCCTGTCGTATCACGCAAAGCATCGTATCAGTGATAATGACCAGTTTGATAACAAGCTGATTTTTGGTGACAACTTGCTGGCGTTAAAAGCCCTGGAACAAGAGTATACGGGCAAAGTAAAGTGCGTGTTTATTGATCCGCCCTACAATACCGGCAGCGCCTTTTCCCATTATGACGATGGTTTGGAACATTCCATTTGGCTGTCGTTGATACGTGACCGTTTGGAGATTATTCGTTCCTTGTTGTCAGAAGATGGTTCGTTGTGGATTACCATTGATGACAATGAAGCCCATTATTTGAAGGTGTTGTGTGATGAGATTTTTGGGCGGGGGAATTTTGTTGCAACCTTTGCGTGGGAGAAGGATAAAGGACGGAGGAACGATACTGATATATCAAGTGCTCACGACCATGTACTGTTGTATGCGAAGAGTCGTGATATTTGGCGAAAAATACGAAATCCTCTACCAAGAACTGATGCGCAAAAAGCTAGATATAGAAATCCAGATAACGATCCTCGTGGTCCTTGGCTACAAGGTGATAATGGAACGGCAAAAAGTGGTAGTGAAGGTGCGCGATTTCCAATTACTTTGCCTTCTGGGAGAATCGTAGTTCCACCTTCTGGAAATTACTGGCGCTTTTCTATAGCGAATTTTGAACAGGCACGAGCTGAGGGGCGTGTTTATTTTGGTGCAAACGGAGATGGCTTACCCATTATTAAACGCTACATTACAGAAGTGAAGGATGGGGTTGTACCAAGAACTTGGTGGCCCGCTGAGGAGGCGGGAAGCAATCAATCAGCTAAACGGGATCATTTACGAAAATTGTTACCAGAAATTGAGCCATTTTCGACACCAAAGCCAGAAGAGCTTTTAAAGTTGGCGCTACAGATTTCCACAAACCCCAATGACCTTGTCCTCGACTCCTTTGCCGGTTCCGGCACTACCGGCGCAGTTGCACACAAAATGGGTCGTCGCTGGATCATGATTGAACTGGGTGAACATTGCCATACGCATATTATTCCACGTCTTAAAAAAGTCATCGACGGTGAAGACCAGGGCGGAATTTCAAAAACAGTAAACTGGCAAGGTGGTGGCGGTTTTCGTTATTACAGTTTGGCTCCGTCCTTACTGGAACAAGACCGTTGGGGTAACTGGGTCGTTAATAAAAACTACAATCCGGCCATGTTGGCAGAAGCCTTATGCAAATTGGAAGGCTTCACTTCCGCACCGTCTGATAGCCAATGGTGGAATCATGGCTATTCGTCCGAACAGGATTTCATTTATGTGACGACACAAAACCTGTCGCACCAGCAACTGGAAGAATTGTCAGATGAAGTCGGCGGTGACCGTTCCTTGTTGGTGTGTTGTACAGCGTTTCGTGGCAAATCGGATCAGTTTCAAAATCTTACCTTAAAGAAAATCCCCAAGATGGTGTTGTCACGTTGCGAGTGGGCACATGACGATTACAGTTTAAATGTGGCCAACTTGCCGATGGCTCAACCTGAACCTGAAGTAGATAGGCCAAAGAACGTTAGCCTTAAACAAACCAACACGGATCAGGCTGATCTCTTTGATGAAAAAGCGTAGGTGCGAATTTATTCGCACTAACTATTTAAATGTGCGTATAAATTCGCACCTACGAGGGATTTAACGATGCCTTATGACGATTTACGCAAAGGACGATTTAGCCAGGTAGGACAAGCCTATTTTATTACCACCGTGCTAGCAGATCGTGAACAACGATATCTTTCTCATTTTGAATGCGCACGTATAGTTGTTAGGAATATGAAGCTGTTGCATGACGATAAGCGTGTTAATTCTTTTGCATGGGTTGTTATGCCAGACCATATTCATTGGCTATTTCAATTGGGTGACAATGCCTCCTTATCATCGATAATAAAATTATTTAAAGGGCGAACCGCGCAACTTATTAACACTTATTTAGGCAGGAATGGAACATTATGGCAAAAAAACTTTTATGACCATGCTTTGCGAAAAGAGGATGATCTTCGCGCTATTGCCCGTTATATTGTAGCGAATCCGTTACGGGCTGGACTGGTAAATAAGATTGGTGATTACCCACATTGGGATGCGATATGGTTGTAGGCGTGGTGTGCAAATATATTCGCATCTACATCTTTATTGCCTATGAAGAACCGTTATTGATTGAATGGGGAGAAAATTGATGAAAGCATCCGAATTACAACTGGCAAAAAATCCTGACTTGATTGCCTCTGTTGCAGCCATCAAGCGAGCCGCACAACTCGCAAGACAAACGGCGATACAAACCAATACGGCCATTGTAATTATCAAGGATGGCGTGCTATGCAGAATTTCTGCGGAAGAACTCAAACAACAGGAACGTGCATGAGCCATAAAGTATTTCAAACTGTTTCAGGACGGTTGAGTTTACGTAAACCGCAGCGAGATTCATTGGAAGCTTTACAGCGAGCCATTGCCGCGTCTCCCGATATGCTCCATCCGAAACGCGATGTTGCTGACCTGTTAGAAACCTTAAAACTTGAATTTCCCAAGCTTTCCGATTTTGAACGGGAGTTTCCATCGCTGTGTTTTGCCTTGGCAACCGGCGTCGGAAAAACTCGCTTGATGGGTGCGTTTATTAGTTATTTACACATGGCGCATGGCATTAGTAATTT
>CANNKG010000294.1 GCA_947505105.1 Methylococcaceae bacterium | reverse complement strand
CTTTTTTTATTTATCTTATAAACCCTTCCTTATTGTAGCTGTCACCCTATTTTGTAAAATACAAAGAAACATTTCACTGCGCTCTTTAGAGAGCTATTTGTCTGAGCATTTACTTGTTATCCTTGGTTTTAAGGGAAACACTCATGATGCTATCAATTTATTTACAGCGGTGGTGGTCAGTATTTTTAGTGAACTCTGTTTCACGCTTTACAGTGAAGTTACAGATATCTTTAATCTGGTGGGTCATGTTTATAAAGTCATTGCCTATTTCTTTATCTACCGATCGCTGTTTGCTCGGTATATTCAAGAACCTTATCTACAAGTAATTGCCGCTAAAGAGGAGGCTGAGCAATCCCAAAAAACCTTACAAGCGGTGATCGACAATATGCCGGTCAGGGTATTTATGAAAGACACGGCGGGCAATTACATTGGCGCTAACCAGGGATTTCTTAAAGATATCGGGTGTAGCGACATTATGCAACTTGTGGGTGCAAATGATTGCAAGCTTTTTCCTGAATACGCCGAACTTTATCTAAATGATGACCGAGAAATCATGAAGTCCGGAATGGCAAAGCTCAATATTGAGGAACCTATTTTAACCGCTGATGGCAAAAAAGCTTGGATACTGACTAGTAAGGTGCCATTGAAATCCATCAATGGGGTTGTAACAGGTGTATTGGGTATCTACACTGATATTACTGAGCGGAAGAAGGCCGAAGAAATACGTAACCTCCAGGCTCAACGGGCCGAAGCAATGCTGAAGTTACCGTTGTTCTCAGAGCAATCAGATGAGAAGACTTTCTTGCAACGGGCTCAGGAAATAGCAGAAGACCTGACCGGTAGTCAAATTTCTTTTATACATTTTGTCAATGATGACGAACAAAGTATTGAGTTGGTGGCTTGGTCGCGGCGGACTCTGGAAGAGTATTGTAACGCTGCCTTTGACAAACATTATCCGGTCAGCAAGGCCGGGATTTGGGCAGACGCAATGCGCCAACGTCGACCCGTGGTGTTCAACGATTATCCTGACTATCCCAATAAACATGGATTGCCCGAAGGACATTCGGTACTTAACCGTTTGATTTGTGTGCCGGTAATTGAAAATGGCAAAGTGGTGATGCTGACCGGGATAGGCAACAAACAGACGGACTATACCGAACTAGATTTAGAAACTGTACAACTGATTAGCAATGAAATATGGCATTTGGTGCAGAGCCGCCGGACTGAACTTCGTTTGCGCCGATTATCCCATGCGGTTGAACAAAGCCCCACGGTGATCGTGATTACCGATCTTAATGCCAACATACTGTATGCCAATAAAGCTTTTACCAAACAAACAGGCTACACACTGAATGAAGTCATCGGTAAAAATCCAAAGATTTTACAAACCGGCAAGACCCCCGAGAAAGATTTTGAAGCCTTATGGGCAAATCTGACTCATGGCGAACAGTGGCACGGTGAATTTATCAATCGACGTAAAGACGGTAGTGAATATATAGAGTCGGTGATCATCTCACCGATTTTTGACGGACAAGGTACCATCATCAATTACCTAGGTATTAAGGAGGACGTCACTGAAAAGAAACGTATCCTTGCCGAACTGGAAAATTATCGCTTGAACTTGGAATCCCAGGTCAAAGAACGCACGGCGGAGCTGAATATCGCTCGAGAATTGGCCGATGCAGCCAATCAGTCCAAATCAGAGTTTTTGGCCAACATGAGTCATGAGATCCGCACGCCCATGAATGCGATCTTGGGCATGTTGCATTTGGCTCTCAAACAGGACGTAAATCCCACCTTGTATAATTACTTGAGTAAAGCACAGGGTGCCGCACAGTCGCTGCTTGGGGTGATTAACGATATCCTGGATTTTTCTAAAATTGAATCTGGCATGCTAGATATAGAGGCCATCGAATTTACCCTGGAAACTATCATCGAACAATTGACCGGTTCCATTGGCATGCAAGCCGAACAAAAAGGCATTGAGTTTTTGATTCGCACCGATCCGGCTCTACCTGCCGTCTTGATTGGCGACCCGCTGAGGCTGGGACAAATTTTGCTGAATTTGTGCAATAACGCGATCAAATTTACTGAAAATGGCGAAGTAGAGTTGTCGTTGTCAGCCATTCCTTCCAGCATAGACCATTTCACCTTGTTGATTACGGTTCGTGATACCGGGATTGGCATCCCATTCGCCGTGCGTGAACGGTTATTCCAGAAGTTTTCTCAAGCCGATCAAACCACCACTCGCCAATATGGTGGAACCGGTTTGGGACTGGCTATTTGCCGGAATTTAGCCGAACTGATGGGCGGTAAAATCTGGATTGAAGATTCCCAAGAAGGTAAAGGAACCACTTTTTGTTGCAGCCTAAACTTAAAAATATCGCAACATGATTCGCTGTATCGTCAGGAATTAGTTGAACTTGCTGGTAACATGCTAAGAGATATTCGGGTATTGGTGGTCGATGATAATGAAACCGCGCGCGATATTATAGGTTCTATGCTGACCCATATGCATATTAACTGCAAGGTGACGCGCAATGGCGTGGATGCCCTGAATACACTAGAACAGACCGCAGACAAACCCTTTGACATCGTATTAATGGACTGGCGCATGCCGGGTATGAACGGTGATGAAGTGATGCGGCGAATTCAAAACAGCAAAGCATTACTAAAAAAACCCAAAGTGATCATGGTTACCGCCTATGGACGTGAGGAAGTCATTGCCTTGGCAGAAACGGCTGGTTTCCACGGCTTTTTAGTCAAACCAGTTTCGCCATCAACGTTATTGGACAGCATTTTAAATGCACTTGGACGTGGCCGAATTTTGGGCAAAGCCCTGCATGTGGACAAGTTAGCTACAGAAGAAACGGTGGATTTTGGCAATGCTCGCGTGTTGTTGGTGGAAGATAATGCTATTAACCGCGAGTTCGCCTTTGAACTGCTGCACAGTATGAATTTGCAAGTCGATGAAGCGGTCAACGGTCTACAAGCTTTAGAAAAGGTCCAGAACACCGACTATGGCTTGGTGTTGATGGATATTCAGATGCCAGTCATGGATGGCATTGAGGCGACGCAATGCATCCGAGCCCTAGCAGATTCACCAGATGGTGAACGGTTTGCGCATTTGCCGATCATTGCCATGACCGCGCTCGCCATGAAACAGGATGAGGAAAAAAGCCGACATGCCGGGATGAATGCCCATATCACCAAGCCGATTGATCCTGAACAACTGGTCAAAATCTTAGCCCAATGGTTGCCTGCGCACCAAGTGAGCACGAATACGACAAGCTTTATTCAACAGGCGGTTGAGTTACCCGCAGATCTGAGCACCCTTACCTGTGTGAACTGCCAACAAGGCATACGCCGGATTGGTGGTAACGTTAATGCCTATCGTAAACAATTACAACGCTTTGCTGCCAATTACGCCAATGCGATGCACGAATTGCAAAGTATCCCTCATGGTTCGCCCATTTTGACACTCAGTTTTCCTAATTCCGGCGTAAGTCCCAAGTAGGTTTCCGCCGAAAATCCTATCAATGCCAGAATCCTTATTTGCACATCCGTTAACGGCGTCATGCAGTAGTGATCTGAATCATTAAAATT
>CANNKG010000293.1 GCA_947505105.1 Methylococcaceae bacterium | reverse complement strand
CTTTTTTTACGCAGCAAACTCAACTCTATAGTCAGTTACTTGTGTAAGACGGAGCAGTATTTCAAACCTAAATTTTGCCCCAAGGTGCGTCTTTTTCGCAGGGGAAAGTATCCTAAGTTGCCGGCTAAAAGACTCGGTAGACCACGAAGAAAACTGGAAACTCAAACGGACACGATCCATCCATAGAGAAATTAATGACAAACCCGGCCGGATCAGGCGTTAACGAGTCTATACCAACAAGAGCTTTCCGATTATCGACGTTCATGTGAATTGATGAGCATAGGGGAGCATGTAAAAACGCGCGAATTAGCGAGGGAAATGTTCAATTACTGGGCGGCTGTCTTTCAGGTTTTAGCTTATCCGCATTTACCACTCACAAACAACGAGGCTGAACGGGCGTTGCGCCATGGGGTGATTTTACGAAATATTTGTCATGGTACCAACAATAAGGTTACCTGGCTCACGATTAACCGTTCCACCCTGGGTAACGCGAACTGAACGCAATGAGCTAAGATGCCTTGGTGCGCCGCAGCCATGAGCGGTTCTTGGAGCTTCGACAGGCTGACCGATTCATTTTGGTAAAAGCGCCACGCGGCTTGAGTGCTGGCAAAGCTGCTGACTTTGTCGGGCAATGCTTTTAATCCTGCACTCAGGCGCTCACTTGAATTCATGTGTTCATTCACCAGACGCTGGTAACGGTCGTTTAGACGTGAATCCACGTCTGATAGTTTTTTTTAAAATCATCCTGCATCATGCCAAAATTTACGAAAAGTTGTGTAGATACTTATGATCCGGCAGCCGACTACAGAACAATATTAAAAGCTCGGAAACAAACGCTTTAAGGTCTGTTTTACCATCTCGGAATAAGGCAATATTTCATTGCCCGACTCCTCAAGAAGCAACAATTTACCGCTCCGCCGTATTTTTTTCGTAAGCTCATCAATAATAGCCTAGAATAGAGGAGAACAAATCAAGAACACTAACGACATGTATAGGCTACCTATGGATCAATTACTTAGCTTACCCCCCTCGTTTGAGATACGCTATCCAGCCAAGGTACGGCACCTTCAAAGACTTCCCCTGTATGTTGGCAAGGTTGCAGCGGGTTTTCCTTCGCCCGCCGATGATTACGTTGAAAAAACCTTGGACTTAAATGAACTGCTGATTCAAAAGCCTGCGGCGACGTTCTTTGCCCGTGCTCAGGGTGAATCCATGCTTGGCGCTGGCATCCACCACAACGATATTCTGGTCGTAGATCGTTCCATCGAGCCGGTGCCGGGCAAGATCGTCATTTGCGCATTGAACGGCGAACTGACAGTAAAGCGCCTGGAACGCGATAACGGTTTATGGAAACTCAAGGCTGAAAATAAAGACTATCCCGATATTGCCATCCACGAAGAGCTGGAAATGGTGATTTGGGGCGTGGTGACCAACGTCATTCATCCACTGTAATGCAGCCGTTCATCGCCCTGGTCGATTGCAACAACTTCTATGTGAGCTGTGAGCGTGTGTTCCGCCCGGACCTAATTGGAAAGCCGATGGCGGTGCTTAGTAACAATGACGGCTGCATCGTGGCTCGCAGTCAGGAAGTGAAGGACTTGGGCATCAAAATGGGCGTTCCGCTTTTCCAGATTCAGCAATTAGTCAATCAGCACCAGATACAACTATTTTCCTCCAACTACACACTGTATGCCGATATGTCGGCCAGAGTCATAGCGACTTTGGAAGAATTCGCCCCCAGCCTGGAAGTGTATTCGATTGACGAGGCATTTCTGGATTTGACCGGCGTTTATTCCTGTCATAAAGATCCCATTGCTTATGGCCACCGGATCAGAAAGGCGGTTGTACGGGCCACAGGCATTCCGGTATGCGTCGGTATGGGGCCGACTAAAACGCTTGCTAAACTGGCGAATTTTGCCGCTAAAAAATGGAAGAATACCGGTGGTGTACTGGATTTGTCAGACACGGTGCGCCGCGAAAAGCTGATGCGTATCGTGCCAGTCGGCGAGGTGTGGGGCATAGGCTCACGCACTACCGAAAAGATGAACCAGATCGGCATCCATACCGTCTTGGACTTGGCGACTCAACCCAGCAAACGTATTCAAGCCCAATTCAACGTGGTGGTTGCCAGAACCGTGCTTGAGCTGAACGGTATCCCCTGTTTGGAGTTGGAAGAGATTGAACCGGACAAGCAACAGATTGTCTGTTCGCGTAGTTTCAGCCGGCGATTGACCGAGTACAAAGAACTTTCATCGGCTCTAGCCGAGTTTTGCAGCCGGGCCGCTGAAAAGCTCAGAAGACAACAATCGGTAACTGGCTGCATCACGGTGTTTATTCGGACCAACTCGTTCAATCCGCAGGAACCGCAATATCAGCGTTCGGTCAGCATGAAGCTAGATGCAGCCACCCAAGACACTCGCTCTATCATTGCCACCGCCAACCGTTTGCTATCGGAAATATTCAGGCAAGGCTACAACTACCAAAAGTGCGGCGTACAATTAAGCCACATTCAGCCGGAATCATCACCGGGCCAGCTTGAATTGTTTGAATATGCCGATAACGGCTTAGTCAGGGAGAATCGCCCGCTGATGAAAATTATTGATCAGATTAACCGACGATTCCCAAAAACTATTTCAATTGCGGCAACAGGTCTTGATAAATCCTGGCAACCGAAAGCAAATCGGATTTCGCCGCGCTATACGACCGACTGGCGTGAGATAGTTTGGGTTAAATAAAAGCGTCACGAAACAACTCTGCCGGAATCAGATGATAGAGACGTTTATTCCAGACGAACGGATGAAATACGAGGCTTGGGTGCGCTTAATTGACATCGTCTGACCATCGCCTATTGCGCGAAATCTAAAAGTTGTGAAAAAACGCTAAGTTTAGCAGCTAACGTCGTTGTTTATTTTAAACCTGACAAAAAAATAAAAGAACCCGGCAATGCAGAGCGTGAACAATACCACCTGATGGATTAGCGGTAACGGCACCCAGGATTACCGCGAGAGATCAGACCAAATGGTTCTTATTGTGGCTTTAGCCAAAGAAGATAGAAGACCAAGCCACCCCTTTAACTTGAGGGTATCGGTCACGGGCGTTTATAACGTCTACGAAAACCGCGAGAGGTTGGGCGGCTTGGTGGTGCTATGATAGCCTATAAGAAAAAGGCTGCAAAATCATCGAATTTCCCACCTGCCTAGTCTTAACCAAAGGCAGGTGGGGGAGTATCAAGATTAAGCCGATAAAGCATCCAAACCGTTTGATAACGCAGCAACGGATGTAACCGCCCCTTGTCCATCCAGGGCTAAAGCGAAGGATTTGCCATACAGCGAAGGACATCCACAAAAGGCCGGCAGCAAGCATTTCAAGGCCTGTGCCGGATCAGTCGTGGTATTCGCTACCACAAGCGCAACGAAAGCATCACAATCCTGCTCGAAAGTTGACTGCTGATACTCATCCCACTCATTACGATAGCTGGAGATCTGCGCTAGAACCTGGGCAGAGCTATCGCCTTTGGGCACAATGATGAGCTCACCGTGATCTTGGCCTTGATAAACAGCGTCCGCAGTTATTTCCACCTCGTCTCCACCCAACTTGATCCGGTAAGCCTCACAAAAGCGCACCGGTATCCCGCACCCATCCCCTTGGAACTGGACTTCATGGGTTTCATGGATACACTCAATGACCAATTCTTCCGCATTCAGATCCTGCACCAAG
>CANNKG010000292.1 GCA_947505105.1 Methylococcaceae bacterium | reverse complement strand
AGTTCATTCTCGTCTTTAGTCGGATAGAAAAAAGCTTGGCACTATATCAGTTAGCCTTCCTTAATATCCTATTATTGGCGATTGCACTTCGGAGTTGAATCCGCCACTTATTATATTTTTTCCGAAATAAAATAATTTCACGCTCAATTTCAGAAGAAATCCTGTGCGGTTTTAAATACCCCTGCTTGATACGTTGCCATTCAGGTTTATTGTGAACATACAGGTTTGATAATGCCTCAACAACAGACTGCTCAAAAAGCCCGCCTGGATCGTCGCTAATTCGATCAAGCGCCTGAGCGATAATTTGAGCGCCTTTATCAGCTTCGCCTATATTTGGGGAAGGGTCAGGGGCATGTTCACCCCATCGCCACCCACAATCCTTAGCCATGCCAAAGATGGCGGCAAGCGTTACGCCACCACTACCCGGCTTAAAGGACGCCCACTTTTTTTGAGAATCGGCTAGATTAAACTTATCCGATTTTCCAGCCCATCCAACCCATAATTCAAATGCCTGGTCATGACCTGTCGAGTGCAACGCCATACCAACACGAACCCATGACTCATAAGCATCCGCATCAAGATAGCCCAATGCCGACTTAATCTTGATAGGATCAAAGTCACTTCGCTTAGTGGTGCTATTGTTTGGCAATGTCTGCTTTTTTTCGGCTAATTTGCCTAACAACCAGGCAGGAGTAGAGAGCAGGGGAATGTCGCCTGGAGAGGCATTCTGAACCCATGAATACACACCCTGAAGATGATTTGAAGGCGCAACCACAATATACCCATTCTCACCACGAGTATCGATGCCAGGCCATAAATTAGCAGTATTACGACCGATACCGACCGGATGCTTGAACAAGTAATGTTTGCCGCCTGAGCCGGTGTTGGCCGCTACGGTAGCAGGTAGTTCACCAAACGCTGAAATGAGCTTATTCAGCGATTCATAACCGCCGTTCTTGGGATCAATATCTAGCGCAAAAATACCCGACCGGCTCCCGGTAACAACACCAATATTGGCCATTGGATAATTTGACCACCATTTTTGAATGATCTCAGCATCCGCTGAGGCATCCTTCAAGCCATTCTTAGTGATAGGATGCTTGCCAGGCGAGTGACAATTTTTATTCTTGCATGAGCAACCACTTTCACCGATCCAGTGGAGAGGGAGTACAGGCCAGCCAAGCGCCGCATAATCGAGCGCGTGATTTAAATTTATTGACTTAATGTTCATTTTTGCAATCCTTGCGGGTGACAATCTGCTCAATTTTGGCGTATAATTACACCCGGTTTGATTGAGTCAAGTTGTCAAAAACCCGCTTATAGTGATGTCTAAGCGGGTTTTTTTACGCCCAATGCTTTTAAATGCTCTCGACTTTCATCAATAACATAGGCGCTAGTTTGTACCATATGTTGAAGGTCGGCGAGTCCGGCCAAGCTAAAGCCCAAAATGTGCAACACTTCTAAATCAAGCTCGCTTTTATTAGTGTGAGCCAATAAAATCCCAAAGGCTTTAACGGCGTCGGTCAGCCAAAGCGAAACATCCTCTTTCAAATTCTCGATTTTGTCTAAATCATCCTCGGTCGTATCAATAAACCGTCGCCCGTCCTGAAACTTAGCCGTTCCAAGTGCGACCAGCAAAACGTCTAGGTTCGCTGCGCCATTCATGCTTGATCTGAGTTGGTATTCGGTTTGGTTAAAGGTGATTACCATTTAGCCCTCCTTGTCATTGCGTCTTTTCAAACCACTTTCACGGTTTACAAGCGCGACCATAAATTCAAGTTGCTCCTGCGTGGCGCAATAGATATTTGAAATATTCAATACCTGCCAATACCCGACATAATTCATGAACACGTACACCAAAAAATCATGGTCTTTGGGTAACCCAAAATGTTTGCGCGTTTCTCTGAATAATTTGCTGATGGTAATCATGCTGCACCACCAAAGCTAAAATCAAAATTGTGATTCAAATCACAATTGCTATTTAAATAGCAATTTGTTGGATTGTTCAAACTCACTTGAAAGCCAGCAAATTTCACAATGACGGCGGGGTGATGGCGTTTGATCTTTTCCGCCTTGGTGCCTGGAATGTGATAAGCAATCTGACGGCGATGCAAAAAGCAGTCAAAAAGGCTAACGGTTTTAGTTTGTGGATTTTGTTGGGCGGATTGATGCCCTGGTGAAGTGGTGTTCATGTGATTACCCGTTTTAAAAATGAAGTAACCACCGGCAAGAGTGTCAAACCTTGGGCGGTGGGATAAAATCCAGGGTTGACACGCGGCAAAAACGGAAGCCGCCCCTGAAAAATACCCCACCATAGATGAAGTGTAAGCACGGATTGATTCCGTACCTTTCTTGAAGGCATAAAAAAACCGACTCACTAAATGGTTCAGTGCTATCGGTCGCACCGTTTTTTTTTGCCGGGTGTCAAACCGGGTCAGTTGGCCAACTGACAACGGTGTAAGGATAGTTTCAAATACCATCGCTGTCAACGCCAAAGCAGTCATTTTCCATTTTCTTTTGCGGCGGCGGTTAATTCGGCTGGGCTTGCTGGCATCGTCAATCGGTCGATTACTCATGATTGTGCACTCTCAAGACTGGCTAACCATTCATGAACTGCTTCAGCTTTCCAGGCAGTACATTGTTCACTGAGTTTGATAGGTTTAGGGAATTTTCCGGCTTTGACCAGTCGCCATATTGTAGGCTTTGATAGGGTAAGGAACGTTACCAGATAGGCTATTCGAATATAGCCGGTTGCTGGTAATTTCTGGATTGGTTTGTCTGTCGAATCTTTATCTTGAAGCATAATAATACCGTTTATTAAGTGTTAATAACGGTTGATATTATGTAGTTATGATTTTATTGCTTGAAGCCCGTTTGCTAGCATAGGCCGGGCTGTCCTAGCATCGCCCGGACTATGCTAGCACAATCCAGGCTATGCTAGGATCATTCAGGCTGTACACCTTTTAGCCATCGTCTAATTGTCGAAGGTTTCGCGGGGGCAATCTTTTTAGATATTTTATAGGCGGCATCGTCCTTATGTTCATATAAGTGAGCGTTTTTTTGATAATGCTTTATTACGTCTTCTTTTATTGCATGATGTTCTTTATGTCCCTTAAGAGCATTAGATTTAAACATTTGTTTTATTTCTGCTTTGCTTAATCCATAGCCATATTCAATACCCTTAGCCATTCCAAGCGCCAAATTACCAAAACTTAAACACTCCAGCGCCTCTGGTATATTGCCTTCTTCAAGACTGTAAGCAATGCTGCCTAATAGAACCAATCCTTCAGTTAATAGTAATTCTAAAAAACAAGGTTCCTGATATTTTGATATTTTATTTTCTAACTCAGCTAGTTCAATAGCGAGTTCTTCAGAATGATTGCCTGCATTTTTTTCGGCTAATAATTCCTCACGCCAAAAAAAAGCAAAAGCAATTTTTATTCTATCGTTTTCGTTTTCGTTTTTGTTTTCTAGCAAATTGATAGCGTCAATAATTTTGTTATGAATTTCTTGAGCTGCATTAATAAGACAGCTAAGCATAATATCGGGGTCTATTACATTTAAAGCTATATTGACCGATTTTAATTCTCTATCCATCACGCCTTTCCTGTGACAATCCTTTCATATAGTTTCTCAGATAAATAATATCCTGCCCGAGTTTGAATGAATCACACGGCAACCGCAAAATCTCTGCGCAATTTATCCATAACGCAAAGAATTTTACTGGCATCTTGCATGTAAGTTTCAAAAGTTGTGACGACTGAATCGT
>CANNKG010000291.1 GCA_947505105.1 Methylococcaceae bacterium | reverse complement strand
AGGCTCGCCATAATGACGTGGAAATGTGGGAAAAAGATAACATTCCTTACACTGTTCGAAAAAAACGCCAAGCTTTTTTCAACAATATTGCAAGCCAAAAATCGGGAGTAAAATAACTGGGACAGAGGGACTTATTTCGACAGCCTACCATCACTCCCTAATTCCTTGCTATATTCTTCACCCATTAGACCAATATAGCTATTTAAATTCATTGCTTTATTAGGTTCATGAGATAGGTTTACATAGCGTTTACGCTCGAAGCTTGTGAATTCAACAGTAAACAAACAAGACAAACGATAATATTCACGCTGAATTTGCTCCAGTTCAAAGGTAGACTGACTATTCAGCATATTTGTTAATTTCAATGCCCGTTGACGTAAACCGCTAGATATGGGTCTAAAAACTTTATCTTGAAGAAGCATATCTGCATGATCTGATATGGCAAAACAACTGGCCAAGGAATCTATAGAATCTGCTGCTATGTTATTAAGATCAGCAAGACGAACCACCTCTACGGAAAGATCAATGTTGACTCGTAATTTACATAATTCAAAATCATCAAAAGCCGATATAAAAGGTAACGCCATTTCATTGAAATTTGCTTGCAGTGTTTTCGGTAATCTACGAATATCATCAAGAGCCTTAAGCGCCAAAGGGTCTTGAGTTGTCGGTGGATCATCGATCAATAATGATATCCTCCGTTTTGGATAATCTTGCAATGCAGCGGAAAGCATAGTTCTTTCTACGACTTTAATTTCTTCCTTATATGTCGGTATCAAAATACTTAGAGAGGGCGCATTGCTTTCATAGTGTTTATCGAGCTCTTCGGTCGATGCCCGCTGATGATTTATTCGTCGTTTTAAATAGCCTATCCTAGTTAATTGATAAACGAAGTTTCCATAAAGTAAAACTTGAATAATTAAAATAAATAGGATCTGCTCAATTATAGTAATGACGTTGCCTAGTTCGATTCTACGCCACAATACCATTGAAGTTTCCCACGTCACCATACCCCAGACAATTAAGGAAATAGTTAAAGTAATAAGAGTAACTTTAAGTTCTCTGCGGTAACGAGTGATAGAGTTGTTTATAATATGCATCTTCACTTAATAAAATATTGGTACTCGATGTTCAAGTTTTTTAATTTTATACAGCCTGATTCTTAGAAAATCAACCAGAAATTCGTGAAAACGGGTAGTAAAACTTTTATTTTTCTATCCGTTTCCAGTACACTTATCCACAGCCGATTAATCAAAAATCGGTTCCATTCCCTAGTCAAATTTCATCCGGTACGGGTGGTCAATTTTCAACCGGCGTCAACACTTAATATGGTAATTAATTTAATCGAGGTGACAAATGAATAAAAAGATAGTATCCCTGGCCGTCACTGCGGTCTTATTCGGAAACGGCGAAGTGTACGCCGCCTCTTACAATTCTTCGCTTGGCGAAATCGAGCTAAAAAATGTTGCAGGTTTTAATAATGATGGCAATGCGTTATTTTCCACTTACGGTAAATTGATACCTGTGGACGGTGGTACGTTGCACGGTGGTCAAATCTGGAAAGTCACCGACATGCTCGCCCCTACTGGCACCCAAGATGCCACATATACCAACATCGACGGCAAATTATTCATTCCGAATCTCGTTCAGGATGCATTCGTTAGTTATAACGTCACCTTCTTATTGACCAATCCAATCGCTTTGGAATTCACAATCATTGAATTAACGACCTCAAGTTTCAATAACGGCTCTGAAACCAAGGTTGTGTTCAATCAAGGACCGAAAGGGGCAACCGGCGCTACCGGCCCGCAAGGCAGCAAAGGTGATAGCGGCGATATCGGGCCACAAGGACCTGTCGGACTTCAAGGCCCACAAGGTCTTCAAGGTATCCAAGGACCTGTCGGATCAAATGGCTTGCAAGGCGCCATTGGTCCTACCGGAGCAACGGGTGCGACCGGCGCTACTGGTAAATCAGTGTTAAGTGGTACTACAGGACCTAGCGCATCTGATGGAACCCAAGGCGATTTCTGGTACGATACCACATCAAAAATGATGTACGGTCCGAAAGGTGCAACGGGCTGGGATCCTGGTGTGTTGATTAGCGGTGCTACTGGTGCCACCGGAGCTACAGGTGCCGCTGGTGCTACCGGGGCGACAGGTGTACAGGGTCCAATCGGAGCAACAGGCGCACAGGGTCCAAGCGGAGCAACAGGCGCACAGGGTCCAAGCGGAGCACCAGGCGCACAGGGTCCAACCGGCGCGTCGGGAGCGTACGATTTTAGCCACATGGCTGATGACATAACTACACCAAGCGATAATGCAAAAATTGCCTTTAATTCGACGAAAGCCGCTTTCCGAGTCGGGATCGACGGCAGAGGCGACAGTAACACAACTGGCGCGGAAGATGCCGCAAACACCTCTCAGCTCAATTGGAACGATGGCGATGTGGGTTTTTACAGCTTTGCGTCAGGCTTCGGAACAAAAGCAAGCGGCGAAGCCAGTATGGCTTTCGGGAAAAACGTCGCCGCTTCCGGTATATACAGCTTTGCGTCAGGCTTTGGAACAAACGCAAGCGGCGAAGCCAGTATGGCTTTCGGGAAAAACGTCTCCGCTTCCGGTATAGGTTCCGCCGTGTTAGGAGAAAACGGTCCTTTCGTGTCAGGAAACTATGCTTTACACATTGGCAATAATACCGGGACTTTTAACGGCGACTATTCGATATTCGTGGGACAGCTAAATAATACCAGCTATTATCCTTCCTATTCATTGTTGATAGGTAATTCTGGAATTCAAGATCAAGGCAATATACAAGATTTGAATCATTTAATTGCCATTGGCAACTATGGCAATTATGCCGGAGGCAGTTACTCGATAGCATTGGGACAGATGACAAACACTTCCAGGAATTATTCACTCGCATTAGGCCAGATGAATAATCAAAATACCGATGATTATTCCATCGCAATCGGTAATGGGGATAACCAATCTGGAAAGTACTCCATAGCCATCGGGAATGCTTCTAACCGTGCAACCACTCAATATTCCTTAGCTATCGGCCATAATGGCAATCAAACCGGAGGAGATCATAGTATTGCCATCGGGCAAGGAGCAAATAAAACCACTGGTGGATATGCATTGGCAATGGGAACCAATTCAAATCAAGCCGCTGGATTCAGTATCGCTGTCGGCGATCAAAACAATCAAGCGACCGGTATACATGCTTTCGCGATGGGATCATACAAAAATTGGGCCAGTGGCTTGTCTTCGTTTGCAATGGGGGGTAGTAGTGAAGGTATTAATGGCGAAAACGGCAACGTTGCTAGCGGAGATTATTCCTTTGCTTTCGGCGAAGGAAACGTGGCATCCGGTAAACATAGCTTTGCGAAAGGCGACCATACCGTGGCTTTATCTTACGGAGAAACGGCAGTCGGTTTGTATCCCACGCTCTATACCCCTACCAGTACCAATTCGTATGATCCAACGGACCGATTGTTCGTAGTGGGTAACGGTACAGGCCCTGTAACGATTACACAAAATGAAAACCGCTCGAATGCCTTTGTGATCTATAAAAATGGCAATGCGACATTGACCGGTACGTTAACGCATAATTCCGATAAACGTTTGAAAACTAATATTAGGCGGATTCAACTCCGAAGTGCAATCCTAGTTGTCATGCGGCCTTCGGCAAAGATTCTGCAAAAAAGACTGAATGAGGTGTTTTATAGTTAAGGCTTTTCCGTGGTCGATGGTTAAGTTTTTTCATCACCTCCTCGACATCCTT
>CANNKG010000290.1 GCA_947505105.1 Methylococcaceae bacterium | reverse complement strand
TTGGCCGTACTAAGACGCTCACGAAAGGCCTAACTCGTAGCCGCTGTCAATCACGTCATCTAACTGAACCACAGCATATGTCGACACTCTTAAGCACTAATATTCATTTCGGCACTCTATCCAAGTAGACACATTATTCAAAAACAAAGCCTTTAAAGATAAAATTACAGATAATTAAGTGCTTATATATGCTTATTAAGGCCTCTTAGAGGCTGTCTAAGCAATGAAAGCACCATAACCTATTGTTTTCACAGGATAGACAAAAAACTCAATATAGGCGAATTTCTATCGCTACAGAGAATCCCATCATCGGCCTCTCGCTCACTGTTATTTATCGCTCGCTAATGTGCAGTCAAATTAGAAGTATACTCCAACCTGACTGCACCGATTAAAAGATGAATAAATATCCTTAGATTGTAATCCAGATCATGGCGTCAGTACGGCCGCAGACTGCTCAGGACTCACCCGCACCACCCTCCGCTTACCTTGCTTGCCGGTCTTAGCTTTGACTCCCTCTTTAAAGAAAGTCCTCTTATTTTCTTTCGTAGCAGCAATCTTAGGAATGGGTATGAAATAACTGAGTCAAGTTGCCCATAGCCGGAGTACAGGCTCCGCCTGCAATCGCAAGCAAAGCTTGCACTCCTGCACTCCCGTTGCAAACAAACGGCGTACAAGCTGTTCAATCTATCATGCTCGTTCCTTAGCGTAATAGTCCGGCTTGGTTAAATACGAGGCTGCCCTTTTAAGGTTTTCCAGGCGCTCAGTCTCATAGAGGGATCATACCGATACCTAAGTGATAATGCGATGCTCAACTTTTAAACCTCAACCAATCAGTCAAAAAGCAAAGTCGGATTGCTGATTAGTTTCCCCAAAAAGCAGGCCATGGTGTGGGCCTGGGCCAGCAGCTTACGGAAAAACGATTAGCCAAATGCCAAGTGTCGTGGGCCTTCATTTTTTCAATAGGAAACCGTTCGGCCAATTGCCCAATGACGGTTTCCGCTAAGCGTTTGTTCGACATTAATGGGCTGACGAACGCCGTTGCTCTTAAGTCTTGCCTGTTTTTCCGTCAAGGGAGGCAGATCAACACCTCGCTGTGCCAATTCCAGCTTTAGGCTGGGACGGATCTAACACTTTGTCCACGATTAGCAACCGTTGCAGACCGGCGACCATCTCCGGCAAGACGTCTTGCTCGTACACATTCGCATCAGCTAAAGCATAGCCGCCAATGATAACGTCAAAGCCATAATACTTCTTGTTGCAACATGTAATCGCACAGGTGGAAATTGCTGAATGACGAGAGATTTTAGATGGATAATTTTTATTCGCGCTCAACAACGAGACTCGCTTTTAGTTGCCACTCTGAAATTAAAAGTGAGCTAATGAGGTAGAGCGAAACTTGCTTTATAAAAATAATATGCGCACAATATACATTGATTCGATCAGTCTGGTCGTAACAACTTCATGGTGGTTAGCAACTGGTCATCATAATTATCAAATTAAGAACGGAAATTTTCAGGCGTGGCAATTTATCACTTCGAGGCTAAGGTTATAGGCAGAACTTCAGGACCCGGCATAATTGCTGCGGCTGCTTATCGCGCCGGTGAAAAAATCCTTGATGAAAAAGCTGAAAAGCAGCACAACTATAAACCTAGAAAGGGGGTTCTTTATGCCGAAATTATCAGCCCTAAAAATACCCCTGATTGGGTGTATGACCGTTCAAAATTATGGAATGAAGTCGAGTCAACTGAAAAGCGAAAAGACTCACAGCTTGCTCGGGAGATTTTGGTAGCCTTGCCCTCTGAATTAAACCAAGAACAACGGGTCTCATTATTGCGTGGCTATATACGCCAACAATTCACTAAAAAAGGCATGGTGGCTGATTTTGCAATTCATGCACCGAGTAAAATAGGAGATGATCGGAATTATCATGCCCATATCTTGCTGACGATGCGAAATATTACACTGGAAGGATTTGGTGGGAAGGTTCGTGAATGGAATGCCAAACCCAACATCTTCCAGTGGCGTAAGGCATGGGAGGACCACACCAATCGCGCACTTGAGCAAGCAGGATTCGATTGTCGGGTTGACTGTCGAAGTCATGCCACTAAAGAATTAGACCGCGAACCACGTCTGCATTTAGGTTATCAGGCTATGTCCATGGAGAGGACTGGCGAGCAATCTGATAGGGGCAATGAAAACCGTGCCATTGAGGCCCGTAATGAAATGAAGGCAAACTTATGTAGAGAACAAACTTTAACCGGTGATGAGTTGGATGATGATCAGCAATCAACACTTGAAATAGACGATACTGAGCCTCTGGATTGCACTATTGAAATTATCACATCAGATGAAATGATAAGTGATCCTGATCAAGTTCAGCTATTATTTGAATCTATGCTTAATCTGGATGAAAATCAAAGTCTTTCATTTGATGAACGCAAGGCTGCGCTTGAGCGCAATGCCAATACTTTTGAAGAACGGATGGTGGAACTAGCAAGTCAGATTAAAAATGCATCCGACAAAAAAACTCAAGACCGGCTACAGTTACAGGAAAGGCTTGAAAGCGCCTATTTTAAAGAAAAATACAACAACGCACTTGGCCGTGCTCTGACGAAAGAAGACTCTATAGCGCACCTTAAAAACATTACGATCTGTGAAAACAAAGCAAAAAAAGCAGGCAAAGACTATCAAAAGTATGTCTCGGAATGGAATTACCACGCCGTTAAAGATGACCGTTATGTCCCTATAGACAAAAAATCGCTTGATAAAATTAATGACATGAAGGCGGCAGAAACGAAAAAATGGTGCGAGTTTGCGGTCAAGGCGGAAAAAAATGGCTGGAGTACATCGAGAATCGAAAAGGAGCGTCAAATTGTTCAGAAAACATTGGATCAGGAGTTAGCATTAAGTTTTGGCTTAGAGCCTAGCTTTGGTTACGAAAGGGAGGGGATGGGTATGTGAGGTTTGTACTTGTTTTTTTGTGGAGATTTTTAATTTGTTCATTAATCACCATAGGCTGATTGATTAAAGTGTGGCGTGTTCAAACTATTCAGTACATTAGTAATAGAAGTGCTGGACAGACTACCTGAACGGCTCACTATTTGAGCCATTTCGGGTGTCTGAATTATTCAAATATTGCGGTAAACGGTAAACTGCCCTGTTGTAAGCCGAGAAATTCAACCGGAATACGTTAGATTCTATCTTCAAGTTTCTAATTATTGATTTCTTGAAAGTCCGTTAAACTGGACTTAGAGGGCAAGCGCTGCTACTCGTCTTACCAGGGTCACCTCATTTGATTTCCTAAAACCAATTACAAGTCAATATGATGCGCAAAATAAAGCCATAGTTTTAGCTTTTTCTGACATTTTTATGCTTCTGTCGACTTGATTTTAATAGCTCAATTTTTAGTGAGATGGCCTTCCTCGTTTTACACCTACAATCAATAATTAGGGCAATCGCGCTATGCAGAAAAATCGTTATGAATCAATGTAAAGTATTTCGCACATAACGCTTATTTAAAATATAAGTAATTGAAATTCTAGTGAAATTAAAAGTCAAATCCGATCACCCTGAATCAATAATGAGAATACCTTAATTTATCTGGACTCATCAAACTCAAACTGAAAAAGCTTGAAGATCGAGTTAGACATAATTAATCTCTTTTGGTGGAGGTATACTTCACCCGGTCAAGAATTGAGCTTTTTCAAAAAGCTGAAAGCGTAACGTTAGCAACGCATCAAGAGCAGACTTATGTTTTGTATGGGTGTTGTTCAGGCAATTTACAATAGCCATCTTGAACGGTTCGAAGCTTGGGTAAT
>CANNKG010000289.1 GCA_947505105.1 Methylococcaceae bacterium | reverse complement strand
GAGTTACACAAGCGCCATTTTGCAAGACTTGCGGAGCTTGACAAGTAGGTGCAGGAGTTACACAAGCGCCATTTTGCAAGACTTGCGGAGCTTGACAAGTAGGTGCAGGAGTTACACAAGCGCCGTTTTGTAAGACTTGTGGTGCTTGACAAGTAGGTGCAGGAGTTACACAAGCGCCGTTTTGTAAGACTTGTGGTGCTTGGCAAGTCGGTGTTGAGGGAGCGATTCCTAATTTTTCACGCACACCAGTCCAAATGGTTTTTCCGGTAGGACTTAATCCATCATAATTAAACGTATCTGGGGTAACTTTTGCCAGTGATTCAAATGCTTGTTTATATTCATTAAGTGGAAGTGGCGTGACTGGACTACCATCAATAATCGCCGCCATCGTCTGTGAACTGGCGTTATAAGCCACCGCAATAGTATGGGAACACACTGCCACAGGAGTTAGGGGTGCCAGATAACCATTTGCTACATTGACAGTGCCATTTTCTAGTTTCTTTCCTGTTGTAATTGTTGCAAAGTAATATTGCTGCAAGACACTTACGGCATCCTTATCTGTACAGGCCGCAAAAGCACCATTATTGCCAAGCAATCCGATGACACAGACAACGATCCATAGCAAAGTCTTTTTAATTTGCATGATTTCGCATATTTTTTGGATAAGGTACGTCTTTAATGTATTCATTTTAAAAAACCTTTTAAAAACAGATTAGTTAAGTCAATTTGATGATAGCGACTCTTTAAAAACTAATTGACGACCCTATGTAAAAGCTGTCGGCATCAAATGATTGCAAGCCTAAAGCTTTTTTATAGCCGCCTTTGATCTGCCAGCTATCCGAAATGTAGTAAGCGCCTTCAAGGCCAACATCAAAATAATCAGTATCTTTCGATTTATTGTAAGCGAGCTGATAATCAGTGATATCTTTGTTCCAAAGTCCGAATACTTTGACAACCGCATTACTGCCGATGCGATAACCGACCGAAGGGCCAACTTTAATCAAATATTGACCGTTATCCGGTGCAGAAATGCCGTCTTCGTTATACTGAATGGTAAAATTGACCGCAGCCAAAAAGTCTCCACCATTATCATAGCCAAGACGAGTACTAAAGCCACCTCCGTAAGTATGTAGGCGGGTCACATATTGATACTCTGTCCTACTGGTCGTATCGGTATAAAGATAGTTAGCATTAACAGAGGCAGATAATTCAAGACCTTTCGTTAAATCCCATCGTCCTTTGGCATAGCCAATTAAACCAGTTCGATGGGAATAGAAATTATTAAAATCAAGATAATCATAGGGAATGATTGCCCCTATCGAATAATTTTTATTAAAGTCATAGGTAGTGCCGATCGTAAAGCCACCCACATTACCCGCATTATTATTATTTCTAAACTCCGCATGTTCGTATTTTAGATCTGCCAGCAAAACATGCAACTTTCCATAGGTAGGGTCTTTTCCAAGCTGAGCTCGAGTCTGGAACACCGGATCAATAATCGTGCGTTGAATGGTATTTGAAAGGACAGCAGAAGACGATGTGGTAGCTAAACTAGTGGCACCGGTGGCATACTTACTGGCCGATTGACACCCTGCGGTCTCAACAACATTACAAAATGCTTGGTAAACAGCAGGATTTTCTGAGCCATCTTTAGGATCAGATGCCGACAGTTTATAGATATCCTGACGCGGACCACCATTTGGAACGTAATAGTAAGTTTCAGCTCCGGGCTGAGGATTGGCAGCAGGATCCGTAAAATAGGTCGTTTCACCAATAAGTCCGGAGCCGATAGATTGTGGCAAACCGGTTTGATCTACTAGAGTTAAAGCACTCTGGAGATCTGCAAATATCGCTTCACTTCCGCATAATAACCCCACGCCACTTAGCAGGATCAATTTAAAATTAGGTTTTGTCATGAGATAATTCTCCAATCAAGTTTAAAAATAGAGACCGAGTTTAATTTCATATTTTGGATCATAGGGCAATTTGTGTGCTTGATTTGCAAATGGCGGAATTAGCAACTTTATAATCAATAATTTTCGTGATTGTCAAATTCATTTTAGAATATCACTACACAATTCGCCTCATGAGAGAATCATTCAACAAAAAAGGAATAGCTCTAGTTGAGCAAACAATGTCTAATTTAAAACACACCCTAGAATTTACGCATTAATCCGAATAGTAAAAAACAATAAAAATCAATATAATATAATAACTTTGCCGATTTGATGCTGTATTACCCATTAAGTTGTCTACAAGTAACTATGTTAATGCGTAAGCCCTCAATTGAGATTATTTTCTGTAAATAGAAAATGAATCAAATCACCCCTATCGAAAAAAAGGAGATCTTGATCATAAAATATAGACTATAAAATTTAAGTTATTTATAAAATCCAAAAAAATTATTATTAATCGTTGCCATTTCACATTGTTAACCAGAAAAATATACAATCTAAAGCTACAGAAAGTTAAGTTTTAATTTTTCGTATCGTGTTGCCATACCACTGAAATGTTTGAAATTAACGGGAATTATGATTGGTCATAAAAACTTCCGTACCGTACATAGAAAATATGTGTTCTATTGTACGATTGTTGAACCAAGCATGCGCAATACTTTGGCTGTACTTGTCATTTACCGCTCGTCGAAGACTGCATAGGTTGATTGTTTTCGGATACCGTCAAAGAAGACAAACGAGCATGTTTCATTACTGCTTAGTTAAAATCGGCTAAAGCAAATCAACGTAAACGACACTGGAACAAGTGCAACGAGGCAATGTTGATGACCGGGTTCCTGTGCCCAAAATGACCAAGGAATTTATTGGCAAACTCTTTGGCGACAAAGGTTATATTTCAAAAAAACTCACAGAACTCTTGGCCATCGGTGATGTTGAATTGATCACCAAACTCAAAAAAAAATATGAAGTCCAAAGTCATCGCCCTATTCGATAAAATTTTGCTGAGAAACGTAGCATTATTGAAACTATTAATGACCAACTCAAAATATTTCCCAAATTGAGCATTCGCGCCATCGCTCTTTATCCAACTGTATGATCAATATAGAAGCGCTGTGATTACCATTGACTCAGATCAATATCAATATGTATACAAATACTGCGCATTTTTCCTTCTTGCGGCATTTAGATATTTTCATCAAAAAAACTCAATCTACCTCTAAGCAAGCAAATTGAGTCTTAAATTTTTGACTGTGGAATAATCTACATCCATCCCATTTCAGCAAATGAAACGACTGAATCACCGCCCACAATGAAATGATCAAGAACCCGAACATCGATCAAGGCTAACCCCTCGATCAATTTCCGTGTAATTTCTCGATCAGCGATGCTGGGTTCTGAGATGCCAGACGGATGGTTATGGGCAAAGATCATCGCTTTAGCATTCAATTGCAAGGTACGTTTTAAGACTTCCCGTGGATAAACACTGGCAGAATCAATCGTCCCAACAAACAAGGTTTCAAATGCCAACACACGATGTCGGTTGTCTAGAAACAAGCTACAAAACACTTCATGCTCTAAAGTTGCCAGTTGCAGCATCAGGTATTCTTTCGACGCTGCAGGAGACGTTAATGCCCTGCCCCGATTAAAGCGTCGCTGGATCAGACATTTGGCCATTGCCAGAATTTCTTCCTGACTGACAGGCCGGGTTAAGGTGTATCGTCCGCTTTGCTCAGCGGTAGTAAATGGCGCGATCATAATTTTGAACCTATATTTGAATTTGGTCGGCTGATGAATTACTCCAATCCACCGACAAATTTCTTACCGTCCATTGAAGAACGGTAGAAGGTTACTCCAGTCACATATACCGGATCAAAATCATAATATCTCCCTGATTTTAGTG
>CANNKG010000288.1 GCA_947505105.1 Methylococcaceae bacterium | reverse complement strand
TTCTTTCAGTTTTTCTAAAATCAGTTTGGAGAAGGTGAGCGCTATCATTCAAGCATTCCTTTGGCGGTATTTTCTTATGGCGTCAAGCATACCGACAAAAGAGGGAATTTTCGTATTTTCGGAAATTTAATTTATGAAAGTCTATATATCAAAAAATTCCATATTGACTATTTAAAAATAGACAAATCTTTTACCTGCAATTTAACCCCCAAATCGAGCGACATGGTGCTGTGTGAAGCCATTATTGTAATGGCTCATAAATTAGATCTGAAAGTAGTTGCCGAAGGCGTTGAAACCCTTGAGCAATGCGAACTGCTAAAATCTGCTGGGTGCGATTATGGTCAAGGTTATTTATTTTCAAAACCCTTGCCTGAGCACGCGTTCAATATTTATCTCACCCAACAACCGCGCTTGATCACAACGATTGCTCATCCAGAATCCTGAACAGCATTTCCTTGACTGTCGCAGGTTCAAAAGGCTTATCGCAAATCGCAGACACCCCTGACTTTTGAACATTATTCAAGCGAGTCTCATTTTGTTCACTGGTGACCATTAAAATCGGGATGTAAGTATTTTTAAGCTGATGCCGAATCGTGTCGACCATCACTTGCCCATCCATCTCCGGCATATTGTAATCCGTGACAATCAAGTCAAACGCTTCGTTAGCTTGACTAAAGATTTCAAGCGCTACCCGACCATTTTCGGCCTGAACAATCTGTTCAATCCCCATATTGCTTAAGACCCGGATAATGTGTTTTCTAGCCATAGCGCTATCATCAACCACTAAGACTCTAAGCGTATTAATTTCGAAATTTTTTAGCGTGACTTCTTCGGGATCAATAAATTCGAGAGTTGCCCGCAACGCCCGCCTCAAATCTTGCGATTCGAAAGGTTTGGGCAGAATGGCGACCACTCCGGCTTGGCGGATCGGATCAAGCGCATCAAGCTTAGTTTCACTTGAGATCAACATGAATGGAATGTTCTGACACTTGTCGATCGTTCGTATACGCACGATCAAATCAGTCGCAGTCATATCTGGCAAATATAAACTACTGATAATTAAATCCGGTTGATAGGTCTGTAATTCAAGTAATGCCGCGTCACCTGAAGCAACGCCTTCGATTCTAAAAATCCCCTCATTTTCTAAATGTTTAATAATGACTTTCGATTGGGTTAATGAGGGTTCAATCAATAGAATAGACAAGTCGGAAATTTTTATAGATGCCATATAAATTATTTTAATGCTATATAAATTAATGATTTACGAAATATAGAATCAGTACACTCAAGGTTGTGAACCATTTTTCTCGTTTATCTCTGAATATTCGCAAATATGGAGATTTATTATCGTCTTCCAAATTATAGTAATCAAAGCAAAAAATATAAGCGTAACCCTTAATTATTTTCCATCTGGGTAGTTACTGACAAAGCCATCCCGATTAGGCATCGGTATTGTTGGCAAGGTTTCAGCATTCAGCACTCGATCCTGATCCAGCAAATTATTCAAATGCAGTAAATAGGCGGTGACCGCATACAACTGATCATTGCTCAACACACCCGGACGATCCAATGGCATAGTACGCCGAGTAAAATCAAACACCGTCGACGCATACGGCCAATACGTTCCAATTGTTTTGTCCGGCGGATTATCTTTCAAACCATGCGCAGCGCCCGCCAGTTCATCGGCGCTCCCCCCCTTTCCTTCCGGGCCGTGACAATTTTGACAATATTGCTGATACACCACTTTCCCTTGCGCTGCCGTTCCTTGTCCTGCTGGCAACCCGGTTCCATCGGGAAAAATATCGTTACTCCAAGCGGACAATAATTCCTTTGAGGCCGGCTTTCCTAAATGTGGCGTGAGGACTTCAGCTTGCGCCGAAAAAGCGCCGACCATCATTAGTCCCCAAAAACAGTTACGCATAGACATGACGAATTCCCCCTTCCGCTGATACTTCCCAACTCACAATCGCATTGTAATGAAAATAGCCATGCTCGCCACGCTCGGCAAGGAGGACATCTCGTTCAGGTTGCACATAACCGGTTTCATCGGTTGCTCGACTTTTCAAAACCGCTTTTTGCCCCTGCCATTGCCAGGGTAAACGGAAGCGCGTAAAACATTTTGCGAGCACTGGGCTCTGTAATTCAGCCTCAGCCCAGCTTTTACCGCCATCAGCCGACACTTCGACTTTAACGATTTTGCCGCGACCGCTCCACGCCAAACCACTGATCTGATAAAGTCCATGCTGCTCCAGTTTGTAACCATAGGACGGTTGAGTGATCAGTGATTTAGCCTCCATCACAAACGAAAACTGTCGGGCCTTTCCGGAAGGCAGCAATTCAGTGTATTTGGCAGTCTCATTCCGTGCCATGGTAGGCATTGCTGAGAGATGCAGTCGTCTTAACCACTTGACGTTAACGACACCTTCCCAACCCGGCACAATCAAGCGTAACGGATAACCATGCTCAGGACGAATGCGTTCGCCATTCTGATAAATCGCCAAAATACAATCATCGAACGCTTTATCAAGTGGTAGACTGATATTCATCATGGCAGCATCCGCCCCCTCCGCAATCAACCATTTGGCCCGGCCTTTGACATGGGCCTCGGCTAATAATAATCGAAGCGGAATGCCTGTCCATTCACTACAAGAAGCCATCCCGTGAAAATAACCAAGTTCGGTCTGAATCGGTTCACTTCGCCACGCGGCATTACTATTGCCGCCACATTCGATAAAACAGTAACAGGATTGCATCGGATAACGTAACAAGTCATCCATGCTGAATACCAGAGACTGATTCACCAATCCATGAATCAACAATTTGTGCTGTTTCGGATCAATTTTGGGAACGCCATTGTGGTGACGTTCGAAATGTAAACCACTGGGCGTAATCATCCCTTCGAGTTTATGCAGCGGCGTCCAGGAAACGCCATTGCCCGGCGCCATGGAATTCCCCATGGTCCAACGAATCGTCGCTTGTTCATAGGGAGATGGCTGTCCATAATTCGAAAATGGCGCTCCTGGTTTTTGCATCCACGCTGAACGCGTGTCTTCAGTGTCGGCCAGGACATTCGGTGCGATCAGTACTGCCGTCGAAAACGATAAACTTCGCTTTAAAAATAAGCGCCGATCCAACAAGCCGCCACCCGCAACAGGCAAGAACTCTTGATCTTTAGACATGCACATCTCCTTCAACACAAGGGAAATTAACTTGCACTATCTTAGGTGATTCAGTTTAAAAATTACAGGAATTTGTTGCTTTATCCTCGGCACGCTGCCGTAAGTTGCTCAGCTAAACTTCTATGCCAAGATTTCCAGAACATTTATCATCAGATTAGGCTTTGGTAAGCCGTAAACTTATGCAACAATACTATCTATAGGTTTATTAAAATCAATTGATCTATCTGAATGCAACATCATCCAGACCCCGCATAATGACAATTATGTCAATCGATCATCTATTGCTACATCAACTCATACGATACCATCATGTTAGAAATTGTCTTCAAAACGCTCAAGTTAGTCCCGTTCTTTACAAAATTACCTGATGAGATAATACTGGCTTTGGCTCAAAAAGCCGTACCCGTTGAATTTTCAAAACAAACAACCATTATCAACGAAGGTGATCAAACTAATTCGCTGTACGTGATTCTTTCGGGTAAAGTCAGAATTTTTAGCAGCTATGAAGATAGTAAAGAAATCACTTTACTCATTGAGGAGTCTGGAGCTAGGCTGTCGAAATAAGTCCCTCTGTCCCAGTTATTTTACTCCCGATTTTTGGCTTGCAATATTGTTGAAAAAAGCTTGGCGTTTTTTTCGAACAGTGTAAGGAATGTTATCTTTTTCCCACATTTCCACGTCATTATGGCGAGCC
>CANNKG010000287.1 GCA_947505105.1 Methylococcaceae bacterium | reverse complement strand
TTTCGCAGCATCTTTAATCGTAGTGATGTGTTTTTTTGATAAGCTGATCATTTCGGTTTTGATAGGTAAAATTATCCCCGTAGGATACATCAGTTATAGTGACGCTCTGATGAAAATTAGAGGGGGATATTTTTTGCGAGTTACCTAAAGGGTCGATACGGTGGAACTTACGCTTGTAAAGAGCTTATTTACTCCTATTCAATGTGGATCAGCGCACGATATGCGTTGGCTGTAATCAGGACTTTTGACGCCGTAATCAACGCTCAAAGCATTGAAGATTTGATTAAAGCAAAGGATGACGCAGAGCAACAAACCCGTTGGGCATTAGGCGAACTCACCCAAATGGAGCGTCGACAACCGAAGGACAAGCGAACACTGTCAGCAATTATTGGTATCGCATCTTCGCAAGCGTATCAGTACTTCAGGTATTTGGTCGAAATCGGAGAGCTGGAACAACTCGCCATTCCTCAGCCAGATAAAATTATTTATCGGCCAACGCCGCAATCAAAAACCGTGATCGGCCAAAAAGGATCAACGCTTCTTTTCAGTGAGTCAGTTAAAAAACTGCTTCCGATGCAGAGTGATTGGGTTGCTGGAGGTGCGCTATGAATATTGCAAATCAATACGCTGAAATCGCAAAACTTATTGAATCGTTGGAGATCAACCTCATTAATACTTCTTATTCAGTCGGGGATATTTTTCAGACTGATAGCGAGGTTTTTATTGACGACAAAATTCGCTTCGCCATTCACGACACCCGTGATTTAAGGCTTACACTGGAGAAACTTCAGAAAGCAATTGAAGGGATTAAATAGCCGAAAGCCGCACGTTAACAATCATTTAACGGCGGCTCTGTGATAACGGCGTTTCCTGAACTGACAAAGTAATTTTAACACAGGACTTGCTCTTATCATATCCGCCATTGAGACAGATATGAACAATAGTTTTCAACGTCGTGACGACGTAACACAAGCCCTCAGCCAATTTGATGTTGTTGAGCAATTTAAAACTGCCATGTTTGAAGATGACATACCCCCACCTGACGTAATTATTCCCGATGGTGCGCCACATCGCTTCAAAATTGATGGAAAGTTAAATGGATTTTATAGGCTGCACACTGATGGACGGGCGGCAGGATGCTACCAAGATTGGAAGCAACACGACAAGCCCATTCTTTGGAAGCTCCAAGGTTATACCCAACGATTAACAGAAGCAGAGCGCCGAGACTTTGCTGAGCAGCGTAGATCCGACGAAGTTAAGCGACAAGTCGAAGAAGTCGCCAAACATGAACAGGCAGCAAGCAAGGCGCGTTATGTCTGGCAAAACGCCAAACCATCAATTGAGCATCCCTATCTTACGCTGAAGAAAATCAATCCTCATAGGACTCGAATCAATCAACATGGCGCGTTGATTATCCCGATCCTGAACGCCAATTTTGAGCTAGTCAATCTGCAATTCATCAATGTAGATGGCTCAAAAAGATTCTTAACCGGCGGTCAGAAAAAGAGTTGTTTCTGGTGGATAGGTAAGCCAACCGAGCGCCTTTTAATTGCTGAGGGTTTTGCAACAGCGGCGTCAATTAACGAACATACCGGCGAGCAAACTTTTATCGCGTTCGATGCTGGTAATCTTGAATCAGTCGCCAAAGTGGTCAGGAGGCGCAATCCGAAAGCTGAAATTATCATTATGGCGGATCATGATTTATCTGGTGTTGGTCAAAGCAAAGCAAGATGTGCAGCGTTAGCCATTGGTGGAAAGTATTTGGTATGTCCTGAGCCTGGTCAAGATTTCAACGATTATTTCACATCAGGTGGTCTGAAATGAAAGGGATAAATTTAGACAAAGCTGAAATGCCACTGCATACAGAATTGCCAGACGGAACCCACTTAACTGAATCTGATATTGAGGTGTTAATGGAAATTAATAGGCGTCATACGCATGCCATTGTTGGTGGAAGAAACGTTGTCATCAGCCTTAGACACTGTCAGGTGCAAGGAGAATCGTTTGCCTTTGAATCGTTAAATGAGTTTAAAACCGCATTCATTCATAAGCCCAAAATTGCCAAGAAAAATCCAGCTCAAGCATGGCTTGAATGGGGGAGTAAGAATTACATGCCGAATGGTACTGGGTTTTATCCAGTAGTGAGCAAATGCCCGGCTGGAGTTTTTAATTTTTTCCAAGGTTATCGAGTAAATCCAGTGAAGGGGGATTGTGCTATTTATTTGGACCATTTACTCAATGTGGTCTGCGCTGGTGATATTGCAAATTACAACTATTTATGCGGCTGGCTGGCTCATGCCGTACAGAGGCCTGATGAAAAACCTAATGTGGCCGTTGTATTGAAATCTGTTGAAGGGACAGGAAAAGGAACGATGGTTGAGCCAGTGTTGCAAATATTCGGAAGTCATGCCTCAAAGATCAATGGTGCGGGAAATGTTGCAGGGCGCTTCAATGGTGTGGTCGCCAACAAGCTATTAATTTTTGCTGACGAGGTTGATTTAACCGACCCCAAAGTTTCCGACAAACTTAAAAGTATCATCAGTGAAACCACCGTAAACATGGAGCGTAAAGGTCTCGAAGTGGAGCCATTACCAAATTATTGCCGATTAATTTTTGCCAGCAATCGTGGACGAGTAATTAATGCGGGATTGAGGGAGCGTCGATATTTTGTTCTTGAACCGAGTGACGAAAAAGCACAGGACATTGAATATTTTAAAAGACTGCGAGAATGGATCAACGATGGAGGGTCGTCAAAATTGCTGCATTATCTGTTAGAAGTTGATATTTCCGAATTCAGCCCTTACAAATGCCCACAAACCAAAGCTTTGATCGATGAAAAGCTAAGTAGTTTGGCTGGAGTCAATCAGTTTTTCTATGAGCAAATTACCAGTAATGATCCGTTTGGAGGTGTGCGTAGAATTTCTGCAACTGACTTGGTCGATAAGTTTCATCTATGGAATATTTCCGAAGGACACCAAATTAGTAAGGCTTCGTGTCGAAGTTCACTTGGTAAATTGCTGTCAAAGCTTAAATTTGAAGCTATAGGTCGCTCTGATCGTGGTGAAGGCGTTTTTTACGAGTTGCCGGAAGCGGTAGTGGTGGGGGAGGTATTTTACAAATATTTGGGAATATCGAAAGATGAAATGGTGCTAAAAATCTAAAAAACCTATACCACCTATACCATTTTGCAAGAACACCAACAAACTAGGGGCTTGTAGATGGTATAGGTATAAAAAAATTAATAATAACCTCTACCAAACCTATACCAATAAAGGATGCTTTCATGGGGTAGGTTGGTGTTTAACCTCTACCTCGAAAAAAAGCACCTATACCGGCTACAAGGCTTGATAGTCATGGTCTGTACCGATTTGGTGTAGGTGGTATAGGTAAAATGCTGTTTTTTTCTCTGGAGAATATTGACAACACATACCCATATAAATCAATTTGTTATGTTTGCATATTTTCAAACTTTCGGAAATACAGCAAAAAGTTAGTAGACCTAACCCAATTGGCGATTTAGCCACATCAAGCAAGGGCAAGTGAACAATGCGGCTAACTTTTCCTTGTTTATGGTGACGTTTTCACCGCTACTGTTGCCACAGCTACACGACGTGTACATTGAGAGCATGTTGGATTTGAAGACTATCTTTAGAGTCAGGAAATACACGCGCAGAATTATTAACGCCATTGGCATAAATGCGGAGAAGTTTTTAATCGATGATCAAATTTTTGAGGTCGCAGAAATCGGCAGGATGGGTGCTGATTTTAATTAATGTCATAACTGGCTATACTAAGCTTTTGTGTCACGGAATGAAAAATGAAAGCGGAAGTTATTGCCTATGATGGCGCAGAGCTAACTCTCCAAGTAAAAGTAAAAATGAC
>CANNKG010000286.1 GCA_947505105.1 Methylococcaceae bacterium | reverse complement strand
CTCCGTATAATGAATAGCGTCTTTTTCCGGTAATGCTCCACCCTGCGCATAAACATCGTGCAGGATAGTGTGTAACAAGTCTTGCATTTCTTTGGCCCATTGCTGTTTGTCCTGCTCACAAGCACATTCCAATTCACGAATATGATGAGGAATGTAATAATTCTTTAAAAAAGCTACGTGAATGCATACCCAAAACCAAAAAAAAGCTGCTATAAAGTATAATTCTATCAATGATATGAGAAGATTAACAGATAGCTTGATTCAAAGACTGCATAATTATTTTATGACTCATCAAACTTTACCGGCAAGCGAGCGACTTATGCCCAATACCCTTCAAACAAAATCGAATATCTTTGTCTCGCCCGCGTGGATACCGTCGATAATGTTGTTTATAGTGTGCTTGCTGGCGTTTTATCCAGGATTTATGTCGCCCGACTCTATTAACCAATTTGCCGAAAGTTTGAGTTTACACTTTACTGACTGGCACCCACCTTTGATGGCCGCTGTTTGGTCGGTACTTAATACGCTAATCCATGGACCTTTCGGAATGTTATTTCTTCAACTGGGATTTTATTGGGGGAGTCTATTTATTCTAGCCGATATGGCTTGGCGCCGTGGTAGTCATGTTTGGTGGTTGTGGTTACTCTTTGGGTTGCTGCCTTGTACGTTAAATTTTATTGGCGTGATCTGGAAAGATGTTGGTTTAGCCGTCGCTTATCTTGCAGCGGCTGCAAATTTATTATGTGCACATACAGATAAGCGAAAGCCGAATCTGAGCGTATTGGTATTGATCTTATATGGGATTGGAATGCGATGGAACGGTTTACCGGCGGCGTTACCACTGATTTACTGGTGGTTTATGTTGCGATACCCCAAGTGGAATTATCGAATCTGTTTAATATCCACGGTTTTGGCGGGGGTCTTTTCAGTGGTTCTGCTCGCACAGGTGAGTTATAAGGTACTGCGGGCCGAAGTGACGTCCCCTTGGCAGATTCTTATCTTGCATGATTTGGCGGCAGTAGGATGCGGAACAGGCCAAAACTTGATACCAACAGAATTCGTAAACGCTAATATGAACACCAGCGATATATGCGCAGCCTATACGCCTATGTGGAATGATCCGTTGTTTGCTTATTTCGCAAATCCCAGGCCACCCTTACATTACAATTCTGCGAAAGCAGCAATGTTGCCAAAAATTTGGTTGCATACAGTACTAGACAACCCTCGCATCTATATTGAGCATCGAAGCGCTTTTTTTGCAAAGTTTCTGCGCATCGGTGAGTCAAAGGCCTATTTCTATCTTTACAATACAGTGATACAAAATGCGTTCGGTATTTCACATCAACCAAATGCTTTAATTCTGGCTCACGCTTGGTATATAAACTTGTTCGAATCTAGTTTTATATTAAAACCATGGTTTTGGTGTGTGCTCGCTACCGTGCTGCTTGTGATTTCCGTGCGGCGAAAAATATTGCCTGTCACCATGGCTTCAGTGTCTGGTTTAGTCTATGTTTTTCCGTATTGGTTTATTGGCCCCACTGCTGATTTACGCTATTCCTACTGGTTAATACTGTCTACGACTTTTGCGGCAATCGTGCTAATTATGCACAAGAATTTACCGAATATTGCTGTATCGAAAACATAACCATGGTTCATTGTAATGGTCAAGTAAAACCGGACACTATCTAAGCCACTTTGCTATAAAACTCACGTTCAAAAATTATTGGAGACTGATAACCTAATTTTGAATGGGATCGTTTCCCATTGTAAAACGCCAAATAATCAATCACACTCAATTTTGCTTGCTCTTTAGTTCTAAATCGCTCGTAGTTTAATTGCTCATATTTCATACTACGAAAAAAACGTTCAGTAGGACTATTGTCCCAACAATTGCCTTTACGACTCATACTTTGCGTCATTCTCATTATATTCAGATGTTTACGGTATTCATCACTGGCGTATTGGCTGCCTCGATCGGAGTGATGCAGTAGCCCTGGTGCCGGTTTTCGTCTCCAAAATGCCATCTCTAAAGCTGAAATACATAATGGCGTGCGCATATGATCATCAATAGCCCATCCCACAATTTGCCTGGAAAACAAATCCATGACAATCGCCACATACAACCAGCCTTCCAGCGTCCACACGTAGGTAATATCAGTCGTCCAGACCTTATTGGGTACCATGACATCGAATTTTCGATTCAACCTATTAGGTGAAATCGCATTATTATGATTGCTATCTGTCGTCACTTTAAATTTCTTGGGGTAACGCACTATCAAGCCCAATCGCTTCATTAATGTACGAGTTTGATAACGACCCATATTGAAGCCTGCTTTTCTTAATTCATTAGATAATCGCCGCGAACCATACGACTGTCTAAATTCATCTTTAAATTCCAGCGAATATTTAGGTCGTTTATGTTTTAGTTGATTATTCATTTTTCACCTCTATTGACATTATAAATCTGTCTTTAGAAGTGTCCGGCTTTATTAAACCATTACAGTTATTCGTGGACGGGCACTAACGTTCATTGATTTTTCTTATACAAGGCTTGGCCGTATAGACGGATTGCTTGTCAGAAATTTGCGTTATAGATGATTTTTTAGAGTTCTTAAACTTGAACTGTAGAAAAGGAAGCGCCAAACAGATATCCTCCCAACTTTCTCGTAGACCAATAAAACGAACTATGGCATAACTTAATAAGCTAGCGTTTAAGAACGCAAATACTGCACTCATCCATCTTTCATGAGTAATATCGATACCGAAACCTACTATCCACCAACCTAACAATCCATACTCAGCAAGAACGAAAAAAAGAGGCGCGCTGGTTCGTCCAAGAACTTTAGGTGTTCTTACAAAAGGAATTCGTTGCCCTGAGAATCCTTGCTGAATAGACTTGGCAACGCCACTGAGATTGATCGGAATCAATAACAAATTTAAAGCATATACCCTAATTACATCGCTCATAGGATATCCGTTGTAACGGAGATCTCGAGCATATAAATAAAAATAAGGAAGCGCGGCCGTAATAAGCAGCCAAGTTGACTCAATACTGGATTCAAAATAATGTCCCAATACAATCACCATTCCTATATTCAAAGCCGCGATTGAAGCTAGGTAATGAACACGAAAAAAACCTTCGATCCATATAGTCAAAGTATAAGGTTGTCTGAAAATATACTTGATGAGTTTAGGTAGGATAATCAATCCACCATTTGCCCAACGCTGGCGCTGAATCAGCAATGAGCCGAAGTCAGGTGGCGTGGCGCTGTATGCCAATCGCTCTGGATAGTTAGCGAGTTTCCAGCCCTTGCTGACCAAATCGACTGTTGATTCGGTATCTTCAATAACCGTACGATCTTGGATAAAAACCGGAACTCGAAAACCACGTTCTTCGATTTCCTCCTTGATGTGATGGAGAGCCTCCGGGCGCAACATAGCATTGGCACCAACCCAATAGGTACCATTAAATTGAGTGAAACCTTGATGAATCAAGTATTGAATATCTGTAGTTGCACCTGCAACTCTTTCCAATAATTCTTTCCCATTTGGAAAAGAATTGTAAGGTGTCTGCAAAACCGCAAGCTTTTCATTACCGGGTCGCAGCATTTCATTGACTAATAATAATGAATATTCAGGAAGTAGGACGCTATCCGCATCCAGCGTAATCAAAAAGTCGGAAGCAGGTATTTTCAGAGTTGCATATTCAGAGTTGGCTGGCTTTAGATAAAGACCATCACTCTAGGCTGTCGAAATACGGCAATTTTAGTCATATTTTAATTCCCCGAATTTATGACTTCGGCTAGTTTTAAAAATAGTGCTGTATTTAACTGATAATAGATGCTAAAAACTATCCTCGTTCAACTACAGCTATTGTTTAAAATCATG
>CANNKG010000285.1 GCA_947505105.1 Methylococcaceae bacterium | reverse complement strand
TTTAATGATTCAGATCACTACTGCATGACGCCGTTAACGGATGTGCAAATAAGGATTCTGGCATTGATAGGATTTTCGGCGGAAACCTACTTGGGACTTACGCCGGAATTAGGAAAACTGAGTGTCAAAATGGGCGAACCATGAGTACATAGACAACTGCAAAAAAAGTATTTTGAAAAATACATCGTCACTAACAGCTATTTCACAAAATAAACTGAGGCTTAACCATTCACTACGTGTGTCAAAAAGTGAGCGATTAAGCCGATCATCTCACTGTAAATAATCCACCCCAAGCCCTCGCACCAGTTTCGGGTCGTGAAAATATTTATACTTAGGCAGCGTTTCAATCCCGTGGCAATCGACACAAAACGTTCCTTTGGGATCTTTGCGGCGTAGAAAACTGTTCACCATCGTACCCTCTTGATTGGTCCTATTCTGCGTCCAGGTAGGAATTTCTGCCTTCTCAAGCGCTTTCCAAACATGTGGATCATGACAGGTAATACAGGCGATAGCACCGAACTCCTTGACCTGTTCGTGCTGATCTAGCAGCGGCAGCACCTTCTTGTCCGAACGCAAGATCATATCTTTATAGGGATGTTTGAAATGACGGATCGGTTTGTCTTTGGCGACACCTTCCTGTTGATGACAGTTAAGACATAGTGCGTCTTCCTTGAATATAATCGGATCGCGTTTGGCATCGATAATCTGCAAGGCGTTGACGGCATTGAGATGAAATTTTGGCTGAGTCTCTGCCCCGTCATGCTGATGCATGCTGTGACAGGTTCCACACACCCCGGATTCCGCGGGTAATTGCGCATAGTGATTAAGATGATTTTTGGCGGTAATGCGCAGATCATGATCGGAACCGACTACCGCCTGTTTGTGTTGATGACAATGCTCACACAATTCGCCGTTTTGGTGAGATTCGACTAAGGTCGGCGTCTCCTTGACGCCGTGATGGACCGAATGACAACTTAAACAACCAACTTGTCGAATCTTGGTTTTGTTGATCGTGACCGGATGTACACCTTTCTTCCGTGCGTCATCCTTATCGTCGGCATGTTGTCGCTTATGGCAATCGACACACAAGGCCTCGGCAGTCTTGACCCGATTGACCAGCGCTGCTGTGCCTGGACTTCCTTCATGCACCGAATGACAGGTGCTGCAAGTGATTTCAGTAATCTGCTTTTGGCCAAATTTGAGCGGCTTTTCCAGTCTGAAATTAACCGGATGCACGCCCTTATGCCGCGCCTCTTCACGATCCTTGGCATGTTGCTGCTGGTGACACTCAGCGCAGAGTTCATTGCGGTCCTTGATACGATCAGGGAGTAATGGCGTGCCCATTTTGGCATCATGCACCTGATGACAGCTTTGACATTGAACATGGGTAATTTTTTCCCGGTCGCGCTGAATCGGTTTTTCCAATTTAACGTTGACCGGATGCAAGCCTTTGCGCTGCGCGTCTTTTTTGTCGGAAGAATTTTTGGAAGCGTGACACTGAACACACAAAGCTGAATGTTCCTGGCTCTGAGTCAGCAATTCATTACCAACGCCGCCGTGAATCTGATGGCAAGTCTGACAAATCAGCTGCTTTTGACTATCGAGGCTGCCAAAATGCTCTTTGAGCGAAACCGGTAGACCCGTACGCAATTTTTGCTCTTTAACATAGCCCGGCGCTTTAGGTTCTGTCGGCTCCGCAAAGGTAAGGCCTAAGGGATGATTTTGGCCGCGCAGTTTCGGATCACGTTCACGCGTGCCCTTTTGCTTTGATTCATGGCAACGCTCGCATAAATCGCCATTATGCGCAGTCACCCGAAGCCAACCGTTCTGGTTGTGGTCATAAAGAGTTTCATGCTTATCGGCACTGTTATGCGGAGTATGGCAACTGCTGCAAAGCAATTGTTTATCGGCAGCCAAGGGAAACAAGGTCGGCAGCTTATCTTTACGTTCCAACATGTGTTTGAGAGAAATTTTGTCGGCACCAGCATCGTCGACACTCGGATGTTGACCACCATGCGGAATCTGTAAGCGCGAATCCATGATTACACCGTTATGACAGCTGTAACACATCTTGCTCGAAGCCACCGCCTTGACTTCATTGGAAGGCGTCACTTTAACGTCGCTCCATTCGAGATGGCAAATCACGCAATTTTTCTGCGACAGCGCAGGCTCAGACTCATTGGCTTTAGTCTGATCAAGGGCTAGTGCTTGTGTAGCGAGTTGTAAACGATAAATTTTACCGGCTAAAGCATCAGCGACATAAAGCTGCTGCTCGCGCCAAAATAAACCGGCTGGCGCGACAAATTTGAGTTCTTGACCTTGTTGATCTCTTAATTTTCCTAAAAAGCGTCCCTGCTGAAACACTGAAATCGTTCCAAAATAATTGTCGGCGACATAGACGCGATCCTGATCGTCGATAGCCAGTCCATTGGGCCTGAACAAGCGACCCGGCTTGATGCCGAAACCTGACAGTTCCGAAAAAACTCGCCCTTTACTGTGAGTAATTTTGATACGCGCATTGAGCACATCGACAATATGCAGGTAGCCACCACTATCTGCCGCTATCTGGAACGGATACTGAAAGTCATCGACACCCTCGCCGCGCTGACCTAAACACTCGGCCAAAACGTCCGGCGGCCCATCCAACGCGAGCGAACAGATTTGGTGATTAGCTTGATCGCTCCAATAAAGCTTTTGCTCCTGAAGCAATACCGCAACAGGTCGAGCAGGCTCGTACTTTCGCTCAGCCTGATGGGTAAATTTCGGCTCAATGACCCGTTGCAGCCTACCCTGCAGATCGTAAAGCATCAGACGCTGATGGCCTGAATCTGCGACTGCCACGCGTTCCCCGGCAATACTAATGAACATCGGCAAATGCAGACCATTTGGACCCTCGCCAAACGAAAACAAAACTTTTCCGGATTTGTCCATCACGACCACGCGATGCTTCCCGCCATCAACTATCCACAAGCGTTGGTGATCGTCGAGCGCCACTGAAGTCGGTTGTTCAAAATCGCTCGCATAGGTTTGCTGCTCGACAACAATCGGCACCGATTCAGCTCGAACCGCCAGAGTCAAGCAGAGCAATAACAGCCCCAGGAGCATGCGCCAAATATTCATGGATTATTTCAAAAATTCGGTAATTCGCACACGTTGCTGTTCCGGCGCTGGTTGCTCGGTTTGATGCTCCGGAAGGTAACGCGCGAAAAATCCAGCAATGGTGTTATTTTCAAAAGCCTGTTGCTGATGAGCGTTCGCACCAAGGGCTTTGAGATCAAGCATGGGTTTGGCACGTTGTCCGGGGCTGGTTTGGAGCCGAGCAGCGGCCTCGCTTACGTGACAAGCTTGGCATTGTGGACCTTTAGGACTTAAAGGCCCATGCAACTTGGCCTTGAATTCGGGCTTTTGCTCGGCACTTAGCTGTTTCCATTGGGCGTAAATCGCTTTTGCCAAATCGTGTCCCTTCGAAACGCTCACTGGTTGACCATTAAGTAATGGAATGATTTTGAACTTGCCGTCATGGACAACGACTGGCGTGTTATCTTCGGGAGTCCGACCGGAATGCCAAAATTGTGCATTTGGTGGCGCCAAGCGCCCTAGTTGATAATCAAACCAGCCGTATTCGAGTCGCAGTGCGTCGGGTCGGAAATGGCACGTTTCACAGGCCACATAATCGGTATGCATGTTCAAAAAAGCCCGTTTCCGTTCGTTCTGATGATGAGGTAACGCGGTATGACATTCAGTACAGTAGACCTCAGAAGCGTTCAACGGATTTTTCTTACGCCAATGAAACGGTTTGAGACTAGGCTGTCGAAATACGGCAATTTTAGTCATATTTTAATTCCCCGAATTTATGACTTCGGCTAGTTTTAAAAATAGTGCTGTATTTAACTGATAATAGATGCTAAAAACTATCCTCGTTCAACTACAGCTATTGTTTAAAATCAT
>CANNKG010000284.1 GCA_947505105.1 Methylococcaceae bacterium | reverse complement strand
TTTACTGGCAAGTACAATTTTAGAAAAAGCAATGGTGATATTGATATGGATGCGATGGTAAATGAGCTTGAAAAACATTTAAAACGGTACTTCTGGAAAGTGGCTTAGCTCAGAACGAACACTTTTGGGGGTTCTTCCACAGGACCCCTTTAGGTTAATGTAAGCTTGCTAACCAAGGGTAACATCGGCTAATGTTATTATCGTGACCGTTTATTAGACTCGGTATCTATATGCCGATTTCATAACAATTTGTAAGCTCTACACAGGACAATCCAATGAATCTAAAACATGGCGTTTTCACAGTGTCTCTTGATTTCGAGTTGTACTGGGGATTGAGAGACAAACGAAGTATAGAGCAGTACAAATATAATCTTCAGGGGGTCAGAAACGCTTTGCCTGAGATGTTGCGAGTGTTCACTGATAACGATATTCATGCCACTTGGGCAACGGTAGGATTCCTATTCTTCAAAGATTCTGACGAGCTAATTAAAAATATTCCAAAGCTGTTGCCAGCATACAACAAAGAAGAACTTTCTCCGTACCAATATATTAAGGAAGCATCCTCCCTTGAGACCCTATATCACTTTGCGCCAGAACTTCTCGAACTGATTTTGCAACACGAGGGACAAGAGATTGGCACACATACCTTTTCTCATTATTACTGTCTTGAAGAAGGGCAGTCTCTTGCTCAATTTGAAGAAGATATTGCTGCAGCCATCGAGATCGCTAAACGCAAAGGCGTCTCGATAAAAAGTCTTGTTTTCCCCAGAAATCAATGGAATGCAGAATATTTATCCGCGCTTATCAAGTTAGGGGTGCAGTGCTATAGAGGAAATGAATCAAGCTGGATTTACAAGGCATCTGATGAGGTAGGTCAAAACAAGGTTCGGAGGGCATTTCGCTTGATTGATGTATATTTTAATATTTCTGGGCATAACACATACTATCTGAAAGATTGTATCCACGAAAAGCCTTTCAATTTTCCAGCAAGTCGCTTTCTTCGTCCGTATTCAAATAAACTAGCCTTTCTGGATAAGCTAAGATTGAAAAGAATAAGAAATGCGATGGACGATGCCGCAATTAACCACAAAATATTTCACCTTTGGTGGCATCCACATAATTTTGGAATCAACACCAACGAAAATATTGAATTTCTTGAAAATATATTAAATCACTATAATCATTTAAAGAAGAATCACGGCATGGTATCTTTGAACATGGGTGAACTTTGCCAATTGTCAGGAGCAGCAAATGGATAATAATAAAATCCGCATCGTAATGTTATGTGTAAATGGACAATCTTCGAGAATAATGTTTAACGATTTAGCCACTTATGCGAATGTTGAATGCGTAATTATTGAGGAAAAACCGTCAAGTATATTAATGATTCAACGAAGAGTGAAAAACCTAGGGATGATTAAAACATCTGGGCAATTATTGTTTTTGATAATTAACAAATTGCTCGCCAAAACATCTCAAAACAGAATTAAACAGCTCATTTCTAATTATGGACTTAATGATGAAAGTTTCCCAAATGATCTTATAAGGAACGTTGCTAGTATTAATAGCGAGGAAGTAATTAGTTTACTAAAGAGTATCAATCCAGATGCTGTTGTTGTTAATGGCACAAGAATTATATCTAAAAGCGTTCTTTCCTCTGTTGACGCTCCATTTATTAACACCCACATGGGAATTACGCCAAGGTATCGTGGCGTGCATGGGGGGTATTGGGCGCTGGCAAATGGAGACTCAGATAATTGCGGCGTCACGGTTCACCTTGTAGATCCAGGTATAGATACAGGTGGGGTGTTGTATCAGGATACTATTCATACTGATAATTGTGACAATTTTAATACCTATCCAATTCATCAAATAGCCAAAGGAATTCAGCTAATGAAAGCGGCTCTAAATGATGTAAAAGAAAAGCGAGTAAACGTTAAACAAGGTGTATTTCCGTCACAATTATGGTATCACCCTACAATATTCGAATATGTAAAGCATTGGATACAAAAAGGGGTGAGATAACGGTTAGGGGATTACTATCACATCAATTGAATACGCTAACTAATGAATTCAAGCAAATTAGGGCATCATTGCTTTGTGTTGGATTTTAGCGTCGATCAGTCTAAATATGAGTCAATAAAAGTTAAAGTGATGCCATTTCAATAAGGAAAGCCGACTAGATAGTAAACAGCAATTTCGGCTGTTCGTTTTATCTGAACGCCGAAAGTCCAGAAACTCAGCCGAAATTGCTACATCCCTTACTATTACTGACAGATCATCTGATTATCCCGTCATCGGTAATCTTAGCGCTCAGCAGACTTTATTGAGGCATCATCTCTAAACGTTCTTCCAATTTCGCGGCTACCAGAGTTTCATAATGGCGTCTCAACATTGAATCCGTTGGTTGTGGAAACAATGAGATCTCAATTTCCTGCCGTAGTTGCAGCATAAATTGATTGCTATAAAAGTTTTCTGGGTCAATATGACTTGAAAACGAAGCGGAATCGCCAGTGCGACGACCAAAACGGCTAAGAGTTGATTTGGAAGCAACATAAACGGCGAGTAGGCTTACGATCGCGAACATTAAAATTATTTCTGGCATCTTGATACCTCATAGTGGTTAAAGAGTTCCGGTCTGAAATAAATCAAACTTCCCGATTAATTATTCAAGCCGGCAACCACTAACAAGCAAATTAAATGCCAATGATTATAATTTATTTTATTGATTTATAAGGTATTTTAAATCTATAAAACCTGGTATTTTTGGTGGTTTTCAGACATTTTGTGAGAAATGGCACAACCGCCTTATTCTTGTAACGCTTCAATTCTATGCAGGGCCGCTAAACCGAATTCTGTATCCCCCTCCTTTTTGACCAATCTTTCCAGGGTTCCGAGACTCTTGCTGTCCAATAAGCTGATGGCTCGTATGCGCACGGCAGGGTAGTGGGCATTCAGCGCGGCTAATTCTCTGAGATAGGCAGATGATTGCTTGAGCTGGCGTAGCAGCACTTGTTCCGGGTTTTCGGTAAATAGCGCTTTGACTAATTCATCATAGTGAATCTGCTCACGCATTAAGGCTCGATTATCCAGTTTTGGTGGTTCGGTTGGATCGTAACAACAGCTTCCCATAGTGATTTCCTCTTTGTTAGTTGATATTCATGTTTTGAATTTTAACTTCGAAAAAGTTGGACGATTTTTGCAAGAAATCAGTATTTGCCTCCTTGTCCTGAGAATGCGGCATCTCTGCGGCCTTGTTCGTAGGCTCTTTGTTCGCTTTCCTTGTGTTTACCATATAAGTAACCACCAGTTGTCCCGACTGCTCCGCCTATTAAGGCACCCATCCCTGCATTACCAGCGATGGCGCCAATTGCAGCACCTCCTGCGGCTCCTCCCAAACCACCGGTAAGCGTTCGTTGCTGAGTATCAGACAAGCCAGCGCAACCGACTAGATTTGCGGTTAATGCTAAGGTCAATAATAACGAAAATTTTTTCATAGTAGCTGCCTCCAGAAAATGTATCACTATTTATTACAAGGAAATTTTTCAGTTAAAAATCTGAATTCGGTATCCACCGGGATTTCATTCATAAACTCAGGATGTTTTGCAGCCCATGCGATAAAAAGGCTCAAGGCTTCATTTCGACTTGGTTTCGGCTCGGGAAAACAAACTAATCGTTTATTAGGATCATCGAGGACTTCTGCGTTATGGTAATGAAATGCTCCGACTAAATACCCTTGGCAAAAGTGGATAGCCTCTTTATAAAGAGCATCTTCTGGAGAAGCCGTGCAAAGGTTAATTAAATTTTGGGTCGACTTCACTTTAAAATCTTCTTTTGCAACATCTGCACTGGCTAGGCCTGTCGATAAAATGCTAAGTAGCAAAATCTTACTTATAGTTTCTCAGATAAATAATATCCTGCCCGAGTTTGAATGAATCACACGGCAACCGCAAAATCTCTGCGCAATTTATCCATAACGCAAAGAATTTTACTGGCATCTTGCATGTAAGTTTCAAAAGTTGTGACGACTGAATCGTACA
>CANNKG010000283.1 GCA_947505105.1 Methylococcaceae bacterium | reverse complement strand
TAACCGAATTTTAACAGACATCAATATTAAACAAGGAAAGAGGTAAGTATTCAGTCCCCCTCTTTGAAAAAGAGTACCTAAAGGGCATAAAGGGTTATGGGAAGATTTTATAAGATAAATCCCCCCCTCAATCCCCCTTTTTCAAAGGGGGAGGTGAATAGTTACAACGGGATTACTGAAGGGGTACTGGCTCTTAATGATTGAATCTAGGTACACTTTTAATAAGGTAGTCCGGCTCAGTGTCCGATAAAAATTGTCTGGACAATAGAAGGCACTATACTTATCGTACCGTCTGGATTTCGTGTGTCCGTGAAATCCGAGTAAGATCAGGATCATTATTTATGCCGCTAGCTACTGAAATGTAATAAAATAAGCTGTTAGACACTGATCAAAGGAATCTAGGTGTGTTACTGCCCAGATAAAAATTAGTAATCAAACTGTAATTTAGGAGAGCAATATGAATATCAACTCTGAAACTTTGGATCATTGCATTACCAAAGTAAATTTATCCGGTCGGATGGATATTTTAGGTGCACAAGCCATTGACATGAAATTTACCGCACTGACCTCTACCAAAAAAGCCAGTATTTTGGTAGATATGTCAGAAGTCAGCTTCTTGGCATCTTTAGGAATGCGTACCTTGCTTTCTTCCGCCAAGGCTTTGTCTAACCGTGGCGGCTGTTTAGTGCTATACAAACCACAAGCCAATGTGCTGGATGTTTTAGACACATCGGGGGTATCAAAATTAATTCCTGTCTTTGATGACTTTGAAGAAGCTACAAATTACTTAGCCAGCCACCAAAACGGATAAACCATAGAATCGCTTATGTCCATTTCTAGCATTTTCAGTACAAATCAGAAAATATCAGGCAGTTATGTATCATTAACGATATCAAACCAATTTGAAGAGCTAGTACATGTAGCATTATGGCTAGAACAAATAGCCCAGCACTATAAACTGCCTGAACGTACAATCTTCAAACTGGATGTGGTGTTAAATGAAGCTCTGCCCAATATCATCAGTTATGCTTATTCAGATCAACTGCTCCATGACATCTTGATAAAATTTGAAGACAACGATGATCATATCGTGCTGGAAATTATTGATGACGGCATTGCTTTTAATCCGTTTACCATACACTCTTTACCCGATCATGTTTCCTTGGAATCCGCCTCAATTAATGGTCGAGGAATCCACTTAATTAAATCCTATTCTAGTGAACAACAATACCAACGCGTCGATAATACCAATGTGATGCGTGTAGTTATCCATAAGTCCCCTGAATGCAGTAAAGAATACCCACATATTGAAGAGGGTGTTGCTTGATGAAAAGTGAAAATGTCAGGCTTCTGGCATCCACTGATTCACTCGATCCAGTTTGGTTCATATCTGCCTACCAGAATCTCTTGGTTTCTTTACCGCTGTGTGCCGGTATACCATTAGATTTACTCGTCCCCTTTCTTCTTAAATGTGAATATAGGTCTCTTGAACCCCAGGATCAATTACTCTCCCCGGGACAAGTTAATCAATATTTGTATGTCGTCGTGTCGGGTCAACTTAGTGCCCACGTTAACGCCATTGAATGGGAAAAAGGCTTTCGCTTGCTCCCCGGCGAATTGGTCGGGGAAGTGTCGATCATTGATAACCTGCTGCCAACTGCGTATGTCACCGCCACCCAAACTAGCCTGTTGCTGTGCATTCACGAAACAGTACTGTGGTCAGATTTTATTCTGATCCCAGGAGCAGCAAGGAATATGCTTCTGCAAATCATGAAACGGGTACGGGCTCGTAATCTTGCTGTGCAAAAAGCCGTAGAGCAAAACTTACGGTTGGAACATCTGGAAAAAGAGTTACAGATCGCCCAAGATTTGCAAGCTAGTATGTTGCCTCAACAACCTTTGTTTCCCTCCTATCCGCAAATAGAAGTTGATGCCATGATGAAGCCTGCGAAAGAAATCGGTGGCGATTTTTTTGATGCTTTCGAGCTAGATGCAGGAAGAATTTGTGTCGCGATAGGTGATGTCGCGGGCAAAGGCGTTCCTGCCGCTTTGTTTATGGTGCGCTCTATCACCGTTCTACGCACCGAGATGCTGAGGTCAAAAGATTTGCTGCAAACCATCACCGCTATGAATGTGGCTTTAAGCCAAGATAACCCGCAGTGTATGTTTGTGACCTTGATGATTTGTGTGCTAGACGTGTGCAGCGGTCAACTTCAATATGTTAACGGTGGTCACAATCGCCCACTTTTAGGCAACTCAGGAAATCGCTTTTGTTATCTAGAACAACCCGCCGGTATCTTAGTTGGTATTAATCCCTATGCGATTTACCAAACTTCAACGCTCTATTTGCAACCAATGGACACATTTATTTTATATACCGATGGCGTGACCGAAGCGAATAACCCCGCGCAGGATGAATTTACAGAACCACGGTTATTAGATTTCATCAACCGACAAGGACAGCACTCAGCAAGCGGTATTGTCACCGAAATATACGCCACCGTGCAGGACTTTGCGTCAGGTGCAGAACAATCAGATGATTTGACCTTGTTGGTGTTGCGATACCTAGGAAGTTGAAGTTTTTAGAATGCGCGAAGCTTTTAAAGCAATCGCGCAACACCAATTATATTTAGCCGATATCTTCAATCGTCATTGCTGTCATCGTCATCGTCGTCATCGTCATCATCATCATCATCATCATCACCGCCGCCACCTTTGATGGTGCAGTTATATTCACGTTTGTCATATTTTTTCTTGACAGGATCATACCCTAAGCTTTCGCAATCAGGTAAGGAACACACGAAAGTTTCTTGGGATATCACTCTGTATTTATTACCACGCCTTTGCTTTTGCTTTAGCTGAACAGTAACGTTCATTTTGCAACTGACGAAATCTATAGGTGTTGCATCCCCAGGACATTGCGGTTTTAACGCATTAAAGTTTTGATTATATTGCGACTGGGCAATATCCAATGGCGACGTAATAAACGTTTGTTTAATATCAAACTGTCCTGTCGGATAAGAATCGATTTTATCTAGCTCAGTCAAATTTTTGAATTGAGAAAATGAGCCGATCACCGAGTTTGACAATTCAACTGTTTCGAGTATCGGCGGCGCAGTGGGCGGCAATATGACATTGATTGGATCACTACAAAGTAACAAGGCACGCGGCGGCGAAGAGAGGTTACTTGTTCCTTTTTGAGGGATGATAATCATCCCAAGTTGATGATCCTTTGTGGTATCAACTTTACTTGCGAAGAGCAGTGCATCAACACTACCCGACCAAAACAGACAAGTGCCACTTGAGCTTTTTAACGCACAAACTCTTGCACTGATTTCATTACTAACTAACAGCATCATGATAAAGACCAATGCTGTACCCATTAATTTTAACGACTTAGACATAGCGTATCCTTTATTCTCTCTAATCATTCACTCAAAAATTAAGCCGACTGACTCGTTGATCTCTTTCGGTTAGTAAAAACTAATCCTGCGAACGCCGAGCCTAGTAACCATATTGATGCTGGAAGTGGTACAGCAGAGACGGGGGTATTTAATGAATAATTAAAGTTATCCATTAACCACCATTTTCCTTCACCTGATGAGCTAAATTCCAACCGAGTAATGCCATTTAGATTAGCAGTGTGTGTATCATAGCTGCCTATTGATAAGTCAAAAATAATCTCACCCATGAGACTGTCACCGTTAAATCCCTTAACCGTGATGGACGTTGAAGTAAAATTATAGGCAACGTTGTTATATGTCCATCCGGCAAAATCTGCGCCCATAAAATTGAATGTCGAACCCCCATTGAAGGAAACAGATTTAACCGCTCCGTAAGCGTTACCAACTGCGTTTTTACCTGACGGCGCACCATAAGTGTTACCGTATTTTGCATAAACGGTATTGCTAAATACAGCAAACGTATCATCCCAAATGAATCCTCCGTACTTAGTGGATGACTCAGATAAAAGCTTCCCTCCGTCGCCGCATGAGTTTGCCTCGCCACAGATATCATCAAAGCTCAACACAGCGGCCTGTACTGTATTAGTGCCACATAAGATAAAACAGAGTAGAGC
>CANNKG010000282.1 GCA_947505105.1 Methylococcaceae bacterium | reverse complement strand
TCTGGTATCTTAGTGCTTGGGTTAACTGATGGTAGTCTTTCAAGTTCATTCTCGTCTTTAGTCGGATAGAAAAAAGCTTGGCACTATATCAGTTAGCCTTCCTTAATATCCTATTATTGGCGATTGCACTTCGGAGTTGAATCCGCCACCTAATAAAAGCATTGGAAAATTATCGCGTGATCGATTAAGCCGAATTAATTTGATCATCATGCGGGATAAGCTATAAAGTTCGTGCAATATCGTTGAGAATCGACTATGTTGTAATCACCTTACCTTTGGAAAAATTACCGTATGAATACCTTTACTAGTATTTTTTTAATCGCCCTTGTCATTTCGTATAGTATTCAATTTTGGCTGACCCATCGCCAAAAATCTTATGTCCTAACTCATCGCGAGCAAGTCCCTGATGCGTTCAGGAACACCGTATCGCTCAGTGCTCACCAAAAAGCTGCCGACTACACCATCACTAAAAACAACCTGAGCATCGTCGACGGCGTTATCGGGATTGTTTTCCTATTGGCCTTGACCTTAGGCGGCGTGATTAATTGGGCATTCGAAACCTGGAATGGCTTGGGTTTTTCGTCACTGGTCACAGGAATTGGAGCGATGACCACCATTTTCTTGATCATGACGATTCTTGAATTACCGATTAGTATTTACCAAACCTTCGTTATAGAAGAACAATTTGGCTTTAATAAAAGCACGCCGGTCCAATTCGTGAAGGATCAACTACTCCAACTGGCGTTGAGCGCGGCAATAGGTTTACCGCTGCTATGGGTAATTCTATGGTTAATGGAAAGCATCGGCTCGCTCTGGTGGCTGTACACTTGGATTGTCATCATGAGTTTCTCGCTATTGATGAGTTGGTTATATCCCACAGTGATTTCGCCGTTGTTCAATAAATTTACCCCGATGCAGGAAAGCGCTTTAAAAAGCCGTATCGAGGGCTTGTTAAGTCGCTGCGGCTTTAACAGCCAAGGCATTTTCATCATGGACGGCTCCAAACGTTCCGGACACGGCAATGCCTATTTCACAGGCCTCGGCAATAACAAACGCATCGTCTTTTTCGATACGCTCGTCGAATCGTTAAGTGAAGATGAACTCGAAGCGGTATTGGCTCACGAACTGGGACATTTTAAATGCAAACATACCATTAAGATGTTAATTGCCACTGCCGTCATGAGCCTAATTAGCTTGGCAATCTTAGGTTGGTTGATCGATAAAGAATGGTTCTTTCAAGGCTTGGGCGTAGATCACGCCTCTAATGCTGCGGCTTTGTTATTGTTCTCCTTGGTCTCCCCGGTATTTACGATCTTTATGCAACCGATCAGCGCTTATTTTCAGCGAAAATTTGAATTTGAAGCCGATAGTTTCGCCGCCCAACATGCCGAGGCGAGCAAACTTATCAGCGGCTTAGTCAAACTTTATGAAGAAAATGCCAGCACCTTAACCCCTGATCCACTCTATTCATCATTCCACTACAGCCATCCACCGGCTGCAATTCGGATTGCTCATTTGGAATCGCTGATGACGTCACACGCATGACCGAACTACTAACCGGGCAAGTTATTGCCCATTTAGGTCAAGGCATTGCCGTCGAAACCGACGGCAAAATCAGCCTTTGCCATCCCTTACGCAAACTCGACACCGTTGCCGTAGGCGATCAAGTGACCTGGAGCGAAACCGGACCCGATCAAGGCCGCATTGAAGCTATCCTCCCCAGGCGTTCGGTTCTGCTTCGACCGCACCGCAACAATACCACTCGCCCCGTTGCCTCAAATATCGACACGGTTTACATTGTCTTTGCGGTAGAGCCCTTATGCGATTTTCTCTTGATTGATCAATATCTGGCAATTTGTGAGCAATATGGCATAAAAGCAGGACTTATCCTCAATAAAACCGATCTGCCCATCAAACCGGAAATCATGGTTGAACTGGACCTTTACCAAACTTTAGGTTACCCGCTTTACCAAGTAAGCGCGATCGAACAACGAGGACTTGACGCCTTAAAAGCCGCCTTGAAAAATCAAGTGAGTATTCTGGTCGGACAATCGGGGGTAGGAAAATCGTCGTTAACCAACACGCTATTGCCCGATAAAAACATAAAATCCAATACGCTTTCGACAGCCGGCAAACATGGTCGACATACCACCACGGCTGCAACCTTATACCACCTCCCTGACGGTGGCGATCTAATCGATAGCCCCGGCGTGGCAATCTTTGGCTTGGCAGGCTTATCCGCGCCCCAACTTGCCCAAGGTTATCGCGAATTCCAGGCTTTGATTGAAAACTGCCGCTTTATAAATTGTAGTCATGTCTCGGATAAAGGCTGCGCGGTCCGTGCCGCTGCCGAAGACGGAACAATTGCCGCCAACCGCTATCAACGTTTTTTAAAGCTACGAGAAAAAATGTCGTTGAAAAATTGAAAAAGATCAGCGTAATAGTTACAAGTGTCCCTTACATAGATTCCGGGCATAAAAATTGAATCCTTTCCATGTATGTACGAGCCTTTCAAAGAACCTAAAGTTCCGGATTAGATAAGGTCCGATTTTCCAAGTGAGTCATAGACTCAACTGGATTGAGTTCCTGATTTTGAAAATTGGCACAACCGACGATAATCAGAATGAAACCCGGAAAAATGAGCAAAATAGAAAATAATCGAGTCATGAACATTAAAATAGTAATCCGATTCTGATACCAGCATAACAGGAAGATTACATTTTAGTCAGAGTTTAGGATCCTTCATATTCAAACAAATGCTCCAATTCCTATCGTCACATCAATTGCTAATTTGCCATCCAACAGGTCATTCCAAATACCCAGTTACCAAGCCGACGGTAATTTTTTAGTTATCGTAATGATTTTATGCTCTATTGTTAAGTAGCGCCCCTTTTCGAGCTCACTGATAATCCGGCTGATCATTTCTCTCGATGAACCGACCCGAGCAGCGATTTCCTTGTGGGTTAACGGTAATTTAACCTGCAACACGCCTTGTTCATCGGGTTCTGCCAAACTATACAACAACTTGCTCAAGCGACCGTAAACATCCAACAGCGCGAGTCCCTGAGTGATACTGGTCATAAATCTAACTCGCTCACACAAATATTTAATGACCCCGATCGCGAGTGTCGAATTCTGTTTCAATAGATTTAGAAAATCCGCTCGATGTAAAATGATAAATTCACATTTTTCAAGGGCAATGACGTTAGCCGATCTAGGTTCGTCATCAATCAACGAAAGCTCACCGAAATGATCTCCCGCCTGAAGCGTCGTCAAAATAATTTCTCGACCCTCTTCATTGGCAAGCGTCACATTTAATTTACCACTGCTAACGAGATACATCGAGCTCGAAATGTCGCCCTCACTCAACACCAAGGTATTTTTAGGAACCGATTTCCGACTGGTCAAACTTGCTAAATTATTAAGCTCATCCTCAGACAAATCTTTAAATAATTCGTTAGTTCTTAATATATCTATAGTTTCCATTAAGCGACCTGCCTCGGTGAAAATTTTTGTAAAAATCTCAATGATTACTTTCAAAATATTGCGAGGGGAAAATTTACTCATCCCCGTTAATCTCATCTTACTACTTTAATTCGAAAATCAACAGCTTCAGACAATCATATCGAATATGAACAGTAAAAACGGCTAATGTAAATGACGTAAATTGACGAATCACGTTTGAATAATATCGCTGATTGAAAATCAGCTTCCGCATTAGCTCCGAGTGTCCGCGCCGACCTGTTTAGGTAACGACGCAAAATTTCTTTGAACACCTTTGCCTTCACCTACATGTTTCCCTTATCAAAAAAGGCTATCAATTTAGAAAGGAACAGCGTCAGGTTAGGCCGTTCGTGGTGAGCTTGCGAACCATTAACCGCAAATCCTTCGACAAGCTCAGGACGAACGGGGTATTTATAAGTACTCGACAAAACAAAATTGGTATCTACTTCAAATTCCAAGGCAAGCTCAGTATCAAACCGGCACTAACTGCGTTTTTTGGGCAATCAAATCTGCCAAGGACGGCATTTCGAATTTCCCCGCCACCCTGTCGTAAACGTAATCATAAAAGCTCACGCCTAGTTTTTTTGCGGTCTGGTTA
>CANNKG010000281.1 GCA_947505105.1 Methylococcaceae bacterium | reverse complement strand
TACGATTCAGTCGTCACAACTTTTGAAACTTACATGCAAGATGCCAGTAAAATTCTTTGCGTTATGGATAAATTGCGCAGAGATTTTGCGGTTGCCGTGTGATTCATTCAAACTCGGGCAGGATATTATTTATCTGAGAAACTATAGCGGAAACATTGATACCTGAACCGCAAAAAGCGGCTTCTCTTTGGTGCTGGTGTAGCTGCCGCCATAGATCTGAGCCAACAGGTAATCATGGCCCGCATAAGCACCTGTGGCATCATAAAAGGGACGAATAATAAAATCAGTGCCTGTTTTTGAGCTGTAATGAAAATCTTTGATATTTTCGGTTTGCATTTGAAATCTCCTAACTTTGTTTTAGATTCTAAACTCGCAAAAAATCCGCCGAGAACCCGACGGACCCGACCGGAATGCTCCCGATTAAGAAAACGGGAAAGCACTGAAATGCCTAGAAACACAAGCATTCTAACGTAAAATATACGCCTTTTTGTCCAAAACCCCAAATCAAATTGTCGTATAACCCGCGTAAGGCAAGGCCATAAGATGGATGGGCAGCTCGATAAGATACACATAAAACAATAATGTAGGATGTGCCAACGCAAAGGCCATAAGATGCGCTTATAGGATGCTGCCGAGTTTACGAGGCGCATCGTTCGCGACCGTTGCGCCTCGTAAACTCGGCACAACCTATATGGTTGCGCAACTTATCGAGTTAAAACAAATGGACTATCGGGTAAAAACCGAAGATTTTATGAGTGGGATTACACATATGGCGATGTTGAAGAGTATGATTCAAATGGAAAACATTTGGGCTCTTCCAACTCGCAAACTGGCAATAGAAAGAAGCCTGTAGTACCTAGACGGAAAATAAAACTATGAGTATTAAACATTGCTGTGATTCTATGAATAGGACTCTATCCGAAAATGATTCCACTCTTATATTTGAGGCAAAATTCAGAGAGTACGGGATATTAATAAATGATGGAGGCTCTAGCTTTCTGGAGATTAACTTCTGTCCATGGTGTGGCATTAAATTACCTACTAGTTTAAGAGATAATTGGTTTGGTCAGCTTGAGGCACTTGGAATTGATCCTTTTGAGAATGACATTCCAGAAGCTTATCTTTCTAGTCGTTGGTATGAGACTTCGAAAAAACCCTAGCCCGCGTAGATACTCTCTTAAAGCACAACGCCGTATGTGATGGATGCACTGAGGCCGGATAATTTCATGAGCGTCTTCGTGACATATTGGAAATGGATTGTATGCTTGACCCTTGGTTTGGCGGATCGCCTATCGGCATCCTCCTTACACTGGTTAAAAATTATTGAAAAGGAACATCCAAATTCCAAAAGGCCATAAAGGCCATAAGATGCGCTTATAGGATGCTGCCGAGTTTACGAGGCGCATCGTTCGCGACCGTTGCACCTCGTAAACTCGGCACAACCTATTTATGGGGTTCCTTATCGCGTTTGCGATTGTCCAACTCCACGCAAATATTGGATTAAATCTGCTTAAGATTAATATTCAAGGTTTGAATTCGATAAGCGATTTGCCGAGGGGTCATATCGAGCATTCGAGCTGCTTTAGCTTGCACCCAGCCACATTGTTCAAGCGCGGCGATAACGCGCTCACGTTCATCGAGGTCGTCGTCCTGTAAGTCGATTGGCTTGACGCTCATTGGCGGGCGAATGATACCGATTTCACGTTCGAGTCCGGTACTGGCAATGACATCACGGTCGATAATGCCGTCGGTGCTCATGATCGCGGCACGTTCCAGACGATTTTCCAGTTCACGCACGTTGCCGGGCCAATGATGCTGCATTAGAATGCGGAGCGCGCTTTCTTTGATTTCGAGCGGCCTACCGCCTTGTTGTTTGGAAATACGATTCAGCAGAAAAACCGCAAGCTCCGGAATATCCTCAATGCGCTCGCGCAACGGTGGCATGTTGATCGGCATGACATTCAGTCGATAATATAAATCTTCACGGAACAAGTCATCCGCGACATCTTGTTCGAGATTTCGGTTGGTTGCCGCGATAATGCGCACATTGACTTTCAAAGTGCGCACGCCGCCGACACGTTCAAATTCGCCTTCCTGCAATACTCGTAACAGTTTGGCTTGAAATGATGCCGAAATTTCGCCGACTTCGTCGAGAAACAGCGTGCCGTTATCGGCGAGTTCGAAACGACCTTTACGTTGTCCGATTGCCCCGCTGAATGCGCCTTTTTCATGGCCGAATAATTCGGATTCAAGCAAGGTATCAGGGAGTGCTGCGCAATTAAGTTTTAGAAACGGGCCATTGGCGCAGGCTGAATTGAAATGAATCGCGCTGGCAACGACTTCCTTACCGGTGCCCGATTCACCACGAATCAGTACGGTCGTCTGCCATTTGGCGACTTGCCGAATGACATCGAAGATTTTTAACATCGGCTCGGAGTGGCCGATGATGTTTTCAAAACGATAGTTTTTGACCAGGGTTTGTCTGAGCATATCGCGCTCAGTGGTCAGTTCGTTCTGTTTACGCTCCATCACCCGCAGCATATTGACGCTCTGCGCGATTAGGTTTGCGACCATTTCCATAAAACGTGCCCGTTCGCCAAGAAAATTGCCGTGTACCGGTTGAGCGGCCAAAATACCAACGACTTCGCCTTGTTCAATTGCAATGGGGGAGCCGATAAATGGCAGATCGGGGTTGTATACGCCGAGGCGACTCAAAAAGCGCGGCTCTTCGGCAATGCGTTCGACGACGATGGTGGAGCCTTCGTCAAGAATTGCGCCGACCAAACCTTCACCGGGCTGATAGCGTATCGTGCGATCAATATTTTCACCGTAAATTTCGCAGATACTCATACTGTCGTCATCAACGTCTCGTAGCGTGACCATCCCGAAATGCAATCCTGAGCGCTCATGTAACAGCTCCAGAATTCCGCGAAGTTTGCTATGAAGATCAAGGGTACCGTTCAAGAGTTGGCTGACTAGAAATAGGGTATCCAGTTCCGATTCAATCATTAACAAGCGTTCATTCATAACCTGTTACCGTCGAAATATTTTTTGGACAAATGGGAAAACTGAGCTTGATACAGCAACCGTTGAGATAGTTGGGATCAATTTCAATCAGACCTTGATGTTGAGTAACGATTTCTTTGGCCATGACCAAGCCCATACCGACTTGCATGCTATCAATCGAGCGTGTCGAAAAAAACGGTTCGAAAACTTTAGCGTGCTGATGAGGTGGAATGCCTGGACCGCTATCGCAAACTCTCACGAATACCCAATCATGCTCTGTCGTGGTGCATAGGGTGATCAGGCGTTCCGTGTTGCCGGATAGTTTCAAGGCATTGAGAGAATTATCAATAAGTTGTTTGAACAACATGCGTAATTTGTTTTCGGAACCAAGAATCGGCGGCAAGATCGGATTCGGTAACCAGTCGATTACGATGCCGTTGCTCAAAAACTTAGTACCGAACAATAACATGACTTCATGCAGCAATTGATTCAGATTGACCGGCAGTACCGCCGATTCAGGAATTTTCGGGACGCACCGTTGTAAGGTTTCGATGGTTTGTTCCCCCATAGTTTGTACGTGGATGAGTAAGTTTTTGACTGATTGATTGGCATTATCGTTGCGCTGATTCATCAATTGGATTGCCGCATTAATTTGGTTCAGCGGTTGGCTTATTTGGTGCACAGCGCCAAGGAGGGTTTCACGAATACTGCGTAGGTGTTCTTCTTCGGCGAGTAGGTCGCGGATGGTTTGAAGCTGGAGTTTCTCTTGCTGACGGCGTTGCAGCGTAATATCGTGGATGCTCAGCAGCAAGTAGTCAGTGGACTCGGTCGAAAAAAAATGGTCGGCGCTAGTGGCCTTTTCGACGAACCAGTTGCCTGAACAGGCAAACCAGCGCGTACCTCGGTGGCCACCGCCCTCGATACGTATCTCATGATTGCTGAAATTGCGCGGAAGTAAGGTGGGCGGCTCTAGGCTGTCGAAATACGGCAATTTTAGTCATATTTTAATTCCCCGAATTTATGACTTCGGCTAGTTTTAAAAATAGTGCTGTATTTAACTGATAATAGATGCTAAAAACTATCCTCGTTCAACTACAGCTATTGTTTAAAATCATG
>CANNKG010000280.1 GCA_947505105.1 Methylococcaceae bacterium | reverse complement strand
CTGGTATCTTAGTGCTTGGGTTAACTGATGGTAGTCTTTCAAGTTCATTCTCGTCTTTAGTCGGATAGAAAAAAGCTTGGCACTATATCAGTTAGCCTTCCTTAATATCCTATTATTGGCGATTGCACTTCGGAGTTGAATCCGCCAATTTATATATGTCAAACATTTGTAATAAAAGACAGGTTAGATTGAAGTATTTTCGGTAATGAAGTACAATTGAGAAGTATTTGGGGGCGACTTGGCTTCGACGTGGGTAGCGAAACCTTGAGTGCATGCCGAGGACTGTACACCTCGTAAAATCTACAGAAAAAAAGTATTCGCAAATGACGAAAACTACTCAATGGCTATAGCTGCTTAAAAACAGCACCATTCCTCTGACTGTGTGTGCTTATGCGTGCAGAGTCTTTCCTGTTCCTTTGGGGACATAGGGCGCTCAGGGGTCATCTACATAAGATCGCATCAAAATCTGTCCGGTGTGGCGATGCTAAAACTTTACGGAATCGTTGATAATTTTCTTGGCTCGACGGGTAGTTATCAATTAAATCAAAAGAGCGAGATAAGCATGTAGACCTTGTGGCAGAGTGCTTGCGGACGCGGGTTCAATTCCCGCCGCCTCCACCAATTTAAAATATCAGGTAACACCAAATAACACCAAAACCCTCAAGTTTAGCGGCTTAGAGGGTTTTTTATTGCCCCAGATAACACCATGCGGTATTATGAAATACCAGCATAACTGCTGGTAGTAATGCTGGTAACGCTCTTACCAGCAAACCGTTTACCAGCGAAGGGGGATTGTATGGCGCATAACCTCAATAAACTATCACCGCTCACAGTCAAAGCTACTGAATCCAAGGCGAAAAAGAATGGCGTAAATACCAAGATTCCCGATGGGGGAGGGTTGTACTTTGTTGCAGAATCAAAGCGGTCCTCATGGTGGCGTTTTGATTATCGAGCGAGCGGTAAGCAAAAAACATTATCATTCGGAACCTTTCCTGAAATTTCACTTCAAGATGCGCGAATAAAGCGGGATGAGCTTAGAAAACAAATTGCGGCGGGTATTGATCCTGCCGAACAGCGTAAAGCTGAGCGAATAGCGGAATCAGGAGCTGATAGTTTTGAAGCTATAGCACGTGAGTGGTGGGCTTATAAAAAAGATACTTGGACAGAAGGACACGCAGAAAGGACGTTAACTCGATTGATTAATGATGTATTCCCTTATATAGGGTCAAAAACGATCAACAATATCAATGCTATAACTTTACTTGAGGTTATCAGGCGCATAGAGTCACGGGGGGCAATTGAGACTGCGCACCGAACCAACCAGACTTGTGAGGCTGCTTTTGCTTTCGCTATTGGAACAGGGCGATGTGAAAATAATCCAGCCGCTGCAATTAGGTCGGTTTTGAAACAACTGCCACCTAAAAAGAATTTCGCACGTCTTAAAGAAAAATCCGATATTGCTAAATTACTTGAGGACATTGAAGGCTACAAAGGTACGATTATTTTAAGAGCAGCATTAAAATTGATGCCTCTCGTTTTTTTGAGGCCTGGGGAATTAGCTAAAGCTGAATGGCGGGATATTAATTTGGATGCAGCATTATGGACGGTTCCGGCACTGGTCAAAAAACAACGTCAAGCTCATAAATTAGATGTTACTCGTGTTCATTTGGTGCCTTTATCGAGACAAGCAATCGCCATACTTCGTGATTTACATCTTTTAACTGGAAATGGACGCTATGTGTTTACTAGTTTGAGAACATCTTCAGGTAGCGTTTATGAGCGCCACATGGCTCCAGAGTCAATATTGGGTGCGTTACGACGTATGGGATATAGCAAGGAGGAAATGACAGCCCACGGTTTTAGGGGGATTGCATCTACTCAAATCAGAGAAGTTGGCAAGGGTAAGTTCAGGAGTGAGGTGATCGAGGCTCAACTTGCACATGCCGTTCAGGACAAGACTGAAGGCGCATATAATCACGCTGAATACATTGAAGAACGAGAAATAATGCTTCAATGGTGGGCAGATTACCTGGACGCGCTAAAGAACGGCGCCGAGGTGATCTCGTTCAAAGCAAAAGTAGTATAATAAACCTTAACCGCGCCTACCTCGACGGAGGGAACATGGGCAACCTTTCACCCATTGGCGCGGATTCCTTCTGAAAGGTTAATCATTTTGAAAGGGTGATATGAATATTCCGCATGGCTTTAATAATTGTGAACAAATACAGTCATATTGCGCATTATACCATCTACCTGTAGCCGCTTTATTATGGTGTGGTGTTCCGTCTAACCAGATACAAGACCACTTAAAAAATTCAACGGAAACAGCAACGCGTGGTGTATTGAGTAATCCATATATCTCATGTATGGAGCCAAGATGCAGGGCCTTACATGAAGCAATAAATAATGGTCAGCTTGCGGTTTGTCGTGAAAATGGGATACCGGTTGAAGATCATGTAAAACCCGAACGTCGGTATATTAGAAGCCAAGATCTAAAAGAATGGCTGGCCAAAAACTTCCCTGGTGATAAGCCTAACTTTTTGTTTGATGAAATCGAACGTAAAGCCCATAACGCAATCAACACTGATGCGTACCAAGCTTTACAAGCTGATCGAGACGCGGCAAGGGCTGAAATTAGGCAAATTACTCAACAGTTACAAAAATTAACTTCTGAAAGGGATGCATTTAAATCATGCCTCGATAAAATGACTGAGGCCCAATCATCTCAAAACACGCCGGGAGGACGCTCAGAAACTACTTATCAAAACATCATTGCTGCGTTGCTTGATTGTATTGCTGGAAACTTGCCAGATATAGTTAAACATCCCTCATTTTCCAGTGAAGCAGGGTTGATTGATGCAATTGATAAGCATTATCGGGGATATGGCGGATTGTCGAAAAGCAACTTATCTCGAAAGTTTCCTGAGGCAAAACAAAAGCTTAGGTCGCAGTAGCTGCTGCAATTGCGTTAATTCTTCCGCAATTGCGGTTATTTATTGCAAAAAAACACACACACTAACACCTGTTATTAAATAAAACGAACAGGTGCTTATATGTACAGACCAAAAAATGAACAACTAATTGCTAATCAGCAATTGCCAACAACTGGCTATATCCGCATAGTTGATCTTGTAAAATTTATTCCCTTATCAAAAAATTCAATTTGGAGACTTTCCAAAACAGGCAAATTCCCAAAGCCCGTAAAACTATCTGAGAAATGCACCGCTTGGAAATGTGAGGCCGTTCATGAGTGGCTGGCTTCGAGGGAGGTTGCATAATGTATTATTTGACACCATGCAGTAACGCGGCTATGCTTTCCCTGCCGTTCAAAAAAGGAGCGGTCACGATATTGGCGTATCGGTTAGTCGCGGCACAGACCGCATTAAATAAGCGGTTTTTTTGTGAGCAAAAATCCTCAGTTTCTCGTTATGACAGGCTGAGTGGAACAGTCGCAAGACTGGCCAGAGCGACTCTGGTACGCCAATTTCACTCAGTCTGTCTCCAGATGATTGGCGTCATTTGGGGGTGGGTTTATAACCTTATCCGAGTCGCAATCATGAAAACCAATTCAACTAGGCATCAATCCTCCCAAAATCCACAATTAAAATCCGTTAGCTTATTCGACTGCTTTTTGCATCGTCCTCAAATTGCATCATGTATTACTGGAACTAAAGCATTCAATATAAAGAGTCGTAATCCAGCAACTATCATTAAATTTGTAGCGATGGCTGGAGGTGTAGCATGAATACCTCTATTCAGATCGGCAGCATCACTATTCATCAATCCAGCAACGGTCTTTACTCACTCAATGATTTGCATGAGGCAAGTGGTGGAGATCAAAAGCACAGACCTAAATACTGGCTTGAAACGGATCAGGCGAAGGAAATGATTAGTGAAATTCTAAAAGGCGGAAATCCGCCCTTTAAAACTAATGAAATTCTAAATACCGGAATCCCGGTAATTAAACCCATTGAGATTGTAAGGTAACTCGCAAAAAATAACCTCCATTAATTCTGTTTAAATTTGAGGCTGGATAGTCATGTAGTATTTCGGTAGGGATGCGTCTCTTTCTATCCTATGGCTAATAGCTTTAAATGCCATTTTACTCATCTTCACGCCTTTTTGGT
>CANNKG010000279.1 GCA_947505105.1 Methylococcaceae bacterium | reverse complement strand
CTGCTTGCGAGCGTCATAGGTTCTGCCCGTTTAAGGCAAGTCAACCCTTGGTCGTTTATCGCCCAAGCTGTTGCAAACCGTCGTAGAAACTTGGTTGTGCCGGTATTGCCTATGCTGGCTTGATGTTATGGGGGGGGCTAAACGATTACCAAGAATTTGCTTTGCCGATTCGGATAATTTTGACGAACTGATTACTGACCAGTTCTTATCGAAAGAAATAAGCCCTGCATCAAATGCCGAATCCCACAAAGCCGAAAGCAGTAAGCCATTATCCGAGTGTCCTCTTGAATCAGTGTCCGAATGGCAATGCGACCAAGGTTTAATGTGGGAGGCTATCAGTAACTGCTTGCCTTCCAAACCGGTTATCCAACATTTTTCACCGGCGATAGCAATCAATGCATCGCGAAAACTGCCTTGACCATAGCGAACTTTAACCACTGCCTCGCGTTCATCAGTAGCAAGGCTTTTAGTATCAACATCTAAATTGTCTTGTTCTAGCTTTGGAATGGTTGATTCTGGTAAAACCGATGATCTTTGAATTGTTGTAGAGTTTGCTGAATCCTGCTCTTGAGATTTATTCGGCACAACTGAGTTTGACGATTTTAAATCGAGATACCACGACAATAATTGTTGAAAACCTTCCGCAGTCGAAACTGATAACCGTAGTACATCATTATTTTGCGGATTCAAGGATGAAAGCTGAGCAGCAGATGATGATAAGCCCTTATCCCCGGTTGGACCTTTGTATCCTTTAGGATACTTTTCGGAGATCCTAGCTGCACTGACGATTGAATTAGAAAAAGCTATATTGTTTATGGACTGTTGATTTACATAAACTGTCACACCTTCACTTGTGGCACGCCTAGTTATCGCAATATGTCTAACTGTAGAGCCAACAAATTCAAATCTAAACGTATATTTTACATGTTGCCCTTTAGAATCTCCTCGTGTGGAAAGAATGGGTTTTGCTCCTAGTATCTTTTCAACAATAGCTTTTGCCAACTCAGGTGTCAATGTCATTACGATCAAGTCTTTCTAGTAATATAAATTAGGTTCCAAATTCAAAGCTAATGGCGTCCCATTTAGAAACGCAAAAATTATTCAAGATTTTTGGTAACTCCGCAAGGTCTTTCACTTCCACGTATTGCCAGATGTGATGTTTTTTAATTATCTATCCAAGCTGCCGTCACCCATTGGTGGTTTTCAGGCTGTAGGTATTGGTTGCTGACTTGCGCTAACCGCTTGTCGGCGGCCTGTTCGGCTTTTTTGAGTAAGTCCGTGTTGTGTTCCTTATCGATGCTAACCTGACCGGTGACGGCGGTTTGCTTCAACCATTCGCCAAAGGCTTGTGGGTTGGTTTCCACCTTACCATTGCCCCGTAATTGGTAAACGGTAAACTCCTGACGTAAACGATTACCCTGGTCATTTTGCCAGCGCAAAATGCTGGTAAAAACCGCAAGGCCTTTAATGGTATCAGTTTTGATGACCGCAGTCTGTCCGGCAAAGTCGTAGGCTTTGGCTTTGTGTAGCATATATTGCATTAAAAACGAATCCAAATCGAGCATGTGGGTGTTAGTACGGTGCGCGGCCAATTGCCGATCTAAAGTTACTTCATAACGGGAGCGTTTGCTGTTCAGTTCCTGCTGAATAGCTTCCGGTAAACGTATTTGCCAGATCTCGCCATTATGCGTAGTTTCTACGATGTCGATATTGAGTTGTTTAAACATACCTTCAACAAAAGCAATACTGTGTTCCTTGCTGATGCTCAGTTCATTGCGGGTTTTATTCGGGTCGTAGCTGGCGGCATTCTGGAATAGTTCGCGCTGTTTCTCAGTGGCCTCTTTAGCGCGTTGCAAGGCTTCATCGATCCGTTGCTGTGTTCTATCAATCCCTGCTTCGGTGGCTTCGTTGAGAATTTGTTTGACGTCAACTAGATCGGCAATTTCGCCCAGAATGTCATCTTGCAGTTTTTCGTTGAACTCGTCGCCGTTCATGACACATAAATCCGATACGACTTGCTCAATCCGGGTGTACATCAAACCCATAATATGTTCGTCAACGGTGTCTGGCGAGTGGATGTTAAACACCACGACACGTTTTTGTTGACCGTAACGGTACAAACGACCAATCCGTTGCACCAGTCGCATGGGATTCCAAGGCAGGTCGAAATTGACCATGATGTGGCATTGACGTTGTAAATTGATACCTTCGCCACCAGCTTCTGTGGAGATCAAAAATTGGGCTTGATCTTCAAAGTTGTTAATCGCTATTTGCCGATCTTGATGCGGCATAGAACCGTTGATCAGTTCTACGCTCTGGGTGCCGAAACGCTGTTGTAAGGCTTCTTGAAGGTAATTTTGGGTATTGCGGTATTCGGTAAAGATCAGTATTTTTTGCTGTGGATGTTCTGCCAACACGGTTTCTACCAATTCCTGCATAAATAGTTGCAGTTTTCCGTCATTGGCTCTGAGTTGCGCCGCTTCAGCCAGCAGATCATCTAGCAAGGACATTTCGCCGTCGAAAAACTCTTTGGCATCGGTGGCTAATTGTTCTTCCCATTCTCCGGCGTAGCGTTGATCGCGGTCGTCCAGATCGTGAATGGTGTAGCCTTTTTCGTACTCGCATTTTAAACGATGTTTGCGGCGATCTAAGGCACTTTGAATTGCGGCGACACTGGATGCCGCTAGTTTGCGGTAGATCGTCATCACAAAGCCGATGGTATTGCCACGAATACCCATGGCTTTACCGGCCGCATAGCCTTGTTTGAGATAGTTCTGCAAGGTCTCGTCAAAGGCTTTGGCTTCTGGGCTAGCCATGACCCGCATGGCTTTAGTGGTTTTGCCGCGAAAGATGAATTCACCGTTAGCATTAGTGACATCGGCTTTATGGTTACGAAACACCATATCGCGCAAAATTTCCGGATTGATAGACAGTGTAGTGATTTCGTCTTTGCGCTCTGGATGTAACAACTCCAGCAAAGCGGTGAATTTATCGTGCATACCTTGGTGGGGCGTGGCACTGAGCAGAATCATCGCATCGGTTTTGCTACGCAAGTTAGCCGCCAATTCAAAGCGTTGCGAAGAATCCAACTTTTGACCGTACTGACGACGGGTTAAACGGTGGCCTTCGTCGAAGACGATTAAGTCCCATGGATCGGCTTTGAGCAGGCTTTCTAAATGATTTTCCTCTTTTAACCGGTCAATAGAGCCGATGACGTGATCGTACATTTTCCAATGGCGGGTTTCGTTGATTTGAAAGTCTTCGCCGTAGATTTGGAATTTATCCAGTTTGAATTTGTAATGCAGTTCTTCCTGCCATTGCTTGGTCAGTCCAGCTGGCGTTATCAGCAACACGCGGCGCAAATTACCGCGCTGCTTGAGTGCCGCCATCAACATGCCAATTTCGATGGTTTTTCCTAAACCAACATCATCCGCTATCAACCAGTTGAGATTGCCAGAAGCCAGGATATGGTGAACAAGATGTATTTGATGCGGTAATGGGTCAATGTCGAGATTGGAAAGCGAGCCTGTATTTTCATTCCATAACTCTAAAGCATGAGCCAATGATTTGAGCCGGAAGCGTTCGGCGCTATCAGTAGAGCCTTTGTCGCCAAGGGTAAAGCGATGCTTCATGCCTTTTATTTGTCGTAAATTTTCATAAGGTAACCAGACTTGTTGGCCCAATGCCAAGAAATCGACTAGCACTTGATCACGACCACCAATAGCGCGAGTCTTAACTATGATACCTTCACCAAACGATTTACGGGTTCGGGAATTGGGGACATCCTGTACATCCATATTGATTTTAAAGCCGCTGCGTAATTCCGACAGAGGTACTAAGCAGCTTTCTTGATTACCATGCCATTTAACTTTGACGTGAACGCCATCGGTTCTGGGAATTGCAGCTTCAACGCGACCGATTTTTTCGGCGCCGTTTTGGTGAGTCCATTTGACCCAGGAGTTTTGAACAGGTATCAGCCTATTCATCTAAGTTTTCATCCCTTTCTTTTGTATTAAAAAGACGGCTCATGAGGCAAATTGTGTGACAGGCTAAGGCTTGCGTAACTGATAAATAGGGTTGATAGTTAATCATCCTGTAAATATTCTGAGGTAGTTCCTGTGATTATTTTTTCATTGCTTGAGTTAATGGATGAGCAGAAATGCTACGACT
>CANNKG010000278.1 GCA_947505105.1 Methylococcaceae bacterium | reverse complement strand
TACGATTCAGTCGTCACAACTTTTGAAACTTACATGCAAGATGCCAGTAAAATTCTTTGCGTTATGGATAAATTGCGCAGAGATTTTGCGGTTGCCGTGTGATTCATTCAAACTCGGGCAGGATATTATTTATCTGAGAAACTATAGACTGAGCCGGGATCGGCAGCGGTTATGAAATTAAGAGTGTTTTGATCCGCAAAACCTTCAAAAGCATTGCCGCTCAGATCATAAACCGCTGTTTGATCGATAGTGAGATAGTATTCCGTATTAGCCTCCAACGCCGCATGCGGATTAATCTGCAGATAGCCATTTTGAACCGGCAATCGGGCTGCGCTAATAACACCGTTATCGGTAGAGAAGTTACTGGCGTAGGTATTTAATTGAGTGATCTTGAGCGTCCCGCCATCGGAGCTGATACCGCGCGTAAACGATTCCACCAAGTGATGGTCTGAACTTTTGTACAGATTAATGGCGCCTTGACCTAAGCTGATCGATTCACTAAATAATAACGACAAATTGGCATCGACCGCAATATGGGTTTGATTGTCTTTAGGGAACATAGCAGACATCGTCGGCGGGGTGAGATCTAACGGAGGCGCCTTGAAGTTCCAATAATCACCGGCAATGGTCGCTATTGATGGGTTACTCTCATTATCAGTAAGCGCTCCGATTTCAAGCGTCAAATAATAGCCATGATTCGCGACTAAATCTGAACTCGGGTTGATCACTAGTTTATTGTCGACAATCTGTAAGGAATTCTTGGTATTCGTGTCGTAGTTAAACGTTTCAACCACACTATCATCAGCGAGTCGATGCAACACAATATTGCCTTTGCCCGGCTGAATTTTTTCGCTAAAGGTCAGTTGTAAATTCCCTGACACCAAATTATCAATAACCGAAATCCCTGGCATGGGGTAGGGTCCGGCTTGGAAGGTCGTAAACTCGAAAGTCTTCTGCTCTGAACTGTCGAGAAAATGATAACCATAAGGGCTGATAATCGCATCTTCGGTAATGGTCAGATAATAACGAGTATTGGGTAATAGTTCGCCAAATGGCTTGAGGCTAACAACTCTGTCTATATAAGAGTCGTGATTGATCGTTGCCGTTCCGCCCAATGAGCCAACGCCTTGTTTAAAGGATTCGATCAGACTTCCGTCCGAGAATTTGTGAAGCTCAATAATGCCCGTGCCGAGTTGGATATTCGGACTAAAACTGAGCCAGATATCGTTAGGAGCATCAAAGCTCACAGGTCCCACTGAATATAAGCGTGGTGACAGTTGCTCGATTGATTGTGTTTCGAAACTCAAGGCAGTGGGTGATAGGAATCCTGCAAACGCATTGCCGGCTTTATCGAAGACCGCGTTATTTGCGATTGTCAGGTAATACTGAGTGCCGGGCGCCAAATCGGCGACTGGATCAAGGGTAAGGATTGGATAGAATGGTATGGTGTTGTCAGCGAATGAGCCAAGACCTTTTTGGAATGCTTCGACCAAACTTCCGTCAGATGCCTTGTGCAGTTCGATCACGCCGTTACCGAGTTGTACTTCGTCATTAAAATAGAGCCTGATGGACGTTTTTAAATCGACGTCCTGCGAATAATTGCTTGGAGTCGCAGCACTTAATTGCGGAGGGGTAAGATCAGGACCGGCCGTGAAAAAATTCAAACTCGTGGCATCATTGAAACCCGTGAACACTTGATTGTCGGTATCGAGAAGCGCGCCCGCTTCGATAGTGATATAAAACTCTGTTGCCAACTCAAGTGTTTTGCCTGGATCAAGGGTAATTTGATCATTGTTTACCAGCACTTTGCCGCCATTCGAGCCTTCGCCTTGGGTAAACGTTTCGACCACGCTGCCGTCGTCGGCATTATGCAGCACAATTACCCCGTTGCCCAATTTCATAGGGTGACTAAATTGTAAGCTAATGTCTTGATTGGCAGGGACAGCTATGCTGTTATCAATGGTCGAGAACATAGACAGTTCGGACTGACTTACTCGGCTATAGTAGTCAGTATAATGGACGAAGCGGGTAATCGAGGGATCGCTCACCCCGCTAAAGGCATTTCCGCTCAGGTCGGTTACGGCGTCAGCAGCAAGCGTGACATAATAACTTGCTCCGTTGATCAAGGAAACAGCGGTGAATAGAAGGGGGGCTGCCCAAACTGAGCTGATATAACCGCCGGCTGAGCCGATTCCGTGCCTGAAGGTTTCGACGACGCTACCATCGGCTTGATGCAGCACGATCTCACCGTCGGCTAATCTCACCGGTTCATTAAATTTGATTAACAGATTGGTTAAACCTAATTCATCAACCACCCCATCATCCCAGATACGCTCAAAGAAAGGATGTTGTCGATCAAGATCCGGGGTGGTGAAGCTAAATTTATTGCTGTCCGATGGAATTGCCAGGGTATTTCCGTTTTGATCGAGCACGCTTTGGTCGGTAAAGCTAACATAGTATTGGGTATTTGGTTGAAGATTGGTAACGGACGAAACGAATAGCGTGGTTTCTGAAACGGAAGTCCCTTGGCTGGATGAGCCTCCCCCATAAGTTAACGTTTCAATGGTCTGGCCGTCAGAGGCCATATGCAGACTAATCTCACCTTTACCCAGTATGATGGGTTCATTAAACGTTAATTTGACCGTCCTCGGTTGACTATAGGCTTGATTTTGTAATTCAAGGCTTAACAGTTCCGGGCCTGCTCGGTCAACAGGTGGTGTGGTGAAGCTTAACAATCTGGGTTCCGGTGTCCAATTAAACTGATTGCCTGCTGGGTCGATAATCGCGTCATTGCTAAAGGTGAGATAATATTGGGTATCTGCGGGTAGTTTCTGAGGTAACCTCAACTTTAATAGGTTGTTGGATACCTCCACTTGATACCAATTAAAACTTGCAACGACACTTTGATCGGCGCTGTTGTGAAGTTCAATGACGCCGTTGCCGCGCATAATATTTTCATTAAATTCAAACGTTAAAAAAAATTCACCCCAATTGGTGGGCAGCGCTGAATAACGTGGATAGTTTGAAATCAGGATAGGCCCCTGATTGTCAATAATGCCGGTTTTAAAATTGGCAGTAAATTCATTCAGGGCCGGTATATCGTCACCGGCAAGCGTTTTAACGACGTGTTCCGAAAATGTCAAAGCGTAAAAGGAATCTGGGTTTAGCGGGTGCAAGGGATTGATGGTTAAAATACTATTGATGATGTTGAGACTTCCACCCAAATGACCTACGCCGTTGTTGAAACTTTCCACCAGACTGTTGTCGGAAAGGTTACGTAACTGAACTTCGCCGCTCCCGAGTTGAATGGCCTCGTGAAAATCCAAATTTATCAAATCGCTGAAAGATTGGTTGTCATTTACAAACGACGCTGGAGGTAGCCGGGTGGGCGTAACTGTGATCGAATTGGTCTCAGGAGCTAGGGTAGTGCTTGATGGCATTTGTTGCGCCGGTGAAAATCCAACGTTATCTGATGGGTTTTGGTTTAAAGTCACGTCGGGTGTCGTTGTAGTCGTTGTAGCGCTATCTTCACCGGTTGTCGGCATCTCGTCACTGGCAGGTTCATCGTACGAAAAAATCGGGTTGAACGCTTGAGTTGAATAGGCCGCCAGAGGATCTGTCGCGGTTTTGAAATTTAACGCATGAAGGTCACTGATACTGGCTAATGCATTGCTATTAAGGTCCAAAATGGCATTCGAACCTATCGTCAGATAATATTGAGTGCCGGGCAATAAATCTGCGGAAGGATTAATTTCAAGCACGCTACCACGGTTCTTTAGATTAATAGACGTTGATCCGCCTTCTGAACCTATGCCCCGAGTAAACGATTCGACAACACTTTGATCGGACAGCTTATGCAATTCGATAACACCATCACCTAACTGGATTTGATCCATAGCAAATTCCAAGGAAAAGGTAGCATTCACCGCGATATGGGTTTGATTATCGAGCGGAAAACTGAAGGTAAGTTTTGGAGGCTCGATATCCAGGGATGGCGAAGTGAAAGTTAAGGGGAGGGTTGATGAATTATTGATCAGGGGATTACCGTTGATATCGGTAATCGCCCCAGGCGTAACGGTAAGTGTATAGAGGGTATTGGGGCTTAGATCGGCACTAGGCTGTCGAAATACGGCAATTTTAGTCATATTTTAATTCCCCGAATTTATGACTTCGGCTAGTTTTAAAAATAGTGCTGTATTTAACTGATAATAGATGCTAAAAACTATCCTCGTTCAACTACAGCTATTGTTTAAAATC
>CANNKG010000277.1 GCA_947505105.1 Methylococcaceae bacterium | reverse complement strand
CTTTTTTTATTTATCTTATAAACCCTTCCTTATTGTAGCTGTCACCCTATTTTGTAAAATACAAAGAAACATTTCACTGCGCTCTTTAGAGAGCTATTTGTCTGAGCATTTACTTGTTATCCTTGGTTTTAAGGGAAACACTCATGTAATGCTTAATTGATCCGTGTTTGAACAATTATCTCATAGCAGTTCAAAGTAATATCCCCCTAATGGCGTCAAAACAGGCGCGATGTTAAGGCTAATTTCGATGCTTTGATTGCTATCAATGAGGTGATCGTTGGTGTTCGGTAGATAGTCCGTCGAGTAAAAAGTTCGGCGAGCGATGATCTGGCCTGAAAAATTTACCAAGAATAGTTTGAGTGCCGGCAAAGGTTGGGGAAACGAGGCTTGGTTGACTAAAATAGTGGTAAATTGAAGCGTGTTGTCTTGTTGGTGAACAAGTTCTCCTTTCAGCACTGAAATTTCTAATAAGTTTTTATAGGTGGGCAAAGGGTGGTTGAGTGATTGGTAAAGTTTAATTAGCCAGGGGCGTACATGAGTATTTTGAGCAAGTGCGGTGGATTGAAAGTAATAAATTTGCAATCCCAGGCTTGCGAGGCAGATGCAAAAACCAATTGCCCAAAAAAATTTTGCTTTACGGATAAAAAAATTTACTAATTCGTTCGGCAGGAAACTTGATTGACTATATTGAATGGATAGGGTGGGCACCATTGCAGGTATTTCACTTAAAGAATCTAATGCATCAAATTCAATAGCGCAGTGCTTGCAGATAATTTTACCGTGCATCGAGCGTAAATCGGCAACTTCAATATAACAAACCGATTTACAGGTGGGGCATTGGGCAAACATGCCTCACCCGAGTTTGATGCCATCAAGACGACACCAATCATCTTGAGTCACTGGAGTTGCAATAGTAAATCTGTCCATATATGCATCGTGAACAGAAGTCGCCTGTTCGGTAAGGATGCCCGATAGTACCAACCTTCCGTTTGGATTTACTAGTGCGCCAATAGATTGGTTAAGTTCAATCAGAGGTTTCGCCAGAATATTCGCGAGTACTATGTCGGCGGTTTCATGGGTGAATTGTTCAGGCAGATAGCTTTTGATTTTATCGAAAACACCATTTTTCTCGGCATTCATTCCAGTAGCGGTAAGGGCTTGAGGATCTATATCAATGGCATGAACCAACGATGCACCAAGCAATACCGCTGCAACTGCTAATATTCCGGAACCACAACCAAAATCGATGACAGTTTTGTCAGTTAAATCCTGATTGGCGAGCCATTCAAGGCAAAGCGCCGTTGTTGGATGGGTGCCGGTTCCAAAAGCAAGCCCTGGATCCAGGGTCATGCATACCGTGTTCGGTTCGGTTATTTCCATGCCGGATGGGCAAATCCAAAGTCGCTTCCCAAATAGCATCGGCTGAAAATGCTCCAGCCAAGTTCGCTCCCATGCCTGATCTTCTAAGACTTCCTCCTGCCAGTCATGAATCAGGTGCTCACTAAATCTTTCGAAGGTAAGCGCTTTCACTACTGCGAGATGAGCATCCATTTCAAACAAAGCAATGACTTTAGTATGCGTCCATATTTTGACAGCATTCAGGGGGGGTTCATAGACAGGTTGATCTTCGGCGTCCATAAAGGTGACCGAAACAGCGCCGATCTCGCTTAAATAATCTGCGAGGCTTGGCGCTGTAGTTTCATCCGTAATGAGAGAGAGTTGATACCAGGACATTATCAAATAATAGAAAGTAGAGGATTTTATTGCTGGCTGGCCAGCTTTTTTTCCAAATAATGAATATTCTGGCTTCCAAGGACAAATCCCTGATCATTCATTATGTCTTTCTGCAACGGAATATTGGTTTTAATTCCATCAATAATAATTTCGCTTAACGCGGTATTCATTCGAGCAATGGCGCTGTTGCGATTTTCTCCATGCGCAATAAGCTTTCCGATCATTGAGTCGTAATAAGGTGGTACTTTGTAGCCATTGTAGATATGGGTTTCACAGCGAATGCCGGGACCGCCGGGCATATGAAATTGCGAAATGATACCTGGAGAAGGCATGAAATTTACCGGGTCTTCAGCATTCAATCGGCATTCGATCGCGTGTCCAGTGAATTTGACTTGTTCCTGAGTAATCGATAATGGTAAGCCGTAAGCAATGCGGAGTTGCTCTTTGACAATGTCGAATCCGGTAATCATCTCGGTCACCGGATGTTCGACCTGAACCCGGGTATTCATTTCAATGAAATAAAACTCGCCCTTTTCATAGAGAAACTCAAAGGTACCTGCGCCCAAATAGCCAATTTCCACGCAGGCTCTAGCACATCGTTCGCCCATGCGTTTGCGCTGTTCTTCGGTGATGCCCGGCGCCGGTGCTTCTTCAACCACTTTTTGATGACGGCGTTGCATTGAACAATCGCGTTCGCCGAGATGAATGGCGTTCCCATGAGCGTCGGCCATGACTTGAAATTCGATATGGCGAGGGTCTTCCAGAAATTTTTCCATGTAGACTGTGGAATTGCCAAAGGCACTTGCGGCTTCTGCTTTGGTCATCGCAATCGAATTAAGCAATGCGGCTTCGGTATGCACTGTGCGCATTCCCCGTCCGCCACCGCCGCCGGCCGCCTTAATGATTACCGGGTAGCCGATTTCATGGGCAAGCTTGAGGTTTTGTTTCTCGTCGTCACCCAGGGGACTGCCGTCACCCGGTACGCATGGGATCCCCGCGGCTTTCATCGCTTGTTTAGCAGAGATTTTATCGCCCATTAGGCGAATGGTGTCTGCACGTGGACCGATAAACACAAAGCCGCTTTGTTGTACTTTTTCGGAAAAGCTTGCGTTTTCGGATAGGAAACCATAGCCGGGGTGGATCGCTTCGGCGTCGGTGACTTCAGCGGCGCTAATAATGGCCGGAATGTTCAAGTAACTATCGATTGAGGCAGGGGGGCCTATGCAAACCGATTCGTCGGCGAGGCGAACGTGTTTCAGATCACGATCAGCGCTGGAATACACCGCAACTGTTTTAATGCCTAGTTCCCTGCATGCGCGTAAGATACGTAAGGCGATTTCACCGCGATTAGCAATAACAATTTTGGAAAACATTTAGGATACCTGCAGTGATTATTCAATGATGAATAAAGGTTGGTCGTATTCAACAGGCTGACCGTCTTCGACCAGAATTTGAGTGATTTTGCCACTCTTATCGGCTTCAATTTGATTAAGAATTTTCATGGCTTCGATGATACATAACGTTTCACCCGTAGAGACACTTTGTCCCACTTGCACAAATAATTTAGCTCCTGGAGAGGCTGAACGGTAAAACGTACCAACCATAGGCGATTTGACAACATGACCACTTGATTTTGCACTTGATGTTTCGGGTGCAGTGGTTGTGATGGTTGTTGGCGCGTTGGAAGTTGGATAGGTTACAGGCGCTGAGGGTGGTACATAGCTTGGTGCTTGTGCCGAATAGCGGCTGATTCTTACCGATTCTTCACCTTCACTGATTTCTATTTCGGCAATATCAGAAGCTTCGATGATTTCTATTAATTTTTTTATTTTTCTAATATCCATAGTGTTATATCTTCTTAGTTAATATCTGATGGGCTGCTTGCAATGCTAACTCATATCCGTGTGCTCCTAATCCACAGATGACACCTTTGGCGATATCTGAAAAGTAAGAATGCGCTCTGAAGGGCTCTCGGGCATGAACATTGGAAAGATGTACTTCAATAAACGGTATTTGTGTCGCAAGTAAAGCGTCTCGAATGGCGACACTGGTATGCGTAAAAGCGGCTGGATTAATGATAATAAAGGCAACTCCTGCATGATAAGCCTGATGAATTAGATTAATTATTTCATGTTCGGCGTTATTTTGGTTAAAATCTAACTGGTGACCTAGTCCTGTTGCTAGAGTCTTCAAAAGATTTTCGATGTCTGCCAGCGATTGTGTGCCGTAATGACCAGGTTCTCGAACTCCCAGTAGATTCAAGTTTGGTCCATTGAGAACGGAAATTTTAGCCATGAAAGTATCGAGTCAGAAGCAATATGAAGGGCAATAATTTTACCTTGTTGTGAGTTTTTGTCCAGATATTATGTTATTTCAAAGTAATTCCCGGTACTAAGGTAACTCGCAAAAAATATCCCCCTCTAATTTTCATCAGAGCGTCACTATAACTGATGTATCCTACGGGGATAATTTTACCTATCAAAACCGAAATGATCAGCTTATCAAAAAAACACATCACTACGATTAAAGATGCTGCG
>CANNKG010000276.1 GCA_947505105.1 Methylococcaceae bacterium | reverse complement strand
GGCTCGCCATAATGACGTGGAAATGTGGGAAAAAGATAACATTCCTTACACTGTTCGAAAAAAACGCCAAGCTTTTTTCAACAATATTGCAAGCCAAAAATCGGGAGTAAAATAACTGGGACAGAGGGACTTATTTCGACAGCCTAGACCGCATCCCAATAAGCCCAACTTTTAGGATCATCCAATACGAGGGGTTTATTCGCAGGTATTAAAATTCCAACCGCCAACCAAGTCCCATGAGGAAGGTTATAGCCGTCAATTCTGAAATCTCCACCTAACAGCACATCATTGATTGCCGGAGCACTAAAATCTTTAGCTTTTAATAAGGGTGCCGCAGTAGTCGACAAACTATTCAGCAACAAAACGATTTCAACACCACTTAATTTTCCACTGCCAAAGACACCAGCGTCATAGCGTCTAAAATTATAAAATTGATAATCAGCAAGCGCAGGAGTAGATGATGACACCCCTTTAGCACTCAAATTAACGAAAAAGAAGTACACATCATAATCATAAATCTTATCTTTATTGACATCATCATTAGAACCAGTAATTTTGACACTCAATTGATCAATATGGTTAGAATCCGTAACAACTTGTCCCTTTGAATCCGAAATCGGTGGAGTAAGGGCTGAGTCAAAAGTGACAGCACCAAAAGCTACTGGCGTGGTAAGCGTCTTATCATAATTAACACAAGGCGAAAAAATCATTGATTTAACAATATTTTTTCCTAAAACTGCTGCTGATGAAGTTGACGGTGGAGTCACCGAGACAACGATTGACGCTGCCGACCAAGCTTGCATGGGTAAGAGCCAGATCAACAGAAACATGATATTTTTTAACTTTAACATACTAAACCATCCTAAATTTTAGTGTTTTATAACATGAGAAATTTCGATTGTTTTTTAAACAATTCACGCAATAGGTAAATAGCTAAACCGATGCCAAATTTCTCAGGGCTTGTTGAAAGTTTAGTTCAGCTAGCCAGCCCTGCCAGTTCAATGTCAGTAACCGCGAAGTCGGTCACACTATCTTAAAACCATCAAATCAGCGTGTTAACATTGCAAGACTACCCAATTATGCATTCAAGATAGTTTGCATCAGCGTTTTCTCAGTCGTAATCGTTTGCGAATTTGCTTGATACGCTTGCTGCGAAATAATCAGTTTCACCAATTGTTCGGCCAAATCAACATTAGAACCCTCAAGGGCTGCAGATTGAATATCACCAAAATTATTATCCCCGGCTGCACCGTAAATGGGTGCCCCTGCGCCGGACGATTGACCCCAATTGGTATCGCCAAGTTTGGCCAGCGCTTGATTACTTTGGAAACGCGCCAGGGCGACTTGTCCTAGCGGCTTAGAACCACCATTGGTATAGCGCGCATAGACTACGCCTTCACCATCAACTTCGATACCTGACAAATTACCGGCCGGCAAACCATCCTGATTTAAACCGTTGACGCTAAACGGCGTCGCATACTGCGTACCTCCCGCAAAATTAACTTCAAAATTCATTAAGTCAACTTTTAAGGCGGGATTGATGGTAGTTGAAAAATCCAGATTGCCAAAATGTACTTTAGTGCTGGCTAAGCCATTTACGGTACTTAAAGCGCCTGAAGTGTCAAAAACTAAGGTAATCGGGGTACCAGGGGTGTTCAAAGCCGTTGCTGTTGAAATTGAAGCAGGATCGGCAGGATCGGCCGCATTAATACCAAATCCATCTAAAAATTCATAAGCTTGCCAAGTATTCGCCGCCGCCGTATCTTTTACATAGTAGGTGGTCAGAATATGCGGACTGCCTTGCGAATCGTAAATCGTTACGGAAGTCGTATTATTGTAAGTTGGGGGACTTGCTGTCGGATCGACAAATAATGCCGGATCTTTGGCAATGGAGGTGCTATCCAAATTCGATTTGATGTTGATATTGGCAGTAGCGGTCGGTAAACCTTGCGCGGTATCAATGGTAATGGGTTTAAAAACCCCGGTACTAAATCCAGCTTCCACCGTTTTACCATTCGGCGCATATGCCAGTAAGTACTGACCCTGATCAGTAATAACATTACCCTTTGGATCGAGCTGAAAAGCGCCATTGCGAGTATATGCGCTTGGAATGCCATCCGCAGCATCGGACAGCACAAAAAAGCCATTACCGCTGATCGCTAAATCCAAACTATTTTGAGTCGGTTCGATGTTGCCTTGATTAAACTGCTGGGCAACCTCGGTGGTTTTAACACCCGCCCCCGGCTGGGTCTTACTCACTCCCCCGAGGCTATTTGAATAGACATCGGCAAATTCAGCACGCGATTGTTTAAAACCGGTCGTCTGTGAATTCGCTATGTTGTTACCCAGCACTTGCAGGCTGGTTGATGCGGCTTTTAAGCCACTTAATGCTGTTGAAAAACCCATGTGACACCTCCTAAAGAATTTCTTTAATTTGTTTAAAATCAACGCTATCAGGATTACCCAGGAGGTTGATTTTGATACCGCCAGCTGTTCCACCTAAATTCACACTTTCAACCTTCGACTTAATCAAGGTTTCCAGAATGGTGTTGTTACCATCGATACTGGCCGAAGCCTCTATTTTGTAAGCACCAGGACTCGCCAGGCTTCCATCTTCTTTCAATCCGTCCCAACTAAATGGTATTGCACCTGCCGCCTGCTGCCCGAGCTCAAGCGTTTTGACTGTTTCACCGGTCTCTTTATCGGTAATCTTGATCGACAAATTGGGAGTACTATCAGTCAAAGTCACTTTGCCGCTAAGCGCCTGCCCAGTTTCAAGTTCGCCTTGAGTGGTCGGCACCAGCACCGACTGACCGACAAGGCCTGAAGCCTGCATCGCCTGACCTGAATTAACCGAACTGGCGAAATCAGAAAATGATTTCTGCAAATCTTGAATGCCAGAGACGGTACCGAATTGCGCCATCTGCGTCAAAAACTCACCGTTATCCATCGGCTTTGAAGGATCTTGATGGGTCATTTGCGCGGTCATCAGTTTTAAAAACTGTGCCTGACTTAACGCGCCATCAATTTTACTTTTCACCGGCAACGGGTTGGTTCGATTCACCTGAGTCAATCCGCTGAAGGGATTCGCTGTGGTATCAGTAGACATGAGTTACTCCTTATTGACCCATTCTCAGGGTTTGCAAAATCATTTGTTTTGCAGTGTTTAATACTTCAACATTATTTTGATAGGAACGAGAGGCCGACATCATGTTGGCCATTTCCTCAACCGTATTAACATTGGGTTTGTAAATATAGCCATCGGCATCGGCCATCGGGTGATTCGGCGCGTATTCCATAACTGGCGGTGCCTGACTTTCGACCACACCCAAGACGTTCACCTTGCTTGGCGCATTTAGCTTGTCGAGTTGATTGACTAATTCGGCGGCAAAAACCGGTTGCCTGGATTTATAAGTTGTTTCTAGGCTACTGCTAACACTGTTGGCATTAGAGATATTACTTGCCACCAAATTCATGCGCAGATTTTGCGCGTTCATACCGCTACCAGCGATATCAAATATTTTTAAGGCTGTCATTAGGCACCTCCTCCTTTTAAAGCGGTGATTAATCCGCCAAACTTACCATTAATAAAGCGTAAACTGGCTGAATATTGCACCGCATTTTCAGCGTATTTGGCCTGTTCTACTTGCGGCTCAACGGTATTGCCGTCAATCGATGGCTGATTAGGATTGCGATACAACAGACTCGCTTCCAGCCAAGGCGGCGGATTGGGCGCAATATGCCCCCGCTCGGTAGTAACCAGTTTCAATTCAGTCGGCATGGTTTTTTTCAAGACCGACTGAAAGTCCAAATCACGCGCTTTATACCCAGGAGTATCGGCATTCGCCATATTAGACGCCAGAATCTCGCCACGCTGTTCGCGCAAGACCAGAGCCTGAGGATGAATGCCTAGTGCGGTTTCAAAATTTAGTGCCATGATAATTACCTCTCAGTATCTACTTTACTGATAAGCACATGGCATGCCATTTAGGATAATTAATTGCTTAACAACGACTTATCAAGTTACAACTTTCGATATTTCAACAAGAAAATCCAGACCGGCAAAATTTCACCGAATAATTTACCTAGATGCCATTCTTGGATAGCCTCCATTGGAATTCTTAGATTAATCCTAAAAAGCGCCGTTCAACGCATAGAAAACCGTTCGTGCTGAGCCCAGTCGAAGCATGGACGGTTTTCTATGCGTTCACCCAGACGGTGAGACCTTAAAATCCCGTTCAACCCTTCGACTGGGCTCAGGGCGAACGGAATTTTAAG
>CANNKG010000275.1 GCA_947505105.1 Methylococcaceae bacterium | reverse complement strand
TTCAAGTGACTACTCGTGTGTTCACAGAAGTCTTTTCGTCGTATCTCGGTTCCTTCAGCCCTTCGCTCCAGTCTGTTTCCAGACTTTCTTCGCTACTACAGCTTCTGCTGACTTCTCCCAAACTCTCATTCAGGAGATCTCCCCAGGTATGTTCGGCGTTAAAACTATTTGCCCGTGCCGTCAAGCTCTACCTGATGTGTCTTTCGGTAACGGTTGGATTTCGTGTTCCCTAGCACACACATCGCCCACACCCGGCCTCACTGCTTGTTCGTGTTCCTACGGTCGTGCTTTTGCTACGCGCTTCTTTCAGGTTAGCCTCGCGGTTTACACCCTTGCGTTTCGCTACGGTTGTCGTTACTACTTCCGGTTATCTCCTTTCAGATAACAAGTTTTAGCCCATGCTGGGCACACTAGGTTGGGCTGAATGCAATGAAGCCCAACAAAGTAAGGGCAATAAGACAAAGATATGCGCTATTACCACATCGATATATGCAATGGGGAATATTACCGGCGAATTGAGCTAAGGCGGTTATGGGCGTTACTAAAGTGAGTGGGCGTTGATTTGTTGGGCTTCCTGACGTCAGCCCAACCTACCGCACTACCCCACTGCTTACTAATGAAAAATAGTTAGTGCTCGCCTGAAAACCTTCGAAAGCCTTGGTGGATATAGCTTGCAAGCGACTAGTTCTAATCGAAGTTTTTTAATACACGTAAGCTCAACATTACTACATAAAACGATAGGATATATGGCATTGTTTTTCCATAAGAATTTTATTGTGTTTTGAATTGTACTACAAAATCTTCGTCTCAATGCTATCCCCTGAAAACCTTCACACATAAGGCTTTCAGGAGTTTTCGGGCGAACACTAGTTAGGATTTTTGGATCGGATCTGAAAAGCTTGTTGTAGACTGAATTACCAAACCCTGGACCCGGAAAGGCGGAGGCGGATGCCCGGCAGGGTATTCCGCCGTATGATGGATAACAATTTTTGCCTATGCCAAATTGCTAAGGTTGCCAGGACTCTCGATTGCAAGGTAAGCGGCTCAAGTCGTCAATGACGGTTATCTGATGGGGCGGCTCTGAAGACCATTGCCAGAGTACCAAATTGCGGTTTGCTTCTGTGCAGCCCGGAGCAAAGCTTGGTACCACAATACCGGCAACACCTTCAGCCAAGAGCCGGTCGGCCAATAACCAAGTGGGTGGCGCTAATTTTTGCGAAGCTAGATCTTCCCAAGCGCAGGCCAAGGTACTGATGTTGATATCTAACAATTTTTGTATCAATGGGTTATGTAATTCGAGAATATCAGCACATTCAACCTGATAGGCAACCAGTGTCATGGGCTGAGGTTTAAACGGAAACCCTTGTTGAGCCTCAAGCCAGGCGGTGGTGAAGTCCAATGAGGTGTATAAAGCTTCCAGACCTGGACGGTTAAAACGTCCACCATATTGCTTAGCGCCTGCTCCGGAAAGCGGTGAATAGGCCCACATCGGATGGTGGGCCCGATAGACCATGCCGCTAAAATGCGAACGGGGTATCAAGCATACCCGCCTGCAGCAATACGAGCAAGATAGGCTTTCACTGCGTCGGCCCGACCTTCCTTGACTAAATCCTCTGCGGTTTTATCCCCGAAAGAAGGCAACGGTTGCGAGCGAAACCATGCGAAGGCGCGCCCTACGCCACCGGACCATTGCGCCACACGATTTATAATTTCGACGGTATCTTTTAAGCGCGCCTGGGTGGTCCGACTTCTAAGGCGCGCGCTTTTGGAAACCGAATCTAAAGACAAACCGGTTACTTCAGCGAGGTCGGTTTGGGTAATATGCAGTACTTTAGCCAACGTTCCAGCTATTACCAGACCTTCATCGCTAATCACTTGCTGTAAAAAATTGATAGGTGCCATTTTTGCCCTTTAAAATGCCTTATTTATGGGTAATATTATGAGGCATTATTAAGAAATTGCCAATTCAGGCGTAAAAATTTTAAGTTGTGAATCTTAACTTCGAGATCAACACCCTCAGTATCAACGAGGAGTGTGTCGCTTTATTCGCTTTGTTATCTATAATTGAATAAAGAAATAGGTTGAATATTATGCTGAGAGTAAAATCAATTGATGTTCACTCCTTGCCATTAATTCGATCCTTATCGACCATGCCACCGGGAAATAAACGAAAGCCGCGTCGTGACTCGCAATTACGCCATCTTTCGCCTTCTCCCCAAACAATGCTAACGGGAGCTCTCACTATGACAAAACCGCGTCAGGTAAAACAATTTTGTACCGCCTTTAACACCGGAGACCGATTATCTGAACTAGCCCCGCTCGCGCTTGAGTCGGCCTCAAATTCATCGGGACCTGCCATCTTTATCGACACGACCGTTAAGTTTCAAGAATTTTTAGGCTTTGGCGGGGCTTTTACCGAAGCCTCAGCCGTTACTTTAGCCAAAATGCCCAGTCACCAGCGGCAAGCGATATTGTCCGCCTATTTTTCACCTGATACCGGCAATGCCTACACCTTATGCCGTACCCATATCAACAGCTGCGATTTCGCACTCGGCAATTATGCCTATACCGAGGTCGATGGTGATGTCAGCCTTGAACATTTCAGCATTGAGCGTGATCGACAAACCCTGATTCCCCTAATTCGCGATGCCATGCAGTTGTCCGGGGATCAATTAAAACTGTTCGCCTCGCCCTGGAGTCCACCCGCCTGGATGAAAACTAACGGGAAGATGAATAACGGCGGCAAGCTTAAGCCGGAATATCGCCAAACCTGGGCCGATTATTACGTGCGCTATATTACCGAATACCGACAAGCGCAGATTCCAATCTGGGGTTTAACCGTCCAAAACGAACCCGAGGCTGCACAAACTTGGGATTCTTGCCTTTACTCAGGCGAGGAAGAGCGGGATTTTGTCAGGGATTATCTTGGCCCGACCCTTCAGGCCTCAGGACTTGGTGATGTGAAAGTGATTATCTGGGATCATAATCGTGATCGGATGTTTGAACGCGCCAAGGCGGTGCTGGATGACCCTCAAGCCGCTCAATTTGTCTGGGGCGTCGGCTTCCACTGGTATTGTGGAGATCACTTCGACAATGTGCAACTGACCCATGACGCCTATCCGGACAAGCACCTGATTTTCACTGAAGGCTGTCAAGAAGCAGGGCCTCATCTGGGTTCTTGGGATACTGGCGAGCGCTATGCCCGCTCGATCATCCAGGATTTAAACCATTGGACTGAAGCCTGGGTCGATTGGAATTTAGTGCTCGATGAAACCGGTGGCCCCAATCATGTCAATAATTTATGCAGCGCGCCGATTATTGCCGATACCCAAACCGCGGAAATACTCTATCAAAGTTCTTATTTCTACATCGGTCACTTTTCCCGTTTTATCCATCCAGGTGCACGTCGGGTGGTTTGCGCGAAAACCTTGGACGATCTTGAATCCACCGCATTTTTAAATACCGATGGAACAGTGGCAGTGGTAGTCTTGAATCGTTCCGAACAGAGCATTGATTTCGTTTTAAAAACTTCGGAGTATCAAACACATACTTCAATCCCCGCGCGCGGCATCAAGACCTTTGTTTTTTAGATTGAGGTAATAAATTCATGAACAACATTTTTATATTCTTGTTGGCCGTCACATGGCTGATGAATAGCGCTTCTGCCGCAACCCCTGCATCCCATTGCCTGGCCAATGAAACCACGTTATTTACCTGCACGTTAACTAACAAAAAAATCGTATCGCTTTGCTCCACCAAAAAAACTCCCCGAGATACAGGTTATCTACAATACCGCTTTGGTGTCCTGGGAAGAGTAGAGTTGGCGATTCCAAATAAAAAATCCGGAATCCCGGTTTTTGCACTGGTTCATAGCAAGGATAAATATACCGAGTACGATAAAATCGCGATTGTCAGCGAGCCATTGACTTACAATATTGAAAGTTATCGTCAATTCAAAAAACTTAAAGACGGTTACCCTACGCCTAAAAGCAACGACTCACTTACGATTGAAGATTCAAGAAAATCCGTATGGGAAGGCAATAAAGTATTTACCAGTAATTGTTCACCACTGGCGGCGCCACTGGATATTGAAATCATATCGAAAATGACAGGTATCAAAGCTGAGTAAATGCTATTGAATACCATCAAGACCGTTATCATTTTGTTAACCCAAAAAAACAAACAGCGACCGTAAAGAATAAAAATTACATCAGTGTTCCCATATTTTCGCCTACCCAGGAACTAATCGCGCCATGAGTGCGTGCATAAGGTCGAACAAAGACATTCCAGTGATTATTGCATTTTGAACGGCTCGAATGGTATATGAGCTGATACGGACTATTCTTGCCTGAAACA
>CANNKG010000274.1 GCA_947505105.1 Methylococcaceae bacterium | reverse complement strand
TTTAACATCAGGAATATCCAGGGGGATTGGTATTAGCATGGCTCTCTTATTGTCTATTTCTTGATTGGAGCTGGATCGATACGCTCATGGGCAATAAATATCATAGACTACATATAGTGGTTACCCCGCGAAATCGGGAAGAACCAAAATTTTCCCCGCTTGCCTAATTACCGCGTTGTCAATTCAGCGTTAACTATGCTGAATGCAAAATAGAATAACCTGGTTATGCGACAAAATAGGGCATTTGCAAATAACCGAATTTGAAAGGCCATACAGAATCTAAAAAATGGCCGTGTAAATTTAATTCATGGCAATAAGCACTGCGCTCAAATTATCCTCAGCCCCCGCTACCATGACTTCCTCGTATATCTGTCTGACATTGGCGATAAGATCAGTGCCGGTAAGGCAAGCGGCCAACGCATCATCCGACAAATATAGCGTCACACCATCACTAACGAGCAGTAATAGTTCACCAGGTAATAATTTCAATCGCTGTAAGCCGATAAACGGTTCCTCTGCATCTTGAGAAAAAATGAATAGATTATCTAGCGCCTGTCCCATGTCAGTGTTAGCCAAGGCTTGCAAGTGGGCTTTGGTGTGATTGCCGAAGCGGCTTAGACAATATGCAAGTGTGTGGTCATCAGTTAGGTGGCGTAAACCCTGGAAACCATAATGATAGCCTCGTGAATCTCCTGCATGCCAAAGGATTATTTGACCATCGACTGCAATTTCAGCGGTAATCAGTGTTGAACCAGCGTTATGCAATGCACGTTGGCTTTGGCAGGCTTTAACCAAGCGGTGATGTAAAGGAATTACACGCTGCCGTGGTAACAGCGCGGGCTGAGTTTGATCTAACGACATCAGCTCTTGTAATAAAAGACGGCTGGCTTTCGCGGCACTGGGTAAGCCTCCAGCCCCATCGGCTACAGCGAAGCGCAGACGGCTATTCAGGCTAAACTGGCCTTGCCAAAAACCGGCTTTTTGTTGCACAGTTCCGGCCAATAGCAGTGCATCCTGATTTTGTTGATACAGTTTGCCGGAGTGGGTAAAGGCAGCATAGTGTACGGTGAGATTTTTGTCAGTAGTCATGGCTTACTCTGAAGGCTTACATTAGGTAAAACCGTCCAAATTTAATCTGATAGCCATTCTGCTAATCAGCGAAGTATCGTTCGTATCGGTTATGTTACAAAACTCACTGATGAGTAAATGCATGGATAGAGCTCATGATGGTGGAATCGGTAGTGAAGAGTTTACCGATTGTTGGCGACGAGATAAGACGTTAACAATCATAAAACCACCTTCCTGCATTTTTATAGTTCGATCCTTTTTTCTAACCATACAGGTACCGTTGTCTTGGCTTCGGGATTGGGTTGACTGACCAGTTCGGCCCAAGTGCTGGAATTGGCTTCAGATAGAGCAAGCCAGCGTGTCGGTGTCAGTTCGGTATTCACCCATTCGAGGAACGGTTCAAAGTCCTGATCAATCCATAAGGCTTCACGGTGCGGATAGGTTATTCGTTCGTCTGCATAGTAGAGACGACAAATGTATCCGTCGGATACCGCTTCCGGTAAGGACTCAAAAAACACCAATGAATCCCACCTTGTGTTCTGCCACTCAACATGTATGCCCAGTTCCCATGTCGACAAACCAAATGACAGTGCGGGATTAAGCCCTGGGATCGTAAGCACCAAAAAATTATCTGTGCGTTTGATAATTTGGAACGGGGCGGTTAAAAACCGTGATTGATTGTCGTGTAGCCATTGGATAAACGCCCGATGAAAGCGGCGGCGCGCTTTACGTGGACTGCTGATTTTTGTCATTATGAAAAACCATTACTAATCGAAAATTAGATGCCATTGTAAAGAGCGACGAAAAAGGACGTTTCCGGCAGGATAGGCTAATTTGGGCAACGGAACCCAAATAATTCAAAAATATAAACCATCAAACCAAGCCCAGTTATCTGGGTTTTTGCAATGATAACCCGTGGACTTGATGGACAATTCTGCCGATCGGCTTGAGCAGAGTCGTGTGGATAGCATCCTTGCTGACCACAACATTTATGCATCCTGAAAAAATGCATAAACTTGCAACAATAAGCGACTTGACGATATTATAACAATTGTTAAAACAAAAATATGAGATGGCAACATGCATACACTTAAACTTACACAGATCGGTAATTCAGTCGGTTTGATTTTACCGAAAGAAGTATTAGCGCGCCTGAAACTTGTAAAAGGTGATACCGTATTTTTAACCGACGCTCCTGGGGCGGTAACCATTACACCACACGACCCAAGTTTTGATGAGCAGCTGGAAATCGGGCGTGAATTCATGCGTGAATATCGCGATACCTTTAACGCGTTAGCCAAATAGTTATGCACCAATGGAGATGGATCGATAAACGACTTTTAATGATTTTGCATGATGAAAGCTTAGCTTTACACGGCGGAGCGTCAGGTATTCGTGATGAAGGCTTGTTAGATTCGGCATTGAGTCGCGCAATGAATTTAGTACATTATGGTGAGCCCGACTTTGCAGAATTGGCCGCAGCTTATGGGGTTGGCTTAGCTAAAAATCATGCTTTTGTTGATGGTAATAAGCGAGTCGCATTTTTAGCTGTTGGTTTGTTTTTAGGGTTAAATGGATACAAGCTTAAAGCCACACAAGTGGATGCTACGCTTACCATTCAGGCAGTTGCTAGCAGTGAAATATTAGAAGCTGACTTTGCTGATTGGATACGATTAAATTCAGCGAGAAAAAACCACTAATCAGCGGAAGAAGGTGTTGTTGTATTAAGTGTTCCTCGTTTTATCTCACAGCGCTCAATCTTTTAGCTTTGCGCATTTTTTCGTAATCGGCAATAGTTATACCACACCTCTTAAGTCTAGCGGCCAATCTTGATTTAGCTCTCAGTTTTCTTTCATATCTTATAGCCGACTGTTTCCTATGTTGTAACGAATTAATCCCAGTTATCACTGGATTTTTTTCCTCTAATTCATCAAGATAATTTAGAATTATTTGTTCTTCGGTATCGTTATAATTTTCTTTTAACTCGAAGGGAAACTGTTCAATCAATTCAAGTGGCTTTACTGTTCCAAAGGGGAAATTTTCTTCATCATTAGTATCCCAATGATATTCATCGAATATGTAAGGGGTGCCGCCCACTTTATACCTTGAAATCATGAATGATTTTTGTTGTTCCTTCCAAACGCCAACATAAGCATTTCTGGCAAAAATCTTATAACAATGCTTATCTTTCAAATGCTCCATTTTGAGATAGTCTGTATTTTTGAGCATTTTTCCATCGAATTTTATTAATTCGTCTATCACATGTTCCAACGCCGCTGTCATTTTCATGGTGTATCCAGTGTAATCAGTCGTGTAGAGTGGACAAGCAGCTTTATCGTTTACCCACCTTTTACCGATAAAAACAGTGAGCAGAGGAGCGTTGCTCACGCTATGTGGCTGTTAGTGCAAGCCGGTGTTACAGCTTTAAAGCTGGCATCTACACGCATTCATTTTTATTAATGATTTTATCAACATCTTTGAAGCATTGGCTCATATTCCCCTCATTACAAACAAAAATTTCCATGTGCATTTTGGCTCTTGTTAAAGCGCAATATAAAAGTTGAATCCAGTCATCACTGTAAAAATCATCAGGGTTTTCAACGTCAATCACTAGAATAACAGGGGATTCCATTCCTTTGTATCTGGTGATGCTCTCACAAAATATGCCATTGTCCTCTTTATAAACTTTCCGGCCGTCTATATATTCTCCAGTTAATCGTTTCAATGAATAACCGCCAAGTTCCTTTAAAATATACTGATAAGGTATTGAATCGTCCTCTTTTTCAAGTAGCAACGAGTGGCTTGGCTCGTCTATAGAATCAGGTAAACAGCTAATAATTTCGATATCGCTTAACTCTATGTCATTGTTGTTTTTTAAGTGATCTATTCTTTCTTTCAACTTTTCAAGCAGGCATCTTTTTTCATAAAAATTAATTTTTGGTTTGCGGCCAATAATTCTTATTTTGCTCGATTCTGGATAATAATTGAAAGGTAATTTTTTGTGTGGACTTATAGATTCTTTATATTGTGATGATTCTTTATATTGCGGAAAAAAATTAATTAGAAAATCTTCAATAAATTTTGTAGCACGATAATTTGGTTTTTTCTTGATCTTTCTGATATTCTCTGGATATAGCATATTTATTTTATGTAAAACATCGGCAGGGATACTGTTGAATCCACTGTATCTGTCATCATAATGGTTCTTCCCGATTTCGCGGGGTAACCACTATATGTAGTCTATGATATTTATTGCCCATGAGCGTATCGATCCAGCTCCAATCAAGAAATAGACAATAAGAGAGCCATGCTAATACCAATCCCC
>CANNKG010000273.1 GCA_947505105.1 Methylococcaceae bacterium | reverse complement strand
TCTTTCAGTTTTTCTAAAATCAGTTTGGAGAAGGTGAGCGCTATCATTCAAGCATTCCTTTGGCGGTATTTTCTTATGGCGTCAAGCATACCGACAAAAGAGGGAATTTTCGTATTTTCGGAAATTTAATTTATGAAAGTCTATAGCAATACACGATAGAAAAACGATGCATTATAGAGCTTTAAGGCGTAAATATCTTGTCAATAATCCATTGAGCGCAGGATTCAGCTTCCTGATAACGCTTAAATCGGGTTTGATTTTGTAATGAAGAATATGTTTTATCCTACGGTTTGATTCGACAGACGTTGTTGCCATAAAGTGAGTTTGGTTTTCAGAGCATCGACATTGAAGGTAGTTAGATGGCGTTGTTTAAGTAATTGCTTGCCGGCAACCCACACATCACTGACTTGATGACGATTGACGGCATAGACCAAGTGTGAAATCGGGTCGAAAATCGGTTGTGATTCTAAATAATCCATCTGGACAGCAACGACATCAGCCGCTTTGCCAACTTTAAGTGAGCCGGTAATGTCGTCAATACCAAGCGCTTTAGCACCATTCAGCGTTGCCATGGTTAAGGCGGTCATTGCCGGAACGGCGCTGGCGTCTTCGGCGATGCCTTTGCCGAGCAGTGCCGCCATCCGCATTTCGCCGAACATGTCGAGGTCGTTATTACTTGCCGCACCGTCAGTTCCGAGGGCGACATTGATGCCTGCCGCCAAACATTTAGCGACCGGGCAGAAGCCGCTGGCCAGTTTTAGATTGGATTCGGGACAATGGACAATATGCGCACCGGCTTCGGCAAATTGTTTAATTTCAGGGTCTTTCAACTGCGTCATATGCACAGCAATGAACGAAGGATTGAGCAAGCCTAGTTTTTGTAAGCGCTGGAGTGGTCGTTGACCTGTTTGTTGCAGTTGCTGCTCTACCTCATGCCGGGTCTCGTGGACGTGCATGTGAACGGGAAGTTCAAGTTCATTGGCGAGGGCGTGTATCCGTTGCAGCGGGAGGTCTGAAACCGTATAAGGCGCATGTGGCGCAAACGGTGTGGTAATCAGCGCTTGATGACGCAGTTGTTCGTGCAGGGCTAGGCCTTTGGCAATGTAAGTATCCGGATCTTCGGCCCAGACCGAGGGAAAATCAACCAGAATCAAACCGATACTCGCCCGAATACCATATTGAATAGCTTGTTGCGCGGTAATTTCGGGAAAAAAGTACATATCGTTGAAACAGGTGGTGCCGCCGCGTAGCATTTCGGCGATGGCGAGGTCGGTACCGTCCTTAACATAGGCGGCGCTCATCCATTTTTGTTCCAAAGGCCAGATATGTTCTTGCAACCATTGCATCAGCGGTAAATCATCCGCGATTCCGCGCATTAAGGTCATGGCGGCGTGGGTGTGACTATTAATCAGACCCGGAATTAAAATATGCTGCAGGAGAGAGTCCTGGTTCTTGGCCTGATATTTTTGTTCGGCGATTTCTGTCGGTAGTATATCGATGATCTTGCCGTCATCAATAGCGAGACTGTGGTATTCATAGGTTACGAATGTCGGTTCTACGGGTATAATCCAGCGAGCGTGGATGAGGCTGTCAATCTGCATATCAGTCTCCTTATATTAGTAATTTAGATTATAACTTTTTTTGCTTTCTTTCGAGTTAACATGAATTTACCCAAAACATTATCGGTTCAGGCTTTGCAATGGACTGGCGAAACTTTACTGGTTTTAGACCAGCGCTGCTTGCCGGATATCATTCGTTACGATGAGTATAGTGAAGCGCCGGGTGTCGCTGAAGCCATTACGAGTATGCGGGTGCGGGGGGCGCCGGCGATAGGAATTGCGGCGGCTTACGCGGTGGTTTTGTCGGCACGCCAGCATCTTGAGGAACCTTCCCTGATCTTAAAAGACCTTGATCTATTGGCAAAGTCAAGACCAACCGCGGTCAATTTGTTCTGGGCCTTGGATAAAATGCGCAGCATCCTGGAGCAAAATCCTGCGAATCTTCTTAACGTGTTGAAGGAAACTGCACAGAAAATTCATGCCGACGATCTAGCGGACAATCACCGAATGGGTGAGTTAGGCGCCCAATTGTTAACTGGCTCCAAAGGCGTATTGACGCATTGCAATGCTGGGGCTCTCGCGACCGGTGGCTATGGAACCGCCCTCGGAGTGATTCGCAGCGCTGTTAAACGAGGCTTAAAGAATGTCTATGCCGGTGAAACCCGTCCCTGGTTGCAAGGCGCACGTTTAACCGTATGGGAATTATCCCAGGATGGCATTCCGGTGACCTTGATTGCCGATTCGGCCGCCGCCTGGTTGATGCAAAGCGGGGCGATCGACTGGATCATCGTTGGCGCGGATCGTATCGCGCTTAATGGCGACACGGCCAATAAAATTGGAACCTATTCGCTCGCGGTCCTGGCTCGCCAGCATGGCGTGAAGGTTATGGTGGTTGCGCCGACTTCAACCATTGATTGGCAGATGACCGATGGTAGCGGCATTAAAATCGAACAACGCGCCGCTTCAGAATTGTTGCCAGCGGTATATCATCAACCAGAATCGCTGGTATGCGCCTGGAATCCAGTGTTTGATGTGACGCCAGCTGAATTGATTACGGCGATTGTAACTGAACGCGGCGTTATTCAAAATCCTGCCGCAACCGGCGTGGGGAGTTTACGTGTATGACCATTAATCCTAAAATGAATAATCCATTCTTGGCGATCACCTGTTTTAAGACCGGGTTCGCATTGCTTACTAAATCCCAGTTGCGAAAATATCTATTAATTCCGATATTGATCAATATTGTGCTGTATGCGCTAGGTTTCAGTTTAAGTTATCTATATCTGTCGGAATTGATTAACCACTTTATACCGGATTGGCTGAACTGGTTGCGTTGGCTGCTTTGGCCGATTTTTTTCATCAGTTTTTTGATGTTGACTTTTTTTACCTTTACCTTGTTGGCTAATCTCCTGGCATCGCCGTTCTATGGAAAATTATCCGAACAGGCACTCGGCATCATCAGCGGCAAACCGCCGGTGATTCATGATCAACCCATTATTAAAGTATTGCTTGGCGAATTACATCGCTTGATGTACCTCGGCATTCGTTGCCTGCCTTTACTGGTGATTTCGATTATTCCGGGCATTAATTTTATCGCGCCGGTCCTGTGGGGGATTTTTGCCGCGTGGGGGATTGCGATGGAATATTTTAGTTATCCGCTGGAAAATTCCGGATTGGTCTTTAAAGATCAGCTTGCGCAGTTGAAAACGGTACGCTGGGCTGCGTTAAGCCTTGGCGGCTTGGCGATGCTGGCCTTAAGCATTCCGATTTTAAATTTGTTTGTGTCGTCGGCGACCGTCATTGCTGCTACTGCCTATTGGTATCAACTAAACGGTGGCGAAGTGCAACAGCATTGAGCTTATTCTTGCGCGGCAAAATCGACAATTTGCTTCAATTCGTCGTTCATTTTGGCCATGAATGTATCTAGCTCGGCATTACCGCTTTGGGTTGGTAGTAAATGGGTCTGGATAATGACTTTGCCTTCGAATTGGTAGACTACGATATTGCAGGGCATATATTTAATCGCATGCGGTGACATCAGCAACAGGGTTTTGGCGTGAGTCAGATTGCAGAACTGGATGGTGTCATATTCCGGGAAATCAGAAGTGCCTCGATCACGAATAACCTTGCCCACTCGACTATGCCCGGTGATTCTGAAATTATGTTCAGCAATCGCGATTTCAAGTTCGGCCAAAACGTCATCATAAGGCTTCATCGCAGTCACCTGATAAGGTTCAATAATGTCGCCGCTGGGTTGGGTCGCGCAAGCACATAGCAAGCACAGTAACAAAAAAAGTGCTGCGAATTTTGAATAGATAAGATGGGTAGTTTGCACCGGGTTTTTAGACCTCAAATTAATTATCGAGTTGATGATGGATAATCACGCTGAAATTGTATGCGTTCTTGACGCCGTTTGCAGAAAGATTACCTTGGTTCGCGAATTCGCTGGATACAATTAAGAGGTAATGTCGTATACCAATGAACATGGTTCTACAGCAAAACATCTTGTATGATTACTAGCGAACCATATTGAACCGGAGTGGCAAACATGGCAACCGAAGCATTTACTCTCACCGTTCGCTCAAATTAACCCAAGAATTGTAGAATTATGGCAAGCTATCAGCATTTACCATAGAAATCTCAATCAACATTACCAGAACCGAACGGGTAGACGATATTCCACTGTTGCTTGCGCAGATGGAAAAAATGAAAATAGCGGAATTGCTGGACAAGTACTTTCCCATGCATGGAAATTGGCAGGGACTGAGCCCCGGTCAAATTGTGACGGGTTGGCTGGCTTATATCTTGAGTGAAGGTGACCACCGCCTAAACTGCGTACAAGGC
>CANNKG010000272.1 GCA_947505105.1 Methylococcaceae bacterium | reverse complement strand
GGTATCTGGGCTGAATTCAAGATGAATCGTCATGGGAAAGCCTCCTGCCAACAAGGCATAATGCTAAACTAAAAATGTATGTCAACCTCTCTGGGGCAGCTTAGCATAAAGCTCAATTTACGACCGCACTAAGTATATCACGCTTACGTAAAGAAGTTGAACAATTGCGTATGGAGCGCGAAATATTAAAAAACGCCACAGTCTTCTTTGCGCAAGAACTCCAATAAAATACGGCTTTATTCGAGAGCAACAGAAGACTTTTCCAATCACCGTGCTTTGTAAAGTCATGGAGGTAAGTTACAGTGCCTTTTATGCGTGGATTAAAACGACTGAAGATACGGACAAAAAAATATTGAAAAAACAGCTTGAAACCAAGGCGGTTCAGCTATTTGAAGAGAATAAAAAGATTTATGGTTCTCGCCGTTTATCTGAAGCCTTAATAAAAGAAGATTTTCAGGTTGGTCGCTATAAAGCGAAACAATTGATGAAAAAATTGGGATTGAAACCGCGCTATCCAAAACGGTTCAAGGTCACCACTGACAGCAACCATAATGATGCAATTTCTCCTAACCTATTGAATAGGAAATTTGACGTTACTATGCCCAACAAGGTCTGGACGCTTGAAGGCTGGCTCTATGTTGCAGTTGTCATCGATTTGTTTTCCAGGCAAGTAGTGGGCTGGTCAATTGATGACCACATGCGGACTTCGCTGTGTGTCAATGCGCTACAGATGGCATTTTGGAGGCGAAAGCCCGAATATTATTACTAACAAAATATTCTGAATTTACTTTTATGTGGTTCCATTTCTGCACGTTTAATCATGACCCTATTGGCCGCTCGACTCTGGTGGACATGGCCGCTTGGATTGAGGCCGGCCTGATAGATTCAGGACATAAAGTAACCTTTTCAGAATCTCATTTAGAGCCTAATGCAATCAATGTTTTTTGGGAGTGCTTTCGTTCCGGTATGGGGAAGCAAATTCGCGAAACAGGTGTTAAGTACGGCATTATTGCAACGGAGATACCTGACGGTACTTCTTTTAATTGGCGTACTGAGCTGAACTGGAAAAATCGATTTGATGCATTTTTTGAGGTTGCATCCGGATCTTCATTCATTTGGACAATGGTAGAAAGCACCATCCCGTTTTACTCTAGCTTTTGCCCCACTGCTTTTATGGAGCTCGGTTTTTCCGAAAGGTTAATTCCCCCCTATATAAATGTGAAGCCGGAATTTGATTTCAGTTTTTTTGGGCTAAAAACGCCCTATCGTATAGAAGCCATTGAGCGCATTCGTAAGTATGCCAAAGTGGAATGGCCGGAAAACTTTTTATCGGCAGACCAAGTAGGTGTGTTGATTAGCAAAACCAGAGTTGGCTTGAATTTTAAACAATCAGAAACATGGCCGGTTCCCTCCCCAACTCGGTTGGGAAGATTAATGATGGCTAAAAGAGACATTGCTTCTGAACACGTCGAGGTCGCAACAAGGCAGGGAATGATTATAGGCTTAGCCCCTCAACAACAGGATTTTGTTGATTTTGCATTAGAGAGACTGAATTCGGATTGGGAGAAACGTGCTGAAAAAAATTTTGAAACCTACCGCGACCAGATGCCCATGACTAGTATTATGGAATCCGTTCTTGATAAAACAGTGGCCGGTCTTGTAATAACTGACAAACGTAAAAATGCTATTTCTATCGAGTTGCCACCTGTTCTTATTGCAACGCAGGGTGACTTCAACATAGTTCATTACCGCGACAAGTATTTTGGCTTGCTCAAACGGCTTGGCCCGATTGATCTTGTCAATGCCGATATTGATAGTTTACCTTCTGTGTTTGTGGAAGTTGATCGCCGCACATTAGAAGCAAAAATTGCATCTTTAGAAGGCGAAAAGCCAGTCGAAGCTATTGCAGACCAACCCATTATTCTTGAGCAATATACCGGATTTAATTTGTTCTCGTTTCACAGCCGATATTTTGCTGTTCGACACTGCCTTGGTGAGGTCGATCTAATTAAAACTATAGATGCATTACTGCAAGACATCCCACTTGGCGATTTTCTGATATCGCATTCGTTAGACGAACTTAAATACGATATCAATACGTTTTCTAAGTCAAAGAAGGTGCGGCAGAAGAACGTTTCTGAGCAATATAACTTGGAAGAACTGCTTAATGAGTTGAAAGCACAGCTACGATTATTCCGGTCAGAAATCGAGCAAGCGAGAAATCTGGCTAAACAACAGGATGCTAGAATTGCCCAGCTTGAAGCAGAACTCGCAGAGCGCCACACCCGCCAACATCTTATTAATAACGAAATCCTACGGGCCAAGGCTCAGTTGGAACTGATTAAGGATGTGATGTTGGCCGATGATCAATTCGATACACTTTAACATCAGAAAAACATCGCCGAAAAATTTTCAGGCTGCTATAGATAATTTCGCAGATTCTGTTTCTGCCTTGGAATCAATGTTTAAGCAAGTAAAGTTTTTATGAGAAAGCCGTGGCGTCCTACCAAAGCTGCGGAAACAAAGCCGACTATTACTAACACCAAGGCATGACGCTTGCCGCGATTATCACGATGCTCTGGGAGGTTATTTTTCAACAGTTCTACGAAACAGGTTATTTGTTCTCCACTACCAAGTAATTCGTTATCCATGTATCGATATATCATGCCAAAATTTTAGGGGCTCGGATTATACTACAGGTTTAACGCATTTTTTATGAGGAAGCCGTGTACAGACCACCAGGATTAAAAACCCCTAGACCTTCGCTAGCCAAGTTAACATTGTGCAGTTTCCCTGTAGGAACCTGCGACGATGGATAATGTTTCAAAAGAAGATAAGAAGATAGTCGCTCAAAGAAAAAAGCAATCCACCGCCGCTGATAGGGTCTATTGCGAATGGGGCTCCGATAACCTGATGCTGTGATAGCATAAAATAACGCGCGTAAATCTTTAACCAGGAAAAAAAACAGCGGCAGCGGTAATGTGCATCCTGCATGAGCCCAATGACAAAACTGCGTTCCAAAAAGAAATTCATTTTCTTCATTACGCTGAATTATTCCAAGCTTAATTGCCAAACGCGTAGCAAAAAGGAAGTCGCCTGCAAAGTGGCTTTGCGAATAGGCTCCGAGTACCGTTTGATGCTTAAATTCAGTAGGCATCGGGGCGACAAGGCGATTAGCGATTTCATCAGCAATGACCTGATAATCTATTGTATCCTGAATGACGGTGTAAATGGGATCGCCGTTATAGAGCGGCTGTCCTAATTCAGAAAGCGAGAAAAATTTCCGATAGTAGCAAAATGCAACGTAATATGATTCAGGATTCCGGACTTGAAGCGACGTTAGTAAATCTTCAGCCACGAAAATCCCTAGCTCGCCAAGAAGAAGTTCTTCCCATAGCATAAAATCCGGTAAGAAATCAGGGCTATGATAATCACCGAACGTTTTTTCTGGGGAAACATTTATAACATTAACAAACTCAGGCAACTTATAAAGCGGTTGTTTGTGCGTAAGGCAAAAGAAAAACGTATTTTTATAAATCTTTGGTGGCGAATAAGTTTGACTCAGGAGTGATTGAGCCGAAGGCTTCCGCTCAAGTTGATTGGGCGCGGTAACTCCAGAAGCGCCAAGAATCGGCTTATCAAGTAGCTTTACTCGGAGTGGAAATGAATTGATAAGCCTTTCCAGAAAATCGATATCAGCTGCTGTGTGAAGACGATCATCAAATCCGCCTATGAGTATATGTGCGACTCGTTTCCAAACTGCAACGTAGTCTCGAGGGCTGGAACTGTTGATATATTGGGAAAGATCAACTTCGTATTCCCCATTTAGGTGGTTTTCCCGATAGGCAAAGTAAGCTCTGTTGTCGACTTCGGCGCGAATAACTAGTAACTCCGGTTGAGAATAAAAAAGCGGGATACAAGTATCAAAAAACTCATTAGGAACGGTAACGCCTTGATGGAGAGTAACACACAACGTTCCTCGGGCTTTATTAAACAAATAATTTAAGGTGGCGCCTAAGGATAAATAAGGAAGATTGAAGCATTTTACCTTGGGAAATTTTTTACACACACCGCGTATTAAATCCTCAGATTCGTTAGAGTTTTCGCCTCGTATCGCAACGAGTACTTCAATGTTGTAATCCTGATGACATGTTAAATTTTTTAAAGACTCTTCGAGTAATCTTGAGTCCAAGGCTGATGCTATAAGAACTGAAAGCAAGGTATGAGTCATTTCTTACATCGAAGTCGGGATTACTAAATTCATGTTAGCGAGTGATTGTAGCCATTTTGTAACTACTCAGCCCTTGAAAAATCAGGAAAACTCAAGCACAGTATTGACATGAAAAAACACCCCGACTTAACGGCTCTGACTGAGACGGAAAAAGATGCGCTCATTATAGCCTTGTATGGGGTGATTGATGAGTTACGTCTCC
>CANNKG010000271.1 GCA_947505105.1 Methylococcaceae bacterium | reverse complement strand
TTCTTATACCAACACTTTACTTGCCGGAACCTTGGTCACCAGCAACGGCAATAATACTGCACCTGCTGTAGCGACCTTAACAGTGATTCCTCTAATACCTTCAACGCCCCCCACTCTTGGTAAGGTTTTCGAACCATCAACCATTAATGTCAATGGCATCTCGACGCTCACGATTACTTTAAGTAATCCGAATGTCTCGAATGCTAACTTGTCTAGCCCGCTCGTTGATACCTTGCCTAACAGCGTAGTCATCGCGGCGATACCTAATGCTTCTACCACCTGTTCGGGCAGTGATGGACCCATAGCCGTCGTAGGAGGAACAAATTTGACCTTACCTGCGGGCCGTTCAATCCCTGCTAACAGCAGTTGTTCGGTATCAGTTGATGTGACTGCTGCTAGTGACGGTTCTTATACCAACACTTTACTTGCCGGAACCTTGGTCACCAGCAACGGCAATAATACTGCACCTGCTGTAGCGACCTTAACAGTGATTCCTCTAATACCTTCAACGCCCCCCACTCTTGGTAAGGTTTTTGATCCATCAACCATTAATGTCAATGGCATCTCAAGACTTACGGTTACATTAACTAATGCCAGTCTCTCGAACGCTAACTTGTCGAGCCCTCTCGTTGATACCTTGCCTATTGGCGTTGTCATCGCGGCGATACCTAATATTTCCACTACCTGTTCGGGCAGTGGTGGACCCATAGCCGTCGCCGGAGGAACAAATGTGACCTTACCCGCGAGCCGTTCAATCCCTGCTAACAGCAGTTGTACGGTATCAGTTGATGTAACTGCTGCTAGTGACGGTTCTTATACCAACACTTTACTTGCCGGAGCTTTGGTCACTAATACAGGTAGTAACCAAAGTCCGGTCTTCGCTAACTTGTCGGTAACCTCACCCATAACACCGCCAACAACTCCACCTCCTCCGGGAACAACTACTCCAATTACTTCAAGCACCATCCCGACACTCTCAGAATGGGCGATGCTGATACTGAGTAGTCTTTTAGTGTTAGTTGGCGTTAGTCGTATACACAGAAAGGTCTAAGTGCACACAGATAATGATAACAGTGCAGTAGGCGTAAGCTTTTATGATTACGTTTACAACTGGGTAACGGGAAAATTCGGAACACCGTCCTTGTTAGTTTTGTTTACCCAAAAAACGCAGTCAACGCCAGTTTGAAACAGAGCTGGTCTTGGAACTTAAGGTAGTGCCTACCCAGAAATACCTGAAATCCTTATCTATAATGGGCTTCAGGTGGGTAGCTAGTTATGAAAAAAATATGTTTCGAATCAATATCAAAGATCGAGAAAATTTTAGATCATTCAATTTATAAAGATTTTTAAAAATCTTCGAAGCCTATAACCATCTGTATGTCACATCCAGCAAAGCTTCCCATATTTTTCAGGTAAGCGCTAAAGTAGGTACCACAGGAATTTAATATGGCCACTTCGAATTTCTATAGCAAATTCTGGTTGCAGGCAATTGATATGATCCTATACTCACTACTAATTTCGGCAATCATTGTCGCGCCGTCATCAGTGATCTCAAGCCCGGTAAAACTAGACCCTCAATCCCACACACTTCCAGATGTAAACGTTCCAACATCAGGGCAGTATGATAAATCCGATACATACAGGACTGACGGTAACCCTTGGATAGTTCATTTGCTTCCCGAACAGCCAACCTATCTTAGACGCATTACGAAAAACTTCGCCAATGTTTTGCTTAAGGCCTTTCCAGCTTCGGCAGGATGGTCTTTTATCTCATCAGTCAATGAGCTCTCAAACGACAGCCTCTTAGTTCACTCATACGACGCTCAATATGGTGTCGATATTACGAAAGATCCACACACAGGAAAATGGTCTCGTACTTCTTGCCTCTTCTGCCAAGGGACTGAATTCAATATTGAATATCGACCTAAGGATACAGACCCACTGCTGGATGTTCATTGGATCCAAGTTGTGACGTCAGGTACCAAAAACGCTATCGATGGCGGTGGCACTGCGCCATATTACGACCTTACGGGCATAGCCGACAACCGCAGATTATTCGATTTTCCTATTCGCGGAGGCAAGACACAGCAGAAGTGGCATGCTGAATTGTTTTTGGTGACAGGCCCGAAACCAAGCGATGGACCTGGGGTGCTAATCTTTTATGGAGGTCTTCATTGGGGGTGGGAAAATCACAAGCAGGCGCCTTAACCAAACAGGCTCTTTTTGTAATTATTGGAATTGTGGAGGTGTGGATCCGAACATACGCTAGCACCAACGCTTATGCTAACTGTTTTGAAAGGTTCTGCCTAACATCAGCTAATGCACTTAAAATTTAAGAATGTACATTTTTTAGCTTGCAATATTGATAAAAATACTTGGTTGAAACTTCCTATATTTCCACTATAGATTAAAATTAATAAATGCGTTTTAAGATAGTGGTATACATTTGATAACCACAAGATTGATCGTCGCAATAACAAAATACGGTTAATCGAAATAAAGCTTCATACGTTCTCATTGCAGATGCAGAAAAAATCATGAGTGCTATCGTTTCTAATGGCGTGAATAAGCACAGGAGACCCAAAAAGTCATCACAGTCATCAGAGCTAAAAACTGCAAATTCAACATACTAATCAGAAAGGTAGGCGGAAAAATACATGACGAAATCAAAAGCAAAATTGCAAGAGGTATACGCGGAAAGCGATAAGATCATGTTAATGGTGATTATATTCTTATTGCTATTTACCATGGCGTTAGCGACCGTACATGATACGTGGAATATTGCACTTTTAATCGGAGTTCCTACTGCTCTAATTCCGATAGCGTTGATTTTGACGCTACCAGGTCAGATATTGACTCGTGTGATGGTCAGTGTTTCATTTATGGTGTTTGCTGCGCTTCATATTCAACAAATGTCCGGCATGATCGAATTGCATTTTGGTATTTTCGTGTTACTGGCTTTTTTACTTTACTACCGAGACTGGACAGTGATTGTAATTGCCGCTGCGGTCATTGCGATACATCATCTGGCTTTCAATTTTTTGCAAGCGGCGGGGTATCCAGTATTTGTCTTCGATCATGGTCCATCCCTTCCAATGGTATTTACGCATGCAGCCTATGTGGTATTCCAGAGTGGATTGTTGATTTATATGGCGGTACAAAGTGCTAAAGAAGCGCAACGTAGTGTTGAACTCCAAGAAATCACTACAAACTTTGTTATTAACAATGGCATGATTAATCTCACAAGTCGACAACAAAACCCTGATAGCGATTTTGCAAATGACTTCAATAATTTCATGAGTTCCATCAATCAAGCCATTGCTCAAAGTCAACAAGTGGCCAATCAGTTAACAATCACCTCCAATAAATTACAGACCCTTAGTCACGATACCAAACAGGGTACTGAACTCGAAAAAAATAATTCAGATATGATTGCTAATGCCATCAAGAACATGGCCAGTTCTTTACTAGATGTTGCAGAAAACTCAAAGAATGCCGCATCGGTCGCCCAAAACGCTGAACAACTCGTAAAAACTGGCTCACAAGTTGTGAATCAAACAATTGGGGCATTCTCAAATCTTGCCAATAGTGTAGAACAGGCGTCGAACGTCATTCAGAAATTGGAAACTCACACGAGTCAAATTGGTACGGTACTCGACGTGATTAAAGGCATAGCCGATCAGACTAATTTGTTAGCACTGAATGCTGCCATTGAGGCTGCTCGTGCCGGGGAACAAGGTCGTGGTTTTGCAGTCGTCGCCGATGAGGTAAGAACCTTAGCGAGTCGGACACAACAATCCACTCAAGACATTCAAAAAATGATTCAAGAATTGCAAAGTCAATCCCAAACTGCCGTTAAGGTGATGAGAGACGGGCAAGAACATGCGCAACAAGGCGTTCAGCAGGCATCTAACACTAGCGAAGCTTTTAATTCTATTTCTCAATCGGTAGTAGATATTAATACCCTGAATGCCCAAATTGCCAATGCTAGCCATCAGCAAAGTATCGTCGCCGACCAAATTCTCAAGCATATCCAGCAAATCGCGCAAATCGCTTCTGAAAATACCCTGAGCGTTAACTCTTTAGATCATGTCTGTATGGAATTAGTTGATTTTTCAAATGAACTTAAAACACTGGTGGGTAAATTCAAAGTATAAAGTCCCTATTCTTCATTTTTAGATTTTTTTGGCAATCAAAAAACCAACCCATCTGCCCTTTTTAAATTTGCTAATTGAATATCCCAGCGGAGAAAAATTAGCGCTTTTATCAACACTTACCGAGAACTAGGCGGTTGTAATCTTTGAGCAGAACATAACACTCATGGTTCGCCCATTTTGACACTCAGTTTTCCTAATTCCGGCGTAAGTCCCAAGTAGGTTTCCGCCGAAAATCCTATCAATGCCAGAATCCTTATTTGCACATCCGTTAACGGCGTCATGCAGT
>CANNKG010000270.1 GCA_947505105.1 Methylococcaceae bacterium | reverse complement strand
TCCATAAACATGGCGAACAAGTCCGACTTGCTATCGGGAAACTCACGCTTGGCAAATTCTTTTAACGCCGGATTCATGCCTTTACCGCCCATATACGGCGGATTAGCCACCACCGCATCAAACTGCATCGCTAAAATGACCGCTTGCCGGATAAACGGGATTAAAGTGGTCGCAGCGATTTTCTGGAAATTATTGCCCTCGGTAGTCAAGGCTTGCAATTGCGCCAATAAATCCTTTAATGGCTCGGCATGTTCGGCGGGCACTTGTATCAAGGAACCAAGCGTTTGGGCTTGCTCAAACAACGCCAAAGTGTTTTTGATGAGTTGATAGTTGCTGTCGTCAACAACCTGGACTAAGTCGGTTTGTGGCTCATCGAACAGCGAACTGGTTGTGCCTATTTTACCTTGCCCATTTAAATCCAGTTGTCGCCATAACAGTGGCAGGTTTAGATTTTTGCTGGATTGAATCGAATACACATTGAGCTTGGGCAACTCATCAAATAACCGCCTATCATCAGCTCTAGCTTTCATCAGCAAAGCAAAACCCGCCAGTTGCGCGGCGCGGTCATCAATGTCCAAGCCGTAGAGGTTTTTTTCCAGAATCAGACGGGGAATGCTGCGGAGTTGGTAACCGCGTTCCAGATAAATCGCTTTTAAAACATCATAGGCTTCCACCAAAATATGCCCGGAACCGCAGGCGGGGTCAATGACGGTGATGGTTTCCGGGTTTAGCATGGTTTTCCTTTATTCGCCAGCGCGTAGCCATTCGGCAGAAATGTTGAAATAGCCAGCGGCTTCGGCTAATCGTTTATCAAGACTGAGTAGACGTGCATCGTTATTGGCGGCAATCGCCAGATGCAGCGCATCACCTGCCCGCAATTTTGTTTGCCAATGTTTAACGAAATTTGTGGCAGTCAGATAATCCTTTCCAAGTACAGGAATAAAAACTAAACTTGGTTTCAAAAGCAAATATTGTTCTTGAGTTTCAAACCGTTGCGTTTCAGTGATTTGTTTTGTACGGCATTTAATGCCCAACGCAGAAAAAAACTCGGTTTCAGTCCACGCGCTAATCGCTAAGGGGTGACGATTTTCATCCGTGCAAACCTTATCTGCCAATTCCGAATAAGTTTCTTCAACCAGATAGGCAACTAAAACGCTCGTGTCAATATAGTGCATCAGTAACGATCCTCGTCACGCATCTGCCGACAAAATTCTCCCGCGCTGATTTCTTGTTTTGGAAATTTTGCCCGAAACGCCGCAAGATTAGGCAATTTCTGATTTGTCGCAAAAATAGGTTCACCTTTATAGTTTCTATGCAAACCGTCATCCCAGGCATCCCGCCCGTCACGAATAAAAGCATCGATTTCAGCCGCATCTTTAAAACAGCCTTTTGCTTTGCCAATAAGTTCCGTTATAGGTCTTGGGTTTTCAAAGTCTATTTCTGAAAATTCCGTCAAAAATTCATCGGGTAACGGTTCAAAAAAAGCATCTGGCAATGGAACGCCTTTATCTTTTGCCAAACCAACGGGGCGTGATTTATTTTGAAATTGAGTAATGAGTTCTTGTAGCCATTGAGTGGGCGTTTTACCTGCTTGTGCCGCATATTTCATCAGATTTTCGTAAGTGTAATCGTCTAATTCTAGTGTGTGCATGATGTTCTCCTATTCGGAAATTCTTTTGTTTATCAATAAATCCAGCTGCGCTTGAACTTCGGGCGTTTGCTCGGCGGGTTCGATGTAATATTTCCATTGATTTTTTAAATCAGACGCAGGGTTTGCCATTGTCCATAAGCGCCCTACGCTATTTTGCACTAGGTATTTGACAATCCAGTTCGGCGTAAAAAGTTGGGTGGCGGCGGGTATGTCTTCGCTTTTAACGACCTTGCCGATGACCTGATCTTTTTTCTCGCTGATATAAAATTGATACAGCCAGCCGACGATTTCAACTTCTTGCCAATCTTGTTCGGGAATGGCCTCAACCAGCTTGGAAATGACTGAATCGGTCAGCAATAAATTGTCAGGCAGCAGCAGTTCGGTTTCATTGTCGATGCGCTCAAATAGAAAAGGCATGACCTTTGATAGCGCGTTGCATTGAGCAATCAGCGTTAAGCGGTACAGTTCGCCGTCCTTGTCGCCCGCCAGTTTAAGATCAATAACCCGTTGGGCATTAAGACCGGGTAAGCCGCCGTTTTGCGCCAGTTCTGTTGCTACGTTAAGTATTTCCGGCAAACCGCCTTCCCGGCTGGAAAGCGCCCGATAACCGTGGCTCAAGTAATCGTGGATTTCCATGTAGCGTAGGGCTGCAAAGCGGTTAAACCAGGTATAGGCCACCGCTTCCATGGTTTGAGTAAAGCCTTCTTTCTCAATGCGGGCAATCAGGTTGGCCCGTTGCCGGCTGATTTTGGCAGGCCAGGATTGTCCGGCAATGATGACATAATCGCCACTGTTCTCGGCGGGCGCAATTGCCAGTTGACCGTTGTTTTCGGCGAGCCCGATTTGATGGGCGCGGGCTGTGACGGCGGCAATAAAGTCTTTACGGGCTTGTGGGGCGTAGGCTTTGAGTTTGGCTTTGTTCACTCCGTCAATCCCCAGTCCTCGGCAGAAAGTGTATTGATGACATCACCCAATTCTTTGACACGCCCGACAAAATGCGGCGGTGGTGTGCGTTTGCGAACGGGTTGAGTTGGCGATATTTCATCCAGTGGTAATAGCACCACTTCAAGCCGATGATGCTGCATGGATTTAGGTATAGGGATAAATTCCGGAGCATCTTCATAGATTTGACGAAATGCACTCATTGGGTAACGCCTTTAAAATTTGTTTGTCCGGCATACAGCTCATCCCTTGCACAAGGTGTTGCATCATCGACCTGACGGCTGAATTGGTTGAAAAATTCTAACCATGTCGATGCTGAGTTTATCTTGGGTGCGGGTTCATCATCCAATGGCCAAAAAATCACTTCAACCTTGCGATGTTGAAACGCTTCCGGTACCGGAATGAAGGCCGGGGTATCGATAAATATGAGTCTTTCAGGGTTCATGGCGATTTATCCAATCAATCTTTACATGCTTGTGTGACAAAGGTTTTGAATTTGGTTTTGTTCAAATAACATAATCCTGTAAACGCACAATATGACCTATGCCTTGTGCTTTGCGGTAATAAGCTTCGTCGGCAGTGATGAATTTTGATCCGGGTGTGTGTATTGCAACGGCGTGGTAGAGGGTGTCGAACAAATGATGCCGATAACGAATGGAGAGATCGATTGCTGTTGAATAAACTTCTGGCCCATGGGTGATGTGACATTCGACGCACAACAAATCAAATAGATCATCTTGGGCTTCATCGGGCTTTTCACGGGCAAGTACAGCGGCCACTTCCGCAATAAAATGTGGCGGTTGCAGTAGTTGGATTCGTCCCGCGTCCACACTTTCCAAAATGGTCAATGCCAAGTCGCAATCAGTTTCATTATCCCGGCTCTGAAAGAACCATTTAATTGCGACGCTTGCATCGACCACCAAAATCATGGACGGCCTTCTTCCCGTGCTGCACGAAATTCTTCTTCGGTGATTGCCGGAGCATGTTTGCGCCGTTCCAGTATACTTGCAATCGCATCGTGACTGCGTTGTTTACGCTGGGCACGTTCAACTGCTTCGCGCATCAGTTCGGCAATAACGGCACTCTTGTTTTGTCCTTGGTAAGCGATATTGAACGCTTCTTTAACATCGTCCGGGACGCTGAAATTGACAGTAGCCATGGTTGTCTCCTCAGTTGTTGAAAATTTCAACAAATTATCCGCTTTAGAATGTTCAAGTTCAACGTTTAGAGTAGGATTATTGAATCCGGGCTTTTTTGCCTTCTTGCAGAACGGCTACCAAGGCCTTCCTTAACATGGTCAGATAAGCATCGACTTCGTCTTCTGTCTCCAGGTACGTTTTGCTGCTTAACTCTTGGGCACGAATCACTTTAACGGGTTTTTGCGGCGTCGCACCCGTATTGCCAGCACCAGGTTCTTTGATGCCGGGAGCAGACTGTTTTTGTGCGGCAGCAATGCTATCCATTGCCGCATCTAAATGAGTTCCAGCCCGCTCGGCTCTGTAACGAATTTGTGGAATGCTAATCAGCCCGGCAATACTGATTTTAAGTTGTTGCAGCGGATGCAAGGCTTTATTGCGTAAGTCATCATTCGCATGAACCTGATTCAACGCTGTTTCAATTTCGGCCAGTTTTTGTGCAATGGCGAGTAACGCAATTTCTCTTTCAGCAGCGGCCAGTTGTTGGTTGATGGTTTCAACCGTGTTTAATAAAGGCTCGATACTGTTGATTTGGCTATAAGGCGCAGGATTGTCGCGGATGGCCGCCAATTGCTTGAGCGCATTGGCGGCGTTACTATCCTGTTGCAGGGCCTCATGGTTGTCGTTAAAGGCGGCCATGGCTTCCAACATCCGTTGCCAGAGGCTTATCTGGGT
>CANNKG010000269.1 GCA_947505105.1 Methylococcaceae bacterium | reverse complement strand
TTCTTTCAGTTTTTCTAAAATCAGTTTGGAGAAGGTGAGCGCTATCATTCAAGCATTCCTTTGGCGGTATTTTCTTATGGCGTCAAGCATACCGACAAAAGAGGGAATTTTCGTATTTTCGGAAATTTAATTTATGAAAGTCTATAGGCCGCAGAGAGAGTTAAATTTACCAAGAACTATGCCTTATGATCGCGCCGCTTAGCGTTGCGCAAACGATCGTTAGTGCAACGATTATTTGACTACCGTCCAATACGGCATTGCGAGTTGCATAAATATATTGCATAATTATATTTATTTGCAACAGGTTTATGCAACTATGTTTATTGGTTACGCGCGTGTTTCTACCCAGTGTCAAGATACAGATGCACAAATTGCTGCATTAAAATCTTTTGGGTGCGAATTGATCTTTCTGGAAAATGCATCAGGTGGACGATGGGACAGGCCAGAGTTACATCGTTTATTAGAGCAACTGCGTAAAGGCGATGTGCTGGTGGTCTGGAAGCTCGACCGTCTATCACGCTCTTTAAAAGATGTGTTGCTCCTGATGGAGAAAGTTGAGCAAGCTGGTGCCGGTTTCCGTAGCCTAACCGAAGTGATTGATACCACCTCACCGGGAGGTCGAATGATGATGCAAATGATAGGAACTTTTGCAGAATTCGAGCGCGCGATGCTGCGTGAGCGTACACAAAATGGTCTTGATGCAGCTCGAAAGCGAGGCCGTGTCGGTGGTCGCCGTCCAAAACTCAAAAAGCATCAGCAAGATGAAATCGTTAATCTGGTCAACTCTGGGCAGAAAAACGCAGCGGATGCCGCCAGGTTATTTAATGTCCATCCTGCTACCGTTTCACGTATTCTCAAACGTGACAAAATTCCTTAACTGGGTTTTACGTTCCATAGCTCCCTAAACCCCAATCAATACTCCTTCACTTATATGACAGACATTTCATTTGATGCCGCCAATTATCCCGCCATTCGCCATACACTTATCGATTTGCATCAACGCATTATTAAAAAGCCCAATCCATTCGATGTGAAAACCTGTGCCCGTCATTTGGGCTTGTTGAACAAAAAAACCCTAAATTTCAGAAATAATACCGAGGTTGATCTGCTAACAGACTACATGGTGTATGCATTTCGCGCCAATGGCTTCAACATGTCGGAAATATATCTGCGTTTGAACAAAAGTCGTTTGAATGAGTACGATCAAGCACTGTTGTCGCGCATGCGTTTGGCTCGTTATCAAGTGTTTCAAGTCGAAGAAACCAATCACATCGACAAAATCACGGTTGCTGACGTATTTATCAAGACACGTTTTACCCTAGTGGATCATCAACTGGCGAAAACAGCGGTAAAAGGCATGGTTCTCGCCGGACATATTATTGATCTGGGGGATTTTTGCATCCAATCCGGGGCGTCTCTTCTGTTTGATAAAGCGCTATTAAACGCTAATGAGGTAATCAACGCATTGAAGCGCGTTGACGATAATAACTTCGTAGAGTATTTCTTAACTCCAGCCAATGGCTCGAAATTAGCTCGGGCGATTATTTCGGCTTCGATTCGGTTGGGGAATACGGAGAATATTGGCTATCATGAGGTTTGATCAATGAATTTTGGCATCAGCTTCAGCAACCTTCATGATGCTGCGGATTGCGAACGGAGACGGTAGTTCGCCTACATCAAGAAGATTAACTTAGTTCGTTAGACTTAGTGCCCTGTGTCATCATCCTGTGGAATACCATATTTCTGTCACTAAGGGCGAGTTTAAGCCGTTAGTTACGAAATCCAAAGGAGGTTGCTTCAGTGTATTTGCCGTTCCATTGCTCTCAGAACCACAATCTCAGCTATAACTTTTTATTACCAATCATTTTTAGAGGTGTGAATACGGTCTATGCCGAGAATGAGGATATTAACTGCAACTGAGCAACAGTTATTTGATTTGCCGCCTAAATTTGACAGCGTACAACGCCAGCAGTTTTTTGATTTTCCAATAGCCCTGCAAACCTTGGCTGCAGATTTCCGTAGTCCATCCAGTCGAATTGGGTTTTTTGTTGAGGGTGGTTATTTCAAGGCGACAAAATGCTTTTTTGCCCCCAGTGATTTTCATCAACGTGATGTTGAATACATCGCGCGACAACTTGCTTTACCGGAAGAAAGTTTTGTATTTCAAAATTATACGAAAACAACACGGTTGCGGCATGAGCATCTCATCCTGGAATTTTTTGGGTTCAAGCGCTTTGATACAGCCACTGAAAAAACCATTAGTCTAGAAATTTCCAATATGGCGCGGGCGCAGCTTAATCCAAAATTAATTTTTTGGCGTTGCGTTGATTTGTTGATTCGCAATAAGGTACAGATACCAGGCTATCATCGGCTGACAGAACTCATTTTGTCAGCCCTAAACCAGCATCAGCGGGAATTGGTAGCACTGATCAAGGATGTCTTAACACCTGGCATGAAGACCCTTATTGATAGCCTTTTTGTACAGGCTGAGACCGGGAGCGATCAGCCCACAAAAACGACGCGTTATAAACTGACCTTGTTGAAAAATTTGTCGCAATCCACGAGACCCACCAAGGTCAGGGAAAAGGCCAATGATCTGAATTATCTCGCAGAATTATATCGGGAATTGGCGCCAGTATTATCGGCGATGAACCTCAACTATGAAGGCATCCGTTATTACGCAGGTAGTGTTATAAAGGCCAAAATATTTCAGTTGAACCAGCGTTCTGACGAAGATCGTTACGTCCATGTCACCGCATTCATAGCACATCAATATTACCGGTTACAGGACAATCTGGTTGATGTCGTTCTCAGCGTTGTCCAATCCTTCCAAAATAGTTCTCAACGGGAGCATAAGGAACAAAGTTATGAAAAGCAGAAAGGACGTAACCAATCATTATCGGGATTACTTTCAAGACTCGATAGTGATGTTTTTGATATTTTGCGGCAAATTAGCCAGTTTGCCAACGATGATGGTCTGAATGACAGTGAAAAACTCAACAAAATTCGTGAATTATTGCTAGACAGGAAAGAAGATGCGTTTATGGAGTTGAAAACAAGCCTTGAGGGTAACCTGAATCAAGGCGATTATTATGGTGTTTTGGAAGAACGTTCGCTCCGTTTGCAAAACCGGGTATCCCCTATTATCAAAGTGCTGAATTTCCAAGCGGATGTTCGGCGTCAATTATCTTGTCCGGTTTGACGACAATTATGCTGGCCGGTTTTTAGTTAAAAATTAGGGTTGGTGGGTTATTTTTTTAAGCTCTGATTTTTTCGATAGCTTTCTCCTTCGATTTCAATAATGCTGGCATGATGAATAATCCTATCAATAACCTGAGTTCGGGATAAGACTAGCTCAGAAGTAGTGGCAAATCATTTCCCCTGATATTAAGGGACGGCCGTTTTTCTTGATAGGAATAAGCAAGCAGCCCAGCCACAACATTGATCATACAGTTGGACAAAGAGCGATGGCGCGAATGCTCAATTTGGGAAATATTTTTGAGTTGGTCATTAATAGTTTCAATAATGCTACGTTTTCTCAGCAAAATTTTATCGAATAGGGCGATGACTTTGGGCTTCATATTTTTCTTGAGTTTGGTGATCAATTCAACATCATCGATGGCCAAGAGTTCTGTGAGTTTTTTTGAAATATAACCTTTGTCGCCAAAAAGTTTGCCGATAAATTCCTTGGTCATTTTGGGTACAGGTACCCGGTCATCAATATTGCCCCGTGTGATTGAAAATGAAAGGATTTCTCCGCAATCATCCACCATCAAATGAAGTTTAAAACCATAAAACCAACCCGTTGAAGACTTACTACGCCCAGCCACATCCTTGAAGGTTTTATGGCGAGGTATACGGATGTTTTTACAAACGCATAAGGATGTCGAATCGATAAATGCAATGCCTTTCCCTTTACCGCAACGATTCTGCATAAATGCGGCAATGGGTACCAAGACATCAGCCATGATTTCAACGAATCGATTGTAGCTCGGCAAGCCAGGAAATTCAGCCCTCCAGAACTGTTGAGCATGCCTCAGGTAGAACCATTTGAACGTCCGGTAACCAGAAATATGAAAACACACGATCAGTGTAATGATTTCACTCTCACAAACCGAACGCGCCCTGACCCGTAATTTCGTTTCTTTATCCGATTCCAACTGTATTTTCTCCCAAACTGGGATGAACTCTTGGCAAAAATCGTCCGCATCGCAGAATATTTGTGTTACATTCATGTCTGGTCGCCCTTTTATTATGATAAATATTTTTATAACAGCTTATATTCTTTCATGTTTTAAAGGGTTACCTTATCTTTCTTATCCCGAACTCAGGTTATCAATAGCCGCAACGGTCATCCTGGTGTCAGGAAAGATATGATTCCATTGACTAAAAGGCTGGTTAGAGGTGATGATTAAACTGCCACTCTCATAACGATGCGCAATGAATTCAAATAAAACCTGAGTTTCAGAATCTGATTTTTTCACATAGCCAATATCATCGATTATCAACACCTGATATTT
>CANNKG010000268.1 GCA_947505105.1 Methylococcaceae bacterium | reverse complement strand
TTCGGTCTTAATATCCTCAATAGCCTGCATTTTTTCGGCACGCTTACCGTTCGCCCGGACAAATGCCGGACTGTTTTTTTCAGCCAGATTCATGATGCGCTCGGCAACAACTCTTGGATTTAAATCCTTGCCCTGCTCTGGCGCAACAACAATTGTTATGTCCTTTTTATTTAAAAGCCATTTCCAGCTTATCAGCTCATCGCCTTGTTGAATCTTGCGCGGATCAATATCGGGATTATGAAAAAAGATACTGACCGTTTGCCCATCAGATAGCTCAAATAACGCCGCCACTTGAGCTACGCCGCTTTGTTTGAAAGGGTCACTAATCTGCAAGGATTCAACTTTAACTGTGCCGCCTTTGCGCTCCATAGCTCTCTGCAATATCTGCATTTTCTGTTCGAGCTTGGCATAAGGCGTAACCAGAGCATCAAAAGCCAGCAGGCTATCGACATTCTCAAGAATGTCCTGCATGGTTACGCTATCTAGCAACAAGTTTTCGCCCCCGTCCGCGCGCCTGATTTCGTACAGTAGTTTGGCTATGGTCATTCCTTCAGGTTGCGAGTCAGCGCCCCAGCGCACTTGCTTATTCATAGTGGAAAATCCTTCGTAGGGTAGGTGATTTAATGCGATTGCGTTGTTCATATTGCCGTTTTTTAGCCACCACTTGAATTGGGTGATGGATGCTTTAATGATTGATTGCAGTCCGGTCCAGCCTTTGTCATAGCTGTCTAGGTAAGCGCGTGTTGCGGTATTTTCGTCGATATATCCGATGAAGCATTTATGCTCATCAAATTTTCCATTGACGAATTGATTTATAATAAATATGTGTTCTGAGCCAATAAAAGGCCCAATGAACACATCAACAGGGTCATTATCAGTACCTCTTGTTTTTGCAAAGTACCCGTAATGAGCAGCCATTCTTGATGTCCATCTTTCGCCGTTTTCGCCTATTCCAGTTCGATATGTTCCCCTTGGTTGCTCTATAACAACTTCAAGTCCATAAATAGAAAATCTTCCTTTTTTGTAATTTCCTACCAACAATTGACTAGCCGTTGGAGTTGGAATGCTGTTATTTCCAAACGCACTCTCATTTGCAGATGCCTCCACCTGTATAAATTTTTCAATATCAATACTTGTACTATTAGACGAATAGGGCATAATGATTATCTTTCCAAGATTAAATAAAGGTTACTATGGGCAGGCCAAGCAGCGGTGGACATATACGAAAATTTCCTCGCCATAACACTTACTACCGACTTATAAGCGTTGAAATTAAAGGCGTAAGAAGACAGAGATTTGAACACAGGCTTGTAATGGAAAAACACCTCGGTAGAGAGCTTCTTAAATTTGAAATAGTTCATCACAAGGATGGCAATGGACTTAATAACGCTATCGATAATCTTGAGCTTATGACCCAATCTGAGTATCAGAATGAGCACATTATGAATACTCTTAAATGGGATATTGAAGATGCAATAAAACTTCGTGCTGCTGGATGGTCTTTTGATCGCATAGCAGATGAGTACGGAATTAATTACGCTGCTGTAATAATGGCATTTAAGAGAAGAAATTTGCCAACGGAAAAAATAAAAAAGCCAATTAGTGTTAGTTGGGATATAGAAAAGGCTATAAAAATGTTTTCCAATGGGGCAACCTCCTACGAAGTTGCTGAAGCTGTAGGAATAAGCAGGCCGGGAGTGCGTCATGCTTTTCGCAAACTTGGTCTTTGGGAAAATAGAAAACAAAAAGCACGGTAATTTAAAAGCGCCTTCATGCGCGGCGCACTCGATAGAAATGAATTGATCGATGATATTTTTAGTCATGGCGGTATTATCGCCATGACTAAATGCTGTTTACGTGGGGTTTTCCCTGTCTAAGCACCCATGGTTGCGTCATGACCGCTAATCTTTGCGATCTGCGCCCGAACATCAGCAATAGCCGCTTTCAGACCATCCCGCTTTTCAGTCAACACCTGAAGCATTTTTGGCGCAGCGGTTTTGATTGTCGGCGGAATCTTAACCAGCGCGGCCGCCAGCCTTGCCTGAAACTTAGCTCGCCCTGAATCCATCATAAGAACCAATTCGCTAACCGCCGCCACATGGTCGTCTTGATGCTTAATCGGCACCAGCTTTCCATTTAGTAGAACCTGATAAATATCCCCGGATTGCTTGATTCTGAACAGCAAGGTTTGCGAGTCCGCAAAAGTCAGCTTCATTTCTCGGTAACTGATACCGGATGTGCGTTTAACCTGCGTCGATACATCTTGCGATACGACATTGGCACCGGCTCTGGCGAAATATTTCATAAGCGCCTTGGATGCCTTGTCCTTAACACCCATGTCTTCAAAGGTAAATACTAAATTCTTACTCATAAAATATCTTCTATTGATTGGATTTACTGAATCGGCTACGCGATAGCGGCCATTTGTTCAGCTTGCGCCGCTTCCTGGGCGTCGCGCTCTTGCGCTATTTGCAAACACAGGCTGTAAATGTACCGGTGATAATCGGCATGAGTCAACACTTCGCCCGTTGGCTCGCCCGTTACAGGATTCACGATGGTAACTTCTTTGCTGACTTCGAAATTAGCCATCATCATTCTGGTGTTATCGTGAAATACTTTTCCATCTTCCAATTGTAGGATGCTCTCCTCTACTATGGAGATGCTTGAAGTATCTTTGAAAGGGTTGTTGATGTGAATTTCGTGCCAGCGATGATACGAGCCACCCTTTACAGAGCTTTGCTTATATTTTGTCATCATTTACCTCTTCGGATAGCTCGACCTCAGATGTAGCTCTTTTATCCAGCGCCTCGGCCTCCTGCCTGGCTTTTTCCTGCTGTTCAAACACAATCTGTTGAGCCTGATTTTGCAAATTGGACGCCACATCATTAATCGATCTTACAGTTTGCTGCATAGACAGCATAATTAGGTCGAGTTCTTTGTCTTCTAATGATAAAGTGAATTTCATGATTTTTCCTTTTGTGGTTGGTTTATAAATGTTATTGGTAAAGCGGCACGCGATAGGCCACGCCATTTATTGTTAACGCTAACCAAGTAGCGGGAGTGGCGGTATTAGCAGGTGTACTGGCAAAAGCATTTCCAAATATCTTCTGATAAGTTCCATTGGTAATAACGACAGAAGAGTTCACTTTATCTGATGTAATGACGTTATCCCCCAACATCGCTGTCGTTATTGCCCCAGCGGTTACGCCGCCCGAGTTACCCGATACGGTTGTCTGAGCTGGGTGTACATGATCAGCCCTTGCAACTGTCACTCCCGTCCCTACGGCCCCGGTTCCAGCGACTATAGGCGTAGCAGTGCTGAGTCCGGTTATTGAGTTGAACGATGTCCCAGTCAGAGCGCCCAATGTCAGTGTAATCGCCGGTGTTGTGGACGAAGTGGCTACAGTTCCAGACACACCATTGGCGGATGTTACTGATACAGATGTTACAGTGCCAGCGGTATTGCTTTTATTGTTAAACGTCAGCCAGTCGCTGGCAGTTAGATAACCTGGATTTAACGCTGTGGCGGCAGGCATACTGATGACCGGCGCGGTTCCGCCAGAGGAGGCTACAGGAGAGGTAGCGGTGACTGAGGTAATTGTCCCATAGGTGGTAGTGTCCAGCGCCCAGACGCCTGCCGTCTTCTTCACTATGCCGTTTGCACCAGTTAATGCCGCTATAGCAGTAAGACCGGCATCCAGCGCCTGTGCGTCTGTAATTCCGTAGCCAGCCAGCGTTGTTGGTTTGTTTATTACGTCGCTAAAGGCCGGAGCTATGGTTACGTTGGCTCCGACGCTTGTAATTCTACCCTTTGCATCTATCGTAAAGGGTCTAATAATCGTGCTTGAAGAATTGTATGTCCCTGATACTACACCGGAATCCGCCAACCGCGAACTGGACAAGGTACCGGTCGCATTAGCTAAATCCGAGTAGTAAGCACCGTGTTGCCCATCTACCGTGTCGGCATCCAAACCAGATGCGCTACCCATATTTCCAGCGTGCCAGTATTTACTTCCTGTATTATCTGCCGAACCCTTCCACATATCCCCATCTTCTCCCAATACAGCTACTGTAGCGCCAGCACTGTCTTTGAACAGAGTTCCTGAATTGGTCAAGTGTAGCCGAATGGTGGGGGCAAAGTTGGACGTACCTGCTACCGATTTCGAAATAGCAAAGGCCATTTCACCGGCAGGGTATTCGCCATTTACCCTAGCCCCGTGCTTTACCGCAATCCAGCCGGATGAGTATTGATTAGTGCTGACTCCAGTGATCGCAGAGAAATTGAGCTGCGACACATTACCTGATGTAGTAGCCGTATTACATATAGCGATTGCGTTAGAGCTGCTCCCTAGTGTTGTATTGATATCGGAGCTATTAACGAGGAGTGGCCTCGCCGCCGCTACTCCATCGAATATATTGTTAGACCCAGCACCTATGGTAGTTTTGTTAAATAATTGCACAGCCGAAGCATCTGCGTAAATAAAATACGAGGTACCTGCGGGGTTCATGGCCAAGAATGAGT
>CANNKG010000267.1 GCA_947505105.1 Methylococcaceae bacterium | reverse complement strand
GAAAACCACGTTGTATTTGTACCTTCGGTATCGAAACGTTGATATAGGAGTAATGCCTAAACCTATAGCGGTAATGGGTTTATGAAACGGTGTTTATAGGCATTTAGCTTAGAACGAACACTTTTGGGGGTTATTCCACAGGACCCCCTAAAAAGAGCAAACTCACCTGGACCCGCGAAGATGACCTGCAGCATGATCAATTCCGCGCGGGCGGCTTTCATTTTCTCAAAGGGGCCCTGAACGATAAAGGTAAGTTGATTGCTTGGCACAATCATTTCGTTACCTTCGGCAACAATGTCACCAAAGATGGCAAACTCAAAGTTGATCGGGTCGTGGTCTCGACCGATATCGGTTCGCAAATCGTTAATTTGAGCGGTGCCGAAAATCAGGTGCAGTGGTCGGTCGTCGATGGTTTAAGTGCTTTGATGTACCAGGATTTGAATATCGAACAGGGCCGGATCGTGCAAAGCAATTTCCATGATTATCCGCTGCTGCGCATCAACGATGCCCCCACCCAGATCGAAGTGCATTTTCTTAAAACCAATAATCCGGTAACGGGCCTTGGTGAACCGGCGCTGCCGCCCTTGGCGCCAGCCGTGTGTAATGCGATTTTTGCCGCGACCGGCATTCAGGTTCGGGAGTTGCCTTTACTTAAAACCGATTTGAGTTGGAGTTAACGCTTATGCCCAACAAAAACACTCATATACTGGCGGCTTTTAAACAATTACAGACCGACCCGAAGCCAGTCGTGCCCTCGACCATCATCGAAACCCTGTGCCCACATGCTAATCACTCAAGAAGCTGAGCTGAAGTTTGATAATAACTCTTGTTTCAATCGAAAGACCAGATAGCCTCTGGCATGATAGGATTTATGCACCTATTCACTTAATTAATCTCAACATATGCATATTCGCGCTTTCCAATTAGCCGATGAATCCGCCGTAATCGCCCTCTGGCAAAGCTGCGACTTGCTGCGTCCATGGAACGATCCGCACAAGGATATTCAACGTAAATTAGCGGTTAATCCCGAATGGTTTTTAGTCGGCGAACTCGATGACGAGATCATCGCCAGCGTAATTGCCGGCTACGAAGGCCACCGTGGCTGGCTGAATTATTTGGCTGTCGCACCCGAATACCAGCGCAGCGGTTTGGGTCGCGCCATTATTACAGAGGCCGAGAGCCTGCTACGCGCAGCTGGTTGTCCTAAAATCAATTTGCAGATTCGCAGTTCCAACCAGGGCGTCATTGATTTTTATCAACGTCTCGGTTATCTGACCGATGATCTGGTCAGCATGGGCAAACGTTTGGAGCATGATGAAACCTGATTGTATCGACAGGCATCTTTTTATTCGATAACCATATCTAAAAACATCGTTTTATAACATAAGGTTAGCTCTCTACTATTGACCTCAATGCTGAACCCAGCATTTTCTTTTTTACTAAAAATGAGGTCACTATGCCATTATCCTAAAAAGAGCAGTTGAGAACTTAAAATTCCGTTCGCCCTGAGTTTATCGAAGGGTTGAACGGGATTTTAAGGTCTCACCACCTGGGTGAAAGCATAGAAAACCGTCCATTTTTTTCATCCACCCTTATCGCTCTCGCTGTTGCGATTACGCTATCTGTGGCCCATGCTCACGCCGATGCGGTTACTGATTGGAACTCCTATACCATTTTAGCGACCAAAGGCGCTAATTCCGCGGTCAGCGGCAATAAAAGCATCGCGCTCAATTCCAATGTCGCTACCCGAATTCATGCGATCGAAGCACGGGCGAGCAGAGCTCGACAGTCTCCGCCGGAACTGAAATCTTAAGAAGCGCCTTCGGCTCCGATAGCATTCTACCGTCGAATGCTCCAGTCCCCCTGGCCTCCCCCCGCTTGGTTAATCGAAACCAACAACGGCACTGGCTAGTTGAAAACCCCAAGTGAATAGGTTTGAACCGAGGATCGTAATTCAGCCATAGGTGCTGAACAAAATTGAGGCGCATCGTTTATCTTCAGATGATGCGCTTCTTGTAATGAGACCGGACCCAATTCGTCAATCATTGACGCAATCTTGTGTATGACGTTTTTGGTAAGCTATTTTAATTCCGATTTGTGGATATTTGGGCCCGGAATGTCAGTAATATATTTTATTCATTTATGGTAAAAATGATATTGTTGTAACAAAGTCGTTTAAATTTAACTTCTGTTCATTGGAAAAGTCACTATCAGATTCTATGTGCTTACCGTTTATACTTATCGACTAGACTTTTTCTCTTTGCCTTGCGCGGAGGCGTTGGTGAACTAAAAATAACCATATGAATTTTATCTCCCTCCCTGAAGCTTCTATTAAATATAAGTATTTTCATAGATCAAAATCAAAGTGTAAATCATGTTAAATTGGAATGAATATTTACAACTCTCCACCGGATTGATTTCTGTGGTTAATCCGATAGGGGCAATCCCCATTTTCATGTCCTTGACTGAAAATCGTACCCTGGCAGATCGGAAACAAATAGCTTTAGTCTGCGCTTTTTCAGTTGCATGCGTGCTATTGATAGCATTACTCGCAGGAGAATCGATTTTACATTTTATGGGCATTGGATTACCCGCCTTCAAGGTAGCTGGTGGCCTATTGATATTGTTGATGGGTATTTCTATGTTACATGCCAGTCCTGATAGACTTCGGCATACGCCAGAAGAGCAGGCCGAATCCTATGATAAAGAATCCATTGCGGTCGTGCCGATGGCAATTCCTTTACTAAGCGGTCCTGGCGCTATTAGTACCACTATTGTCTATGGACATATGGGTCATTCCCTAACGCATTACTTACTTGTAGGAGTGGTAATTTTGTCGGTATCAGGGGTGGTATTGACCGCTTTACTCTTGGCACCAAGAATTGCAGACCTTATGGGACGTACCGGTATGAACGTGGTTACCAGAGTTATGGGATTGATTATCTCTTCAATTGCCATTGAATTTATCGCAAAAGGCTTATCTGCGTTGTTTCCTGCACTGACAACCGTTTCATAATAAAGGCAGACGAAAACACAATCTATAAACCGAATAATAATCCTTTAATGACTCTAAATAACTGGCTCTTTTGGGCCAATACTATCGGCCATATTTGCCGCGTTCACCGCAATCTTTGCCAAAATTGGCATTCGGGGCGTTGATTCAGAATTCGCAACGCTGATACGAACGGTTATTATCACGGTGGATCAGTTTCGTTAACAAATGGAGCACTCCATGCGTTGCCGATAAAAACAAGAATATTCTTAACTCTTTCGGCCTTGGCGAAAGGCGCTTCTTGGCTATGCTACTTTCGTGCTTTACAAATTGGTGAGGCTTCGAGAGTCGCGCCAATCGATGGACTGGAAAGAGTTGCCCTCATTTTGTTTATTCAGTTTCCATTCCTCCATTGATCACCCTAGCTTGAATCACCAAAGTTGTAGCAATTACGACAAGTCCCCTGATCATTGTCGGTAAATCACTGACTTCAATTATCTCAAAATATCGATAATTAATTGATTTTATGATTAATTCTACACCTACAAGATCTGGTCAAAATTTTGCTAGCCACCTATTTGGATGTATTGTCCGCTATTCTGACTGTTCACGGAGCTATTAATGTCAATCAAAGTAATAAAAGACTTTTCCGAAAAAGCTAAAACTGAAGCCGAACTCGGAGAGAAGCTAAAAGCCTGTTTAAAGATCAAAGAACTGCTCATTTTGAGCAAAGAATATGGTTATGAAATCGATGAAGAGGAACTGTATCCGCCCAATGAACCTCAATTTACCGCGGATCAACTTTCAGAACGCATGGCTAAAGCGTTATTGAGGGCTTAACACTCGCTGAAATTTATCAATTGATAATTTTCTGACCTAGCGACCGCAAAACGGAATAGGTTAGTGATTCCGTTTTGCGAGGCTCTTGAAGACTAGATTGAACAAACAGAAACGCAGCGTTTTCAATCGTTTGAACTGTCGAGCCTAGTACTCAGTCAATTTATTTATGACGAGTGTAAGTTTAAAAAAACCGTTCGTGGTGAGCTTGTCGAACCATGAACCGCAAATCCTTCGACAAGCTCCAGGACGAACGGAGATTGTATAAGTACTCAACGAAACAAAATTGACTGAGTACTAATGACCTACCGAACTTTACAAGTTATGTTCTATTCGACAATGAGTGGCGTTTTTAAATGAAAAGGGCGAATGATTTGGTTAAATAACATCTCTGACTGATCCTTCGGGCTAATGTTCAACAATCGAGGATTTTCAAAAAAACATGAAAATAATATATAACTTTCAATAGTTTATAAAATTTAAAACCATTAGCAAAACGATATTATCAGATGGTCCGATCACATTATTAATGATGGTCGAGCAGATAGCGAAGAATTTCTGTAACCAGCTGAATTTGAAGTAAGGTAACTCGCAAAAAATATCCCCCTCTAATTTTCATCAGAGCGTCACTATAACTGATGTATCCTACGGGGATAATTTTACCTATCAAAACCGAAATGATCAGCTTATCAAAAAAACACATCACTACGATTAAAGATGCTGCG
>CANNKG010000266.1 GCA_947505105.1 Methylococcaceae bacterium | reverse complement strand
TTTAATGATTCAGATCACTACTGCATGACGCCGTTAACGGATGTGCAAATAAGGATTCTGGCATTGATAGGATTTTCGGCGGAAACCTACTTGGGACTTACGCCGGAATTAGGAAAACTGAGTGTCAAAATGGGCGAACCATGAGTAATTAAAGTGACTCGTCATTTATCGTAATAAATGCTAACGGCTGATTTTCTGAGATTTCATCTAAACGCATAAGCTCACGATATTCATGAATTGATAAACCTAAATCTACAATTGTTTTATATTCAACTTCGTAGCCTAACAAACGCTCCAAATCTTCATACAAACCATCTATTAAATCAACAAACAATTCAGTATTTGCATTTTTTTTATCTGTATTAATTACACTATCTTTTACCCCCCCGAGCCAACTAGAAATCCTTTCAGTAATGCCACTACCTTTTACTTCCAATTTAGCCCTCATTTTATCCAGTTTTTCTTCCGCATCCTGCATTTGTTGTAGTTCTCGATGATATGCAGAATTATCAGTGCTTTTATGCAAGAATTTACCAACTTTATCAACTAAGTTCGATTCTGTATTTACAAGTGTTTGACGATATTGTTTTTGCACACGATTAAATTCTTTTTCCAGCGATTCGATATAGTTTAAAAACTTGTCATTGTTTTCAGATAAGTCTGGTTTTGTGTCTGGAAAACCATTAATACGTAACAACTCAACAATTTCGCATGCACTATCAAACTTTGTATCAAAGCGTTTAACCCAAAAATCCAATCGTGACATTGGCATAATGTCTTTATATTCACTACTGAGTAGCGTTTGATAAATTTTAAAATCTGAATTTAGTGTGATCTGCCCCAATTGATTTAACAAGGAAAAAAGTTTTGAATGTTCCTTTGCCAAATTTTCAACCGCAGTTCGTGAATCATTAGCTTCTGAACTAATTGACGCACTTAACGCGCAAGCAACAACAGATTGACGTAATAGGAATAACGCATCTATCACACAATCATCAACACTTAGAGACCTTCTATCATTCATCCAAGTAATAGCTTTTTGCATTTCTTTTTCAGTATGTAGTAATAACTTTTCTTTAGCTATACTGACAGTATGGAACGCATTTTCTATTCGTATAATACGCTGTGGGTGATTTTGCTCTAAAAATTGGCACGTCCATGCCATATTAGCTGCACTATTTAATTCACTTGCCAATTCGATTTCATGAATTTGCTTGATGTCGTCAATTGCTTGTAATGTACGAACAAAACCTAAATCTACAGACCACTTAACATCTTGAACACGTTCTTCAAGTTCCCCTAATTTTGAAATAATGATTGTTGCCTTTCGATTTACCAGACCTACATTTTTTTCTAATCGTCCTAGTGAGTCATTTGCCTTTTTTACGCCTTTATTTATTGTATTAACTTTTGATTCGACTCTACCAAGTGTTTGATTTGCCTTATCGACACCTTCACGAATATTGCTGAGATGGTTTAATGTTTGGTCGCTTTTTTCAATTAAATTAACTGCCATGCTCTGAAGCACATCCTGTTTGGCACTTATCTCAGACAACCCAGTTTCAAGGTCACCGAGCTTTTTTAGTGTTGCTACACCAAAACCTATAGTTGCACCTAGGTTTAAAACACTAGTAACATTCCCAACCATTGATAAAGTTGAAAGCAATGGACTTCCATTACTCAAAAAACTAGCAGAACGTGGCGAAATCCCTGTTTCTTTCATCCACATAACTACTTTACCATTTTTTGAGTGTCTGATAACTCCACCAACTCTTTCATATTCTCCAGTGAATAACCTTTCAGCTATATTTTTTGGGATTTCAAAATTAACATTTATTTTCATTACAATCCTTTTTCTTTGAGTTTTAATTTAGCATTTTGATTTTAGACCATACCCATGCATCTTGATTTAAACTCTACTTTACATTATACATAGCAATTGAAAGTATCGAGAGCATTCGAGACGCTTTTAACCGTCAGTGCATCAACATTTCGATTCCAGGTGATATTGAGGATGTAGAAATTGATTTAGGGTTAAGGGAAACACGCACAACACCAGCACCTGATTACAATCTTGTAGATAAATCAAGAACGGAAGCTTATCAACAATTGGACCCTTTACTAAATTCAGAGAAAAAAAGTTCAGCCACTTATCTTGATGGTAAACCTGAAATAGCAGCCGGTCCAAAAATCGGTCGTAATGACCCTTGCCCCTGCGGTAGCGGCAAGAAATACAAAAAATGCTGTCTTCACTAATGACTGGGTATTCAGATATTAACTCAAGATTAGCTCTCCTCCCCCATTAGCTCAGCATCAAACAGACAACACTGGTCCCGCCCATGCTCTTTGGCATAATACAAGGCTTTATCGGCACGATGAATCATCGCCTCGAGCAAGGTTTGTTTAGCGTCTTTAGCAAGGCGTTCACGATTTTGCACATTGATTACAGCCTGTTCGGCCTGAGTCAGATGCGTTGGAAATTCTGCAATGCCTATGCTAATTGAAATCTTAACCGGTTTACCTTGATCATCGAGCAATTGATACTGTACTTGTGTTACCGCCCGTCTAATCCGTTCAGCAACATTAAGGGCGTCCTTCGCTCGAGTATTCGTTAGCAGCACTACAAATTCTTCACCACCATACCGGATAGCATCATAGTCGCGAAGACAATCAGCCACTTTCATTAGCACGTCATCGCCGCACAGATGCCCATAATGGTCGTTGATGTGTTTAAAATGGTCAATATCCATCACCAATAGAGCAAAATATTGGTGGAGATCACGGCAATAGGTTTCAATTTCACGATAGCCGATGCGATCAAAAGCATGTCGATTATAAAGATTTGTCAGTTGATCAATCCAGGCACGGTTAACTTTTTGACGGAGGGACAAAGGCTTGAGTACCTGAGCATCTTCCTGAAATCCTGCTAACCATTGTTGTAGTCTTAAGGTATTGGGCACTTGTTGAGCACGAAGCAAAAAATATCCGCAATTATCTTCCGGCTCAGTCAAAGCAAATTGTTCACACACGATAGGATGTGAACTGACATAGCCGTAAAGCGCTGCTGGAAACTCTACCAGTAATTCGGGTATCAATTCATCCGATTCACTCGCACCATTGAGGTAATCCTTAGCGAATTCTGCTAAGTCAAAGTCAGAACTAGGCGAAAGACTAGGCTCTTCTGATATTTGCCAGTAAGTCACTTTGCGAACCGCTAACAAAAATGGTTCCAAATTGCTCCAGTACGAACCCACTATGAAAAATTCTTGATTGCGCATGACAATTCCAAATAGATTGAATTGGAATCGTTTCTCCCGTCCTTCATATCCCAGCCATAGTTTCTGTTGAGAGAACAGCGCTTGATTGCACACCATGATGATGTCTTGAATGCGCTCGGTTTCCTGAACAGTTAAAACACCTTGCCAATGCGATAAGTGAGTATGCTGACTATCCCAGACCGTTATCAACGGATCGAGTTCATGGCTTTGAGAACTATCCTTTGCAGCTTCCAACGCTGCAAATACTTCTTTAGGCACAATATGGCTGAGATATTTCTTGGCAAAAAAATATATAAAGGCATCCGCACTGGCTTTATCCATCCGGTTCTCCTGAGATTAGCAGTCTTAGCATGGCACAATTCGACGAAAAATCTACCTCAGTTCCTCGTAAGAAGTGTTTTTTCCTTTCAAACCATTTCAATGATCGAAAATGCAATTTCTGCAATGTTTGTCATCACCTCGCACAAAATTTGAAACCAACTATACTTATTTTCGAAATTTGTAGTGTCGCCCTCTGGAATAGAGGAAACGGATAACACTGACCATAGGAATTGAGTGGTTTCATGACATCGGATACCCAAGCGATTAATGCTGGACGACGCGCTGAGAATATCGTGTTGACGGTACTTGAAAAATTGCCCGAACCTTGGCAAGTTTTTCATACCCTTGAATGGCGCACTGTCCATGAGAATTTAGGTGAAAAAATTGGTGAAGCTGATGTCGTCATTTTTCATCCTTTCTACGGTTTGTTGATTATGGAAATCAAAGCCGGTGCCGTGAATATTCGCGAAGGTGTCTGGTACTACGAATCAGGCAATCTTATGAAGCAGTCTCCCTTTGCTCAAGCTCGACGTAATCGCTACGCACTGACGGAAAAACTTCAAAATCGTTTAAGCAAAGGCGAAGTCAATCCATTAGCAATCACTCACGCAGTCTGGTTTCCTGAGATCAATTGGATAGGCCCATTACCTAGCGCAGATGCACCCTCTCATGCGTTTCTTTTCGATCGCTCCTCCCTTGCAAATCCAGAAGCCGCGCTCATTAAGCTATGGGAAGACGCGGCACCTAACGCCGTCAAATGGAGTCCACATCAACAACGAATTTTGAAGGAAATTCTGGCGCCGGATTGTCATGGCGGATTCAACTCCGAAGTGCAATCCTAGTTGTCATGCGGCCTTCGGCAAAGATTCTGCAAAAAAGACTGAATGAGGTGTTTTATAGTTAAGGCTTTTCCGTGGTCGATGGTTAAGTTTTTTCATCACCTCCTCGACATCCTTAT
>CANNKG010000265.1 GCA_947505105.1 Methylococcaceae bacterium | reverse complement strand
GGCGGTGCAAAGATCGTGGATAAATACGGAGCGACAGGAACATCAGTTCCAGTATAAAAAAATGGGACAGCGCCATTCAGCTGGAGTGTGAACGGGGCTCTATCTTAAATTAAGATATTATTTGTCTGGACAATGGGGTCCACTTTACTCCCTCCCATCTCCGAACAAAAAGCCATCGCCGATTATCTCGATCAGAAAATCGCGCAGATTGACCAACAAATTGACCTGCTTTCCAAAAAATCGAAGCACTATGGCGAACTGAAACAATCTCTAATCAACGAGACCGTTACCCGTGGGCTGGATAAAACGGTTCTCATGAAAGACAGTGGGGTTGAGTGGATTGGTGAAGTGCCTGTGCATTGGGATATGTGCCGTTTAAAAGACCTATCTAATATTCAGAATAGCAATATAGATAAAAAATCGTATGAAGGTGAAAAGATTGTTCAACTTTGCAATTACGTCGATGTGTATAAAAATGAGTTTATTAGCGCGTCACTAAATTTTATGTGGGCAACAGCTGATGACTCTGAGATCAAGCGATTTGCAATTAGAAAAAATGACGTATTGATAACGAAAGACTCTGAAACTTGCGATGACATAGCAATACCCGCATTAGCAACAGAATCACTTGATGATGTTCTCTGTGGCTATCATTTGGCACAAATAAGAACCAAAGAGAAAAAACTCTTGGGTGAATATTTATTACGGCTATTTCAATCTAAAAGCTATGGGTATCGTTTTGTTATATTTGCAAAAGGTATTACGCGGGTTGGGCTTGGGCAATCTTCAATAGCCGATGCTTTAACCCCAGCCCCCCCCTTGTCTGAACAAAAATCCATCGTCGATTACCTTGCCATCAAAACCGCTCAGATTGATGCTATTGTTGAATTGATCAATATCCAAATTGAAAAGCTCAAAGAACTCCGCAAAACTCTCATTAACGATGTCGTGACTGGCAAAATAAAAGTGATTTAAAGATGAATGAATTACACTTGCAAGACAAGTTTTTAGTTCCTTTTTTGCGTGACTCTCTGGGCTATCGGGAAGTAAAAGCCAATACCGTCGGCAATTCTCTCATTATTGAGGAAGACCTTGAGGCGTTCATCTCCGAAACAGAGCTAAACAAAAAGCCCTATGAGGCGTTGCTTAAAAAATACGGCGGCGATAAAAAGAAAGTATTAGCAGCTCTTATTGAGCTGGTCAAAGAGCGAAGCGGCAGTAGTCGTAATATGGCCTTGTTCCTTAATGCCAATAAGTCCGTGACGTTGGAGGGGATCAAGCTGCACCTATTTTATACAGGGGACAGCGTGATTCATGATAATACCCTATTTGATGAAAATATTTTTTCAGTCGTGCAGGAACTTCCCTATAAATACCAATATGAGGGGAAACAGATTTTTTCTTTTCGCCCTGATTTGAGCTTCTTTGTAAATGGGATTTATCTTGGCTATAGCGAACTAAAATCAAATTACAACAACCAAAGTGCCAGTAAAAACGGGCGTGGTAAGGTTATCAAAGATTATTTCGAGGCGGTGAAAGCCTATTATGAACATGTTGATGCCAATGCCATGCTCAGCGAAAAGGACAAAGAATTCTATCGTCGCGATTTTCTTAAAGTCTTTGAAAAAGCCATTCACATTACAACGACCGATATTAAAGACACCTATGTGATCAGAAATATCGTTGATTTTTTCGATGATATTCTGGAGACCTGCCGCGAAGGAAAGTTTGATCGTCAAGAGTATGAAAAACGGGTAACAAAGGTTTTTAAGCCCTATCCCCTGCTTAATCCAGATGCCGAGAAAAAAGAAAAATTCAAAGAGTTGTTTACAGCGCATTATGGCAAGATCTTCATAGAGCGAGAAATTCTCTATTACAACTTTATCGAACGTGATGTTTATGTTGCCAAAGGGGTGAAACAGCTTAAGGACGAAAAAGGCCACCTGATTTCACCACGTCCTAAACAGAAATTCGGAACCGACAAAATAATCGCCAAGATTGATGAGTTTTTGGTTCATGAAGGCGAAGATGATTATTTTATTGCCTTGCTGGAAAAGCAATTGGCTGGGGTTTCCACTGCCAGAAAGCTGGAACTGATTGAGAAACGCAAAGCCTATTCGAATAACAAGAACGTCTATTCCTTACTCATGCAATATGCCGCAGGCTTTGGAAAGTCCAACATCATAGGTTGGTCAGCCCTGCAATTGAAAGATATGCGCCATAATGGTGACTATGTGTACGACAAGATTATGATTGTGGTTGATCGGTTGCAGCTTAGAAGCCAGATTGACTCTCTTATGCTTAATATGAACATAGACAACCGTATGTACATTGAAGCACACAACAAAAAAACCTTTCAAGAAGCCTTAAAATCGGACATGCGGATTGTTATTGTGAATTTGCAAAAATTCGGGGCGGCACGGGAAATGATGGATAAGGAGGTTTTGGATAAACTAGCTAAGCTACGCATTGTTTTTCTGATTGACGAGATTCACCGCTCAAATAGTGGTGCTCAACACGATGAAATGATCAATGTTTTTGATGAGTTGCAGTCTGCTTTTGATCAGGACAAAAACTACAAGGAAAAACGCAGTAAGAAAAACCTGATTATCGGTTTTACCGCCACGCCTGACGACCATACATTAGCCCGTTTTGGTGAATATAGCGGTTATGCCGAGGGTGAGAAACTGTGGGTTCCCTTCGACTCATACACTATGAAGGAGGCGATTGAGGATGGTTTTATTCTCAACCCGCTAAAAAATATAGTCCCAGTTGCATCGAAGATGTTGTTTGATATACCTAAAAATGAGTTGGAGGGGTTTACCGAAAAAGAATATAAAGACGCTCAAAAGAAACAGATATACGAGAACCGCGACCGGATAGACGCTATTGCAAAATATGTGGCCGATTTGTTAGTTAAGGATGTGTACCGGCAAATACGCGGCACTGGTAAGGCTATGTTAGCGGTTCATTCGATTAAAGCAGCCATCGCTTATAAACAGGCTGTAAGCAAGCACTTTGCAGAGCTTATCCAACAGCCTAAATACGAGAAATACACCGAAGCTCCAATTTATATCGTTTATTCGGATAGTCAGGACGAACAAAGCGCAAAAGGACTTAATGGTGGCATGAGTGAGGAAAAGGTACTGGAAAACTTTGCCTTGAGAAAAAACGGTATGATTATCGTGGTGGCCAGAGGTATGATCATTTCTGGTGTATGAGAAGAAAAAAGCGGTGTAACCTTTTGGTAAAGATCTCGCCAGATCACCTCCCAACACAAGGAAACACCACCATGATAAAGAGTAATGTCATTAACTTAAATAAGCCAGAACAGATTGATCCACTACAGGAATTACTGAGAGAAGGCGCACGAAAAATGCTTGCTAGCGCTATTGAAGCCGAAGTAACGGCATTTATTAATCAGCATGACACCTTAAAATCCGAGGATGGTAAAGCGGCCATTGTCAGAAACGGATATTTGCCCAAACGGCCGATTCAAACGGGGTTGGGAGATATAGAGGTAGAAGTTCCTAAGGTGAGAGATCGTTCCAAATCAGGCATTAAGTTTAATAGCAGCCTAGTGCCACCGTACTTGAAGCGCACTAAGAGTATTGAGGAATTCCTGCCCTGGCTCTATCTGAGAGGCATTTCAACCGGTGATTTTTCGGAAACGCTAAAACATCTGCTTGGACCGGAAGCCCCTGGATTGTCATCAGCGACGATTGCCCGATTAAAGCAAGATTGGGAACAGAATTATACAGATTGGACACGACGTGATTTGAGTAACAAGCGTTATGCCTATGTCTGGGCTGATGGTATCTATAGCAATGTGCGCATGGATGATCGCTTGTGTTTACTGGTGATCATTGGTTCAGATGAAACGGGGCGCAAAGAATTACTGGCGCTGTCAGATGGTTATCGTGAGTCGGCAGCCAGTTGGGAAGACGTACTGATTGACTTATCCCAACGGGGTCTCAAGAGGCCTCCCCAATTAGCCGTAGGAGATGGGGCTCTCGGGTTCTGGAAAGCCTTGGCTAAACAGTGGCCCGAAACCGGTCAACAACGCTGCTGGGTGCATAAGACGGCGAATGTCTTGGAAAAGCTGCCAAAAACAATTCAGCCAAAGGTAAAGGATGCGCTACATAATATTTGGCAAGCAGAAAGCCGGGAAGATGCTCACCAAGCTTTTGATAACTGTATTGAGCGGTTTACTCCGAAATACCCAAAAGCAATGGATTGTCTGGCTAAAGACAGGGATTCGCTCTTAGCCTTTTATGATTATCCGGCTGAAAGCTGGCAGCATATTCGGACAACAAACCCTATAGAGTCAGTATTTGCTACGGTCAGACTGAGAACAACGAGAACAAAGAATTGCGGGAGTCGGACAACAACATTAACGATGGCATTTAAATTGATAGAGACGGCACAGAAAAAGTGGCAGCGCTTAAAAGGCTATCAGCTATTGGCCGATGTTATCTCCGGCGTTAAATTCGTCAACGGCATTAAACAAACTGAAGATCTGAAACAGGAAGCCGCTTGAAGGTCCATACACCAGATTTGACTATAGCTC
>CANNKG010000264.1 GCA_947505105.1 Methylococcaceae bacterium | reverse complement strand
TGAACCGACGCTTCGAAATGCCAAGCTGTGAGAATAAGGGATTCGCCATAATTAGCCGCTATTGTGGTAGTTTGGACTAATTATGGGTTGTTGGTGATGGGTGTTTGGGCCGGTTTTCCTGCTTGCATAAAAAAGCCCCGGTTAAGGGGCTTGTTATCAAAAAAACTGGTTTTAACGATTAAAACCTACAGCGGTTTGAATTTTTCCTCAAACTCCACCAAATTCTGGAGAACCATCAACAACCTCTATAACCTGTTGACTAAAAAGAACTCCGACTTTTTCAGTCAATAATTCATTAATTATTTCTTGCGTGGATTTTAATTTTAACCAGTCACTGGCTTGTTTTGGTTTTCTTTTGCCGGAAACACCACCTTGCGCGACGCGTCCTTCGACAAACTCAGGGCGGGCTTGGATAGCCTTACTTGTGCTCTGTGGGTATTTCGGCCTACGCATGAGGACTTAATTAAGGGCGCTCTCGAACACAGCGGTCACGTATTTGCCTTTTTTGACTGTAACAGTACAGCTGGGCTTGGTGCCGGTGCAGTCGCCTTCCCAGCGCACAAAAACTGAATCAGCGTCGGGCATGGCGTTAAGCGTCACTTTCTTGCCGGACGAAAATCCGTTAATGCAGGTCGTCCCGCAGCTAATGCCATTGGGATTGCTGCTCACCGTGCCTGTACCTGTGCCATTTTTTATCACGGTTAGGGAAGGCCAATACCCAAGGGACTGACTGGCACGAACTAACCGAACCGGCAAATTGAGGTTGCGGTTGAAGTAGTGGTAGACGTAGCCACTGCTGAAACTGACACTCCAAGCGTAATCGGCATTGCCAACGTAAGGCGAAGACGACCAAAACGCATTATTAGGCGTATTGGGAAACTGATCTTGGTTAATGGCTGGATAAACGGCGTCGTATTTTACGATACTGGCCAGTTCATTGGCATTGGGTACGCGCCAATCGCTGTGACCGGCAAAGCTGTCGGTTAAGGCAATGGCTTCGTCGTAGGTATACGTATCGGCACTGCCTGAACAGCTTGAACCTGTCCAGGTTTGCCCGACAGCACAACGTTGCCAGACTAAGCCGGTGCGTTTATGCATCACGGTACCATCTTTGTTATCGGCAAAGTCCTTGTTAGGGGTAGAAAGGCCAATAGCCAACGACTGACTGGCACGAACTAACCGAACCGGCAAACTGTTGAGGCGGAGGTAGTTGTAGACGTTGCCGTTGAGGAAATAAACAAACCAAGCGAAATCGGTATTGCCAACGTAAGGCGAAGACGACCAAAACGCACTGTTGGTGGTGGTGGTGGTGGGGAATATCGTGCTGTTAATCGCAGGTTTACGATTTTCTAGTTCCACGAGGGTTTTCAACTCGGCGATATTAGGTAAGCGCCAGCCGCTTTTGCCTGCAAAGCTACGCTTTAAAGCAACGGCCTGTTCGTAAGTGTAAGTACTTTCCGTCCCTGAACAGCTTGAACCCGTCCACTTTTGCCCCAGTGCGCAACGCATCCAGGTTAGCCCGGTGGTTTTATGCGTGACCGTGCCGTCTTTGTTGTCGATAAAGTCGCCGGTCGGCGTGGTCGGAAACGCAAAAGCGGCCTGAGCACCACTCAACAGTAGTAGCAGCGCGACCGGTCGCACTGCGCGGCGCTTCCCTCTACGCCAAATACCGCTTAAGAAAAATTGAACGTTAAAAAACTCACCCTTGCTATTCATCAAATACCCCCGGCCTCAGCCATAAAATTAAGCCCGAGAGGGTAAAGCAGAACGGATTAACAAGCAACAGCTAAGTTGAGTGGGTAGCAAAAGCCACTTCGATAATGCGTAGCCATTCAAGCGTGGCCGCGTAGTCGGCTTAGCAAAATTACCCCAAAGAGTCGCCCATTTTAGGATGCTTCAGCATGTAGTTTAACGCCCAAGGCGCGAATGACTTTAAGCACTGTATCGAAACGCGGCTTGGCGCCAGGCTTCAATGCTTTATATAGACTCTCTCGGCCCAGTCCGGAGCGCTCGGCTACCATCGCCATGCCGCGAGCCTTAGCGACATATCCCAAGGCGCGGAGCAGTTCGTCGCTATCGCCGTCTTCCAGCACCTGGGAAAGGTACTCGTTAATAGCTTCGTCAGTGTCAAGCAACGACATCATGTCAAAAGATAATAATTTTTCAGTCATAATTCAAACCTCCTTAGATAGTTTGATTGCGCGCTTAATGTCGGCTTGTTGCGTCGATTTGTCTCCGCCCGCCAAGAGAACCACCAGTACGTCGCCACGGACAGTAAAATAAACACGGTAGCCTGCGCCGACATCCAGCCGCATTTCCGACACGCCGTCGCCAACAGGCTTAATATCGCCCAGGTTGCCCGCTTCGGCGCGGTCGATACGCCGATAGATGGCGGTTTTTGCGCGTTGGTCACGCAATCCGGCAAGCCACTTGGCAAACGATTCGGTTTGTTGGATTTGGTAGTTCATGGGCTGATTGTATCTAACTAGATACGTAAGTCAAGCGCTGGCAATAGGTATTGATTCAGCCACACAAAGCCGGAAAATTGGCCGGCCTAATCTAGCGACGGAAGAGTAGCATGAGTATCTAATTATTTTTCAGGGATCAGTTGCCATGCATAATTTTTTTAATTCCATACCCTATACGTTATTTTTAATGATACTTACTTTTTGCTTTGGCTTCGTTGTAGGTAGAGATCAAGAAAAATCTAAAAAGCCTTTAAAGCAAACGCCGCCAGAATCCCTATAATCCATTGCCAGTATTTAAGATAAAACTGCGATGAAATACTCCATAGCCTTATAAGCAGTGGTTGCCGCCACTCACCTTCTCGAAGCATGCCCATTCCACCCAATGTTTCCGGCTGATCGGGATTTTTAGGAATAAACTCGCCTTTTGTCCATTGTTCAAATTTTGTTTTTAGGTTCATCAATCATCCTCATGACGCTTCAGCATGTAGTTTAACGCCCAAGGCGCACAAGTTCTGTAGGGCGCACGCCCGCGACTTTAAGCCGCCTCACGAGGCAGCACTTCCCGCTCGATAGTAGACAAAGCATTCTGTTTAGCAAGACGTAAATCATGCGCTGTTTGCAGGTTAAGCCAAAATTCAGCAGAAGAACCAAAATAGCGAGCAAGGCGCAATGCGGTATCGGGGGTAATGGCGCGTTTTTCTCGCACAATGTCGTTAATGCGTGGGGCGGGAACTCTAAGTGCTAACGCCAGTGCGTGACCGCTCATGCCGAGTGGGGCTAAAAACTCTTCGCGCAGGATTTCTCCAGGGTGGATGGGGCGCATGTTATTAGTTGCCATATAAAATACCTCAGCGCTATGTATGCAACCGACGCGATGAGTTGGATTTTTCTCGCGAATAGGGGGGGTGTCGTTGCCACATTATTTCTTATTCTTAAGCTCTTCTACCTGAAGAAATAGCTTGTTAGATAGCTCTTTGAAAAGGTTGTTGAGGTCATTGCGTATGGCCTCGTCAATATTAGGGGAGACTTCTTTATTGGTTAAGTCGGGTTGCGCTATCGGGTTATCAAGGGAAGCCAAGGCGTCTTCCAGTATTTTTACTATTTCTGCCGTTACCGACCTTCCGTGTTTTTTAGCTGCATCTTCTAATTTTTCCTTTAGCTCTAAAGGAATCCTGATATTTAACTGGGGGTCAGTTCTTGCCATAAAATAAATCCTTGCTCTTGTGTTAGCGCGGTGCTATATTTTCCTTACTAGCACTGTGCTAGTTTACAACATAGGAGAAGTTATGGCTATTAGCAAAAGAACAGACCCTCAAATAAATATTAGACTATCGAAAGATTTAAAAGATAGCGTTGATATTAATGCGAGAAAAAATAATCGCTCAAGAAATGCAGAAATCATCTTTTTAATTGAAAAAGCCCTGAGTGCGGACACACTCAAGGCTTTAGATGTAAACCAAACCGCAAAAGTTTAAGGAATTACAAATGAATACTAACACATTAACATTAAATTTTCACGGCACTGACCTATTCATTATTGATCAAGACGGACAGCCATTCACCCCAATGAAAACAATTGTTGAGGGTATGGGGCTTGGCTGGCAAGCTCAGTATGACAAACTTACCGCCAATGCCGAAAGATGGGGTATAAGGAAAATCCTTATACCCACTATTGGCAGCATGCAGGAAGCTATCTGCCTTCCATTACGCAAGCTTTCTGGATGGTTAGCAACTATTCATCCAAATAAAGTGAAGACGGAGTTACGTGACACCATCATTCAATATCAAGACGAATGCGATGATGTGTTATGGGAGTATTGGACAAGCAAACATCAACCCCAATACGGCCTAAAACAACTCCCACCAAGTCCCTACATTTCCGAACCCGAAGCAGCGCAATTTATGAAGTCGATTCAGGCGCATTGCAAAAGTAACGGCGGCAAATACAGCGCACTGTATAAGAAGGTTTACGACTATTACGGCATCACCAGCCACAAGCACATTCCAGCCGGAAAACTTGAAGAGGCCGCGCGGCTTTGCGGCATGAAGCTGATGAAGTTGGTTAAGTCGAAAATACCGGATGAAATACCCTTGCTCACTTTCACCCAAGACGAACTGGACACGCTGATTGCTGAG
>CANNKG010000263.1 GCA_947505105.1 Methylococcaceae bacterium | reverse complement strand
GAAACGGAATATTTGGGCGGAATTGAAATCAAAATATGCACATGGTCGGACACCAAATGCCCTTCCAATATTTTGCACTCCTTCTGGGCAGCTAAATCTTTCAACAGTTCACCCAAATGTTTCCTCAATCTTAAGAACTTTAGGCGGTTCACAGATTGGTGAGACTCTCGATGATTCCCGGAATTGTCAAACTTTGTGAGTCCCCCGGCAGAGCCGGGGGTTTACCCTTGATTAATTAAGATTTCTGTGATTGTGTGGAGATAGAGTAAAAAAAACATATGCAGTCTGAATGGCTCCTAATAAACGCAATTGAAGCGCTCTAATAATTTCACCCGCTCTGGCTATAACAAAAAAAGCCCACTCGCTAGTAAACAGTGAATGGGCTTTAAAGAGGCCACTGCTAAGAAATCGCCTGAAATCGAGTATATCCCGTGTTATCAAATTTTCTAGATTCGTAACCCGAATTAGCTCTTGGTAGAACTGCTCCTTAATTTTTCGTGACAAAAGTTCCATGAACAAGGTATTGTTGGTATTTTTGAATGGAATAAAACTCATGCTCAAAAAGTCAGTTATTGCCCTTGTGCTTATCACCTTAGCGGGTTGTGCTTCCCATAGCACCAAAGAAAGCACCTCATCCCCTGAACCACAAACAAAATCAATAGCTACCGGTACGCTGGCGATTCAGGATATTGTTTTCAATGACGATGCCGGAGTACCCGAAGCAGTGAAAAAAGAATGTAACTTATTGAAAGAATTATCTGAACATATTAAAACTGCCAACGCCAGCCAATATGCGACAATACTTGAAGGCTCCTCAGCGCCAGCTAATGCAGATGTTTTAAAAGTTGAAATCATTAACTTGGTCGGTCCTGGCGGCGGCGCTTGGTCGGGCGGAAAATCGGTGATGATCAAAGGTTCGCTCTCCAGACAAGGTAAGCACATCAGTTCATTTAAAGCGTTACGCGTCTCAGGGGGCGGTGTTTGGGGCGGTTACATGGGAACCTGTGCGATCCTCGGACGTTGCGTCACCACGCTCGGTGAAGATATTGCCGGCTGGTTGAAGAACCCGGTTGATGGCGCCAAGCTCGGTGATCTTTAAATGCCGAAGCCTGATATTCGGATCAGTTCCGCGCTTCACTTTATTTACCCTATTTAATCTGACCGATGTCAACGGGAATCATACTGAATGAGTAAAATTGCGGTCATTGACTTTGAAACTACCGGATTATCACCGGCGAACGGTGATCGGGCCACCGAAGTTGCCGTGGTCATTATTGATGAAAACCGCGTGATCGGTAGCTACCAGAGTCTGATGAATGCCGGCAAGCGCATTCCTGCCTTTGTTCAACGCCTGACGGGGATTACCGATGCGATGATCCGCCAAGCGCCGCCATCGTCTGAAGTCATGCAGGAATTGGCCGAATTTGTGGGCGATATTCCATTTGTCGCCCACAATGCGGCCTTCGATAGCAAATTTATTGATGCAGAGTGGTCACGCATTCATCATCAACGCAGCCAGACATTTGCTTGCTCGTTACTGCTATCGCGGCGGCTGTACCCTAATTTCCATAACTATAAATTAGGCAATCTGGCACGTTATTTAAATCTCCCCACCGCAGAAAGATCGCACCGCGCGCTGGCAGATGCCGAACTTACCGCTAAGCTGATTATTCAGATTAAAGCCGACTTACAAGCCAAATATGCGATCGATCAGGTATCGCATGAAATGCTGTGCCTATTACAAAAAGCGCCTAAATCCAGAATAGATGAAGTGGTACAAAAAGCGCAACGCAACCTGAGATTTTGTAATAATCGCTATGACCATGAAACTATGAAATAATTTCATAGCCTTTCTTCCTTAACCCAGGAGTATCCCGCATGACTGACTTTATGTACCTTCACACTATTCCACCGATCATTCGGAGCCTGACTAACTTGCGCACGATTATTGAAAAGGCCGCAGTTCACGCCGAAGCCAAGAAGATTGATCCTGCGGTCTTAGTGAGCGCCCGCCTCTATCCGGATATGTTTCCGTTGTCGAGACAGATTCAGATTGCAACAGACGTTGCCAAAGGCGCAGCCTCGCGTCTTGCCGGTTTAGAGCCGCCCAAGTTTGAAGATAATGAAGCGACCTTACCTGAATTGATCGCCAGAATTGATAAAACCATCGCCCTGCTCGAATCAATTAAACCCGAACAGCTTGACGGTTCAGCCGAAAAAACCATCATCTTACCGATGCACGACAAAACCGTCACCTTCCAGGGACTCGCCTATCTGACCGATTTTGTGCTGCCAAATGTCTATTTTCACGTCACGACAACCTATGCCATCCTTAGACATAACGGCGTAGAAATCGGCAAGAAAGATTTTTTGGGTAATATTTACTAACCAACCCAGTAGCCTTGGAGTTGACAGCCCGTCCCAAGATCTTACGCCAAACGTAACTCACGTAAACTGGCGATTGATAAGGGGCTGTCAAATCCAGGATTAATCTCAAGTTCCAAGCTTTTAACCACGCTTAAATTAACGGTGTACTGCTCAATTTCCTGCACAGTATCCGGCGGACTAAAATGAAATTGCTGGCGGAGAATTTCAGATAATGCCCCGTTTTCCGCCGACCAACGCAAAACAAACTCCTGAGTTCGCTCAAGCGTCGTTTCCTCAAACACCAAGACAACCTTTTTGATCGCTAGGGGTTCATCGAACACCAATCGGATGGTTTGAATGCCACTACTTGCAGCACGCCAGCCCGGTCCCGCTTCCCCAAGCAACGCCGACTCAATCGGAAATTCAGGATGTTCGGAACTCAATTCAACCTGAGCCAGTCGTTCGATATCCAGATAATCATCGACTTGACTCCGCTCGGTACGGTTGGGTGTGGATGGACTAAGAATAATTTTACGCATATGGAACCTTTAGGGTAAGTGATAGGGGATTTTTAGGTTGAGCAGTAGTGACATATATACGGACATTTAAAAGATCCGTGACGATAACGCTCCCAAACGCCGCACAACTCAAATAATGGCGCTCAGTAGTAAACTAGAGCATAGGCTTAATCGCGCGCAATTGCTAACTATTTATAACCAGCCAATTTAATTCGCAATGCTTTCACAACAACCAACAATCCGTAAGCCTTTGGATCGTTATATGCGGGATAGAAACCCGTTAAACCAAGATACGCTTGGTCTATTGAATACACTTCTAAATTTGGTGAGTAAGTCTCAAGGATTCATATCCCCGTGCCGACATATTCGCGTTTATGTGGAATTAAAATACAAGCTATTTTTGATAACTTGTCGGCTACCATAATTAATGAAAAATTTCGAGATTGTGGTATTGATTTATAATTTAGATTTTGAATGGCAAGGTACGGCCAATTGCGGACCTATGAATTGTGATCGTGAGTGACAGCACTTGAATGGATACCTGTCTGTCAGTTTAGCTATAGATGCTTGATTGCAAGACCCGACCCTGTTTATGCGCAGCTTTATTGACAATAAACGTGAAATAAAGCATTTTATAAATCAGGGTGAGGAGTAAAATATATAGTGCTATGATTTAGTGGTGTTTATAGTCCGTAGGAAGGGTGTAGCGAAGCGGAATCCGGGATAAATCTTCATCGAAAACTTGGGTTTCTCCTTGCTCCACCCAGACTAAGTTAGTTACCAGAGCGGGATTCCACCCACTAGAGTTTGCTAAATTACACAGACTCAACCAAGACCCATTGTTTTTCCTAAAATCTAAAAGGCAATTTCAAATGGAACAGATAGAAATGAACGAATTTTTATATTCTAAACTTCTTCCTGGGTTATGGAAGTATCTTATTAAATCATTTAAGAAAAGAAAAGAAGAATTTGAAGTCATAAATAATAACTTTGTTAATCCAATTGAATTGTCCAAGGTATATATTGAACCAAATTGTCAGCATGGCAATCCTGCAGATGAAGAAGACGTTGCTTCACCTATTAATAGACCCGTTTTCGCTGTACTAAATGATTTTTTGTCAAAAAAATTTATTGAAAAAGATGGGCGTAGACATTTGTTTGTTCTTGCTGACGCAGGCATGGGCAAAACATCATTATTATTATTATTATTATTAATGATAAAATTATACAGCATTATGAAGTTTTGGCCAAAAAAATATAACTGCGAACTACTAAAGCTAGGTTCTGATTCAATAATCAATATGAATAATATGCCAAATAAGGCTAATACTATATTGTTACTTGATTCCTTAGATGAAGATCCATTAGCATGGCAAAACTATGAAAATAGAATTTTACAAATTATTAAGGCGTCCCTAGAGTTTAATAAAGTAATTATTTCTTGTAGAACGCAGTTTTTTCCGCAAGGCCAAAAAGATCCTTTTGATAGAGCAGGAAATATAGTTATAGGTGGGTATACATGTCCTAAGTTTTATCTCTCATTATTCAATGATACCCAAATAAGACAATATTTGGAAAAAAGATTTAAAAAAAAAGTGCTGTTTTTTTTCGAGAAAAAGAATGTAAAAAAGATTTGTTTAGCAAATACTATTTGTAAAAGAATGAAATCGTTAAGGTTAAGGCCATTTCGTTATACACAACTCACTAAAATGCGGTAATGTAGAAAATTTTTGAACAGGGATGAGAAAAGCAATGGATTGGGCGCGACAGGAACTCAGTGGGATACAGCTTGGAGATGAACGCTTGAATAAACGCTCGATAAAGCTTCTGG
>CANNKG010000262.1 GCA_947505105.1 Methylococcaceae bacterium | reverse complement strand
TGGTTTATTGCTCAAATTGGGCGTTATACCTTAGCTGATGTCACCCCGGCGTTAATCAGTGAGTGCCGGGATCGATTGCTAAAAGAACCAGGAGGTAAAAACAAGGCTCGAAGCAATGCCACTGTAGTTCGCTACATGTCAGCCTTAAGCGCAGCCTTTACGGTATGCGTGAACGACTGGCAATGGATCGAAGAATCACCCATGAATAAAGTCAGAAAGCCGAAAGAGCCGCGCGGACGCGTTCGGTTTTTAGACGATTCAGAACGAGAACGGTTTTTAGAGGCCTGCAAGCACTCGCAAAACACCTGGCTATATTTGTGTGTGATCCTATCGCTATCAACCGGAATGAGACAAGGCGAACTAATGAATCTGAAATGGCCAGACGTGAATTTAAAAGAGGGCTTTTTAATTCTACATGACACTAAAAATGGCGAACGTCGACGCGTACCGTTGTCTGGGCTTGCCCTCGGTCTACTACAAGAACACGCCAAAATAAGACGTATGGACAGCGGCTTATTATTTCCGTCAAAAGTGAACAATGGAAAGCCGATTAATTTAAAAAAACCTTTTACCACCGCGTTACAGCGAGCGGAAATCGCCGATTTTAAATGGCACGACTTACGACATTGCGCAGCCTCGTATTTGGCTATGAATGGCGCAACCTTGACCGATATAGCCGCCATATTGGGACATAAGACCTTAGCAATGGTCAAGCGCTATACGCACCTATCAGATAGTCACTTATCAGGCGTGGTGGGATCGATGAATACTAAAATCTTTGGTGCTTAAAAATGTCATAATAACTCATCAGGATAGTCTGGCCAGGCGATAAAGCGGAGTCATTACCCGCCTTCCTGATATTTCCCCGTAATGATTAACGTTTAATGGACGTTCTAATGCTAGATTCTCAACCGGAGCCGTTGACGCCTGAAGGCGTTATTTATGGCCTGAATAATCTTCATAGCGGTGGCTTTTCAGATGTCGAAGCTATTTTGACGCTGGTCAGAATAATTGAAGAAAACGCTAAAAAACTTATTATCAGTAAAGACCTTGGGCCTAATTTTGACGATTATTATTATGTGCCGGATGAATCATTAAGCCTTGAAGAAATAAAACGTGATCGAGCCTCTTTTGAACAAGCCGCCTGGCACAATGAAGCTAATAATTTGCTCGATTTTCCCGATACTGAATTAGAAAAAGCTGCATTTATTCTTTTCGAAGTGAACGAATTTAATCGCTTATTCGACTCAGGACAAACAGCAAAAGCAATCTTATCCATTATCAATTTAGTGTCTTGTGGTTTATTACATTCGCACGAAACAAGTTCAACAGTAATTCATCAATTAAGAACCCGGCATAAAAACTATAGCCGCCAAGGTGGTAAGAATAAATTAGGGACGCAGAGCGCCATCAAAAAATATATTTCCAATATTTACTCGACATTAAATTTAGAAAATACCGACACTTCAAAAGCTGCAAACAAAATTTATAAAAAAATTGCCGATTCGCTTGATGATTCAAGCGATCTTAGCGCCGAAGATTGTTTTAAGCATGGTGAATACAACCCTATTGAAATATTAAGCGCTCCCGCACATGGGGATAACAAAAATATCACTTACCGAGAGAAATCTAAGCCAGAAAAAACTAAACATCTCACTATCGAACGCATAAAAGCCATTATCCGTGAACTCAATAAAAAATCGGAATAGCTGCTATTCCGATTTTTAGCCTGTTTTAATTTGCTCAAGCCGTCACAAACAACGGCGAAACATTCCAAACAACTTAGGAAATGAGCAGCTTATGAACACTAATAATTCCCCTCACATCGACCCGCAAACTAATTATTTTTCAGTTGCGCTTTTTTCACAAAAGCATCCTGCCTTTAGTGACAAGAGCCTGAGATTCATGATTTTCAAAGAGCATGAAAACGGCATGGCTAAGCATGGCGTAGTCGTTCGAGTTGGGCGCAAAGTTTTAATCAATGAGCAAAACTTTATGACCTGGATCGAATCGCACAGCTCAAACTTAGGTGGTAAGTAACATGGAAGTATTGACAATCAATCACAACAAGTCTAATCTTTCCACGTTGTCTGGACGCATCCAGGCCGGGACTATCACCCCCGAAATAGGGTCAGAAATGACCGCTACCATAGCGGTATTTTTTTGCTTGTCATTTTTTGTGCGTGTCAAAGCGTGCTTATTCAATGGTGGGTTGCATGGGGCCAGCTTCGGTTGGGCCGCTCCTATTTGCGGTGGTGATAACCCGATGCAATCCGCCACCCGAAATTTATCACCTTCGTTTGGCGGTTTATCCACATTAAATAGGATCGACCGTATGAACACCAATTCACCAGGGCTTCAATCCGCCCAACAAAATCCACAAACAAAAACCGTTAGCCTATTCGACTGCTTCCTGCATCGCCGTCAGATTGCTTATCAGATTCCCGGCACCAAGGCAGAAAAGATCAAGCGCCATCATCCAGAAGTCATTGTGAAATTTGCTGGCTTTGGAGGTGCGCTATGAATCATCGCTATTGTTTGGAAAACACAGCCAACGGCACCCGCGTAGTTTTTACTTCAGAATTTCATCCAAGTGGCACTTGGGCGGCATTCAGAGAGTTGGAAGCGATCCGCGACAATTGGAAACTCGGTATTACTGAGCATCCACGACTCGGACATCAATTATTTGAAAGTGATTATCGGTCAGCGCGTAGGAAATTGAATCGAATCAAAAAGGTTTTGAGATTGACTGATAGCAGTTTTGCGACTGTTAGAGAAGGAGCATTCTAATCATGGCCGATAAAATCACATTCAATGGTTCTGATTACCCCCTCAATAGAAACATCACTTGTGCCAGCAATATCGACGTGATTCTGACTGCAATCAACAACGTCACGCGGAAGGATCAGTTTTTGATTATTGATACGGATGCCGAAAATTTAACTAGCTTGGAAGAAATTAAGGATTCAAGTTTAAATTGGATCAACGACTCGATTCAAACTATTGGTTTGCTGGTCGCCAGTGCCAATCCGGATATGATTAGCCATGCTCAGTTAAGAGAAGCAGGATTTGTCTTAGTGGGGCTTGGAGAGATTCAGCGAAAGATACAAGACTATGATTTTGTGTTTGATGAGACTCGCCAATATTTAAAAGCTTCGGACATAAAAAAACCTGCCTAACTCTCACGAAAAGCAGGTTTTTGCAACAATCACTATCAATCAACCGGGTGTCATTATACTCGCATTAGTGGTTGTTGCAGTCCTGCAAGGACCTGAAAATGAACATTAAATCAATAAATTTAAATCATGCGCTCGATTATGCGGCGCTTGGCTGGCCGGTGATCCCTCTCGCATGGATCGTGGCGGGTGGTTGCTCATGCAAGAGTAAAAATTGTTGCTCGCCTGGAAAACATCCTATCCCCAAGAATGGCTTGAAGGATGGATCAACTGATGCGGTGACCATTCAAAAATGGTGGTCAAATTATCCAATGGCTAATATTGGTGTTGTTACCGGTAGCCGGTCGGGTATTTTTGCGCTAGATATTGATCCAAAGAACGGCGGTTATGAATCGCTGAATAAGCTCATTTCAGAGTTTAATGAGCTACCTAATACCGTAGTGGCCAACACAGGCTCAGGCGGTAAGCATTACTTGTTTAAGCATCCTGGCGAGATCGGTCGTAATACTACTAAATTATGGCCGGGCATCGATACTCGTGGCGAGAATGGCTATATTGTTGTTTCGCCTTCAAATCATCTTCAAGGTGTGTATTCATGGGTTCAGAATGCCTCGCCGGTCGACCTTCCCCTGCTCCCTGCTCCTAGCTGGTTGTTAAACAAATTAGCCGAAAAAAAGCAATCGTTGCCCAACAATAGCACCACTAAACTAAGTGACTTTGATCCTATCAGGATTAAGTCAGCATTGGGCTATCTTGATGCAGATGCTTATGGGTCATGGGTTCGTGTTGGTATGGCGTTGCATTCGACTGGTCATGATCTGGCGTTTGATTTGTGGGTTGGTTGGGCTGGAAAATCGGATAAGTTTAATTTAGCCGATTCTCAAAAAAAGTGGGCGTCCTTTAAGCCGGGTAGTGGTGGCGTAACGCTTGCCGCCATCTTTGGCATGGCTAAGGATTGTGGGTGGCGATGGGGTGAGCTTGCCCCTGACCCTTCCCCAAATATAGGCGAAGCTGATAAAGGCGCTCAAATTATCGATCAGGCGCTTGATCGAATTAGCGACGATCCAGGCGGGCTTTTTGAGCAGTCTGTTGTTGAGGCATTATCAAACCTGTATGTTCACAATAAACCTGAATGGCAACGCATTAAGCAAGGGTATTTAAAACCGCACCGTATTTCATCTGAAATTGAGCGTGAAATTATTTTATTTCGGAAAAAATATAATAAGTCAAAAAATCCAGCATTCCAGCACCTTTCAGCACTACCAAGTGATTCAGTTAATTCTATCCAGCATCTTTCCAGCATCTTTCCAGCACCAAATCAAAAAAATACAGCATTCAATATAAAGAGGGGTTTTTTGATTGAGCCTAATGACAATCTCGGTGACGATGGTTTGATAATTGAAAGTAAGGCGGCGTTGATCATTGCTGATATTTTAAATGGTCGCCTTGCTTATTGTATCGAGTCGCAATGCTGGTTCGAGTTTGGTGGGTTGTATTGGAAGATTTTAGAGACTCCTCAATTGGCGGATGGTGAAATTTTAAAATTACTTTATGTCGGTTGTGATCCTATTGGTTTTAAAAATTGTTATAAAAACAATATTAAGAACCTTATTGCCG
>CANNKG010000261.1 GCA_947505105.1 Methylococcaceae bacterium | reverse complement strand
TTCGCAGCATCTTTAATCGTAGTGATGTGTTTTTTTGATAAGCTGATCATTTCGGTTTTGATAGGTAAAATTATCCCCGTAGGATACATCAGTTATAGTGACGCTCTGATGAAAATTAGAGGGGGATATTTTTTGCGAGTTACCTAAGCACTTGGGCATTGGTCAAAATAGCGGTTAACGGCTGATTTAATTCATGTCCGAGCGATGCCGACATTTCGCCTAAACTGCGTGGCCGATCTAATTGAGCTATTTGTTCGGACAATAGTCGGTTTTCTTGTTGACGCGCTTGCGTGGCGGCTAATTGGATTTTTTGCTGAATGCTTTTTTCCAGTGACATTCCGATAAAGCCGATATGTTCGACCACTGAGCTGATTAACAACATAAACATCGATTTAAGTCCCGCACTAGTGTTGATTAATATATCCGGGGGGGCGTTGCCAAATGTCATGTCGATACAACGAACTAGAAATCCGATTGAAACCAAGAAGTAAACAATGGCAATCCATCGGGCGTTAGCGCTTCGTTCCTGAATACTAATACGCCAAGCTAATTGAGCCAAATAATATGAACCCATAAATAAGTTTAACAGCCCCCATTGTAAACGTAATAAATCGTTCTCTAATATTAAACGGATATATTCGAAAACGAGTATATATACAATTAACAGTCCGACCATGGTTAAATGACGTCGAGGCAATGAGAGCTCAATGCGTAACGCATGCGAACGCATTAATAGACTTGATAGTATAAAAATATTGGCAACAGTGAAAGAAATCCAATCCGGGATAGCGCCGCGAATAGCAATTAATACCCCCCCAAATCCAAAACCAAGCCCCCCGATACACCATAAATGCGTCGGTCGGGAACGATCACTGGTCATACTGACCCAAGTGATCATTGGCATGAGGAAGTTGAGGAAACCGACAACAAAATAAATAGTACGGATATCTAAAAAATTCATAAATTACAGCAGGTTTATTTAGCGTTAATGACGTGGTGCTAAAGGCGGGATAATTTTAGGGTAAAAAATATAGAATTATGTCGAAATAATATCAAAATTATTTCATTGCGTTGTTAGGTTTATTGGTTAAAATCCAATAATTATAATTACAACTGCTATATTATTTTTATAAATTATTAGCTATGAAAATTAACTTTTTGAAGTAAATTATTCAATTTCATTTCAACTTCATTATTATTGAATATTTTTTGTAACGATTGCTCTTGATTTGTTGAGATATCGGCTAATTTTAGAATATTCGCTTTTTGAATTTCATAAGCGTGATAAATATCATTAAGTGAAAAACAAATATCATCTACTAATTGTTGATTCATATCGACCAACGAACTATTGACGATATCTACCAGTTGCACATATTTTTCTTTTTGGTGCACGATGGCTATTTCATTATCCAAAGCAATAACTCGTTCATTTAATACTTTACCCAATAGAACCAAATTATCCAACATCCGCCCATAGCGATCTTGATCATTACAGGGCATGTTTTTTGCGATAAGGGTAACATGTTTATAATTACAGGAAGAGTGATTACTAAAACTGACTAAACGCCCTTGTTGAGAAATTGTCTCGAAAACTGACTCTTCAAAATCAGAACAAAGCCCTAAATGACTATACGAAACGGTTTGTTGTTGACCGCGAATTTGCACGCGCGCATCAAGTCCAAATGAATTTAGTGTATTTAACGCCGCTTCACAAAGCGATAAATAATCGGGACATTTAAAGCTCTCATGTAAAAAATTCAAAATTTCCCCAACCTCAGAAGCGCTGGACATAGCGATCATCGCGACTGAAAAAGCCTTGGAGAGATCCTTTTTGAAGCGCACAAGATCAAGTTTGCGCATTAAAGTGTTACTTATTCTTGAGCGTAACTCCAGTTCGGTAGCGGAGTGAGCTAGATAGTCATCACCGCCTACTTCATAAATTTTTAACAATTCATCATTATTGATCTGATCACACAAAAATATAATCGGTAATTCAACAGCGCTGGTATTTTCTCGTATCACCCGACATATCTCGAACCCAGTCTCAGTAGAATCTCCAATATTTATTAATATCGCAGCAGGTGAAATCTCATTGATCACGGCTAAAGTTTCTTTTTTGTTACCCACGATAGTAAAATCATAATATTTACTGAGCTTGTCAATAATTATTTGAGCCGAAAAACTGTCTTCATCTAATAACAAGATATTTAGACGTTTGTTCATTTTTTAATTACCTTTTATTTAAAAATTTTAAGTTTATATCTAAATAAAACTTATCCATTCAGTATCTTTATTTTTTAATGAGGTATGTGAATAATTACGATAAAATATTAATAAGTATCTATTGATTAAATTTGTCAAGAAGAAAATCTTCAAACGACACAAAGTCTGTTTCACTAATCCCTAAAAATCCCAGTACATCTTTATAATCTCTTGCCCAATCAGTTCCGACACTAATATTATTCCGATGCATTTTATTTAGCTGGTAATTGATTCCGATAGATGCTTTTAGAATGGCAATCATCGTCAATTTCGATTGATGCTCAGGGAATCTATTTAATAGAATCGAAAAGGGTCTGTGATAATTTTCAACAGCGACAATAACATCCGAAGGCAAAAACCAGTTTCGACACAACAATCCGGAGATTTGGGCGTGATTCACCTCATAGCGCTCGGTTTCTAGTTCGATTAAGGGGCGCTCCGAGGTGTAAGCTGAGGCATAAAAATCGGCGTAGTCGGAGAAATATTCCATCATAATCGGGATGCCGCAGGCATGAAATAAACCGAGGCTAAAGACATCGTCTCGGTCGCGAAGTTTAATCAAGCTCGCAGTTTCGACGCATATATTTGCAATTTCGTTGGCAGTATCCCAAAAGTCAGTTAGTTTTGAAGCATTTTTGCTGACGTTGCGGACCGATACCGAGCGTACCAGCATGAGAATTTTTTTAACCCCCAGAAGCGCCATTGCTTGTTGGATGGAGCTGATTTTCGTAGATAAGCCAAAAAATGGCGAATTCACAACTTGGAGAATTGCCGCGCTGAGACCGACATCTTTGCCGACCATTTGGGCAATTGAATGTAAATTTGGCTCGCTTTCTTTAAACGCATTGGTCACTTGCACTAATATTTCGGGACGGGCCGGTATCGGTACTTCTGAAAGAATTTTTTTCTTCTTATCAATTGTCATAATGTAAATATTGGCTGTGTTGTGGCAGTAAATAAAGTGCTTTCCGATTAGTCAGAGTTTTCTCTGGGGCTGTAATGCAGACGGCGTAGCATTTTAAATAGAAAAAAAATAGATTTGGACATTGTGGAATAGTCACTTAGAGAAATCGATCAGTAAAAGTTCTCGACGAATGCTAACGCTTGTGATTTTTTACCTCTTAATAAAATAAGTAATTTCAAAAAATTATCATTACTATAGATTTATTTTTTTGATCCGATCGAACTTGTGCTTGATTAGATGCCTGTCGATCTTAGGCGAGAATTTATTAATATTTATAACCTAATTGCATACAGGATGTGCGCACTGCTATCAGTGGTCATGCAACAAACCATTTGCTTGCAATGGGGCGGGAAGCTTAGCGTTACCCATCCTACATTTTTGTTCAAGTTATTTTGTTTTCATTCCTTAGTTTGAACTTGACGGGGCCGATATTCGCTCTAGATGAGTTCAGCTACTAAGAAACGTCTATAAGTTTAGTCGTTACTGATTTCACAAGGTTTTACTTAAGGCCGCGCTTTGATTGTATGCGATTATTTATATTAGGATATCGAAAATCCAATATAAACATAGCACAGTTTTTTAAAAATGTGATTACTTAGTCATTTTTTCAAATAGATTGAATAATAGAATAAATTTGATTCAAGAACTCGGTTTTTAAAATAGAAGCAAATCCCGTTGGATAACGCTAAAATTGACAATACCGGATATTTGAGGTCGTTGAGGGTGAAGACGTTCTGATCGAGCACATCTGATTAACATAATTTAGGGAATATAGGCATTTTGGATTCAAAACCGCAATCGATGCTTTTGGTGCAGGTTACGCGGGTTTAAGTTTACTTGCAAAATTTCAATCCGATACTGTAAAAATTGATATGGATTTAGTTCGAAATATTATTACAAGCTATCGTTGAAGGGATTGTCCATATCTGTAGAAAATTAGAGATTAAAATATTAGCCGAAGGAGTAGAAACAAATATAGAACGGGATTTTTTGGTCAGTATCAGTATAACCCTGTTACAAAGTTACTTATTTTGCAAGCCAGCCTTTCAATCCATTGGTAAAATTAATGAGTCGGCATGGTCATAGTGGGTTCTATCTAAGGTAGCACATTGCGGAACCTGCTTGTTCAGGTTCCGCAATGTTGTTTCTTTCGACGGCAATGCTGCCAAATTCTGCTTACGGGCTTATAGTATCCTCAGGCTTCCCGTAAATTGCGGCTAGTCTCAGGTAAGGATTTTAGTCCTGAGCTCAAATACACATTCACATTCATGTTTGCCATACCGTTAAGACTCATCATCCATAGAATTTTGCTGATCGTTTTTTAATATTTGTTCTTCATGCTCTTTCATAATCCAGGATAAAATCACAAAACCTATAATGTAACCTGTAACCGCAGCCATTAACAAAGGCATCGCAAAAGGAATATCGTGGTGATCACGCATATTCATTGGCGGATTCAACTCCGAAGTGCAATCGCCAATAATAGGATATTAAGGAAGGCTAACTGATATAGTGCCAAGCTTTTTTCTATCCGACTAAAGACGAGAATGAACTTGAAAGACTACCATCAGTTAACCCAAGCACTAAGATACCAG
>CANNKG010000260.1 GCA_947505105.1 Methylococcaceae bacterium | reverse complement strand
TACGGGATATATGATTTGGGGCGGTTATTCCAGCATATCTGGCTCGATATCGAAGGCCGACGTTTGTTTGGTTATGCCTAACACTATATGTAGTGCTCACCCCACGAAATCGGGAAGAGCCATTAGTAATGTTAAAAATAGCGTAACTAAAAATACAAACCTTCGAATAAATAACAACAATAGCTATAGTACGCCTGTTGTATTATCTGAATCACAGCTACCCAAAATCATTCCCCTACCTGAAACACCGCCTACTGGCACAGACCCGCAGCCCATAGTCGGCAACCGTACTGACCTTGAGCCTGACTTTGACGTAAAAGATGAAACCGACCAAAAAGAACTCAGCTCTAATTGTAATAACTGCTCAACCACACCGCTAATACCTGGACAAAAAATTATTGCTAAGTTAAAAATAGAAATATCTAATGCTGATGCGAGCGGATTTAAACGGGATAGCAGCTCAAAAAGTATTGAAGGATATGTTTGGTGGAAAATTGAAGGGAAAACGGATTGGGCGCTTCTCACTGGTAGCCTAGAATATACCATCAGCAATTTAGTCAACGGTTCAGACAAAAGCATTGAATCCAATCCTTTTATTGTGCCTGATAATGTCGGCGATATTCTTGCCATGAAAGCCTGTGTTGATGGTGATGATGAAATCTATGAAGAAGGCGAAGACGCAAGAATGAAAATTACAAATCCTGACCAAAGCAGCACAACTAATAACTGCTCACGGACAGAACGTTTTTTTATCATTCCGCCTACCGTTAACTCGCCTCAACCTGTTTCGTGTCAGCCGCCTTTAATCAATGACCCTATCGATAATCAAAAATGTATTACACCGTCGCCGTCAGTTACTAATATTATCCCCATCATTACCGATTTATTACTCGCAGACCCAGAATTAACAGTAAATATCAAAGGGAAGGGGATAGTGACAAGTACGCCAGCAAGTATTAAATGTCCTGGTGCATGCATCAAAGATTTCAATGATCAAAAAATTATTCTTACAGCTAAACCCAAGAAAGGGCATGTTTTTGTCGGCTGGTCTGATGGATGCGGTCTAAGCAAAAGGAGAAACATATGCAAGCTAGATATGATCGAAGATAGGACTATAACGGCAACTTTTAAGAAACAATAATAAAATTTAAACCATTAGACTTTAATAAAGGGGAACGCATGAGAACCATCTGTATCATTTTGTTAAGTTTTTTTTCTATAAACTCTTTAGCTACAACTATATGTTCTGGAAATGTAGATCATCTAGGAATTGGACCAACGTCTGGATTATTACAAGTCAGCAACGGTTATGGAGTTCAATATATATGCAATTTTAACCAACCTATGAATGGCGTAGATCAACGAACCTGTAGAGTATGGTACACGATGTTTCTAGCCGCAAAAACAAGCGGTAAGAGAATATCTATGCACTACGATGATACGGTTTTATCCCAGTGTAATCAGATTGTAAATTGGGCTAGCAATCCTTTACCGTTTCATGTCGAAATGATAGATTGATAAACATCTTCTCTCAGTAATAACCAAGAGTGTTTAAGATTACTGTCCAAAGCTATTTCCTGTGAATACGCAGAAGAAAGTCATATAAAGGTTAAAGATGAGCGTATTTAATATAAAAACAAAAAATTGCATCATTATGGCATTGCTGGTAAGCGCTTTCGCTCATTCATATCCAGCTCACGCCGTTATTGACGAGACTACCCAGCAACTTGGAGCGCGTGGAAAGATTCAGAGAATGATCGTCAACCACCGAGCTGACAATGATGAGATCGCCGTAAATACTACTGACTCTGCCGCCATATGTCCTGGTATGACGCTTCGAACAAACGATCCTAATGTAAGCCGAACCAGTTACAAAACACTCTATACGTACCTTTTGGCGGCGAAGTTAACGGGGAAAACGCTGGAATTTTTTACTGACATGTCCTGCCATCTGTTCCGTCTAGAAATCATAGACTGAAACATTCTTAATATTATGAAAACAGAAGCAATTACTTCAAGGTTTACAAAGCTGATGACTGTTTTTGTCATATTTGTTGTCACTATTGCTTTCGTTCCTTTAGCAAGGGGAGAAAGTTATCTTGACTTCAACACAACGATTACGGAAGTTTATATTAATCAACAAGGCTGGCCGCTAATGAAAATTACTGACCAGACCAACTCTCCAGAAGGATTTTTAGTTATTCCGGGCGGGCTGCGTACGCCAGGATCAAAAGCCCTGTAGGGGGTGCATCGCGCCCCATTTACGAACAACAAAGAGCCGAGATGCTTTAAAAGATTCCCTTGGACAATCTATTCAAGAATCAAGACTTTCCATAACGCGATAAAATGCACCACATAGGATGTGCCGACGCCAGGAGGCGCATCATTCAAATTACTCACCCGCATCAAAATCAAATTCACCCGAATGCCCCCAGGTCATGGGATAAACACCCATTTTTACAAACTTGAAAAAACTCGAATGCGGCCAATCTGCAACTTGGCAAACCCAACCGTGCTTGACCAGGTGCCAATGAATGTCATCGACATGACGATTGAAATCATCTTGATTCGTTATTAAATGCGTCCAAAAACGGCGTTGCCGGAGCCCGCGCTCGCGCCGTTTTTTCCTGCTTTTAGCAATGCTTTCGCCGGTATCGATGTGACGGGGAAAGCGCCCTTTGATCTGTCCCCAACGCATTGAATAATCAGCATCACCCGGCGCTAAAGTCCATAGGCAATGAAGAGAGTCGGGCATGATAACTGCCGCTTCAATGCGAAAAGGGGATTTCTTTTTAACATCATAAAGGCCGTCCGCAGTACATCGATGTTTTCAACCCATAACCGATTATTTCGCCGTTTGGCACTATTCACGGTAAAAAACCCTGTCGCGCCCGGCGTGTAAATGCGGTGATAGTGGGTCAATGGATCGATTCCTTTATTTACGCTTGATGCGAATAATGCACCTCCGGGCGTCGGCACATCCTATAGTGGCGTTGCAACCGGCGAGCTGCTTAACCTACGTATTAATACGAGGTGGCGGCAAGATAGCATTATTTCTTTAGCAAAACAAAAAAATATCTAACGTCAGTCATTGCTTACATGGTATTTGCTTTTTTTAAGATTCTTAGGCTGTGCGTACCTTATGTGTCCATAAAGTTAAAAGCTACGCACATCGTCAATGCTGTTGACTTAAGCGGTGCAAAGCCCTCTCCAGAGGGAGAGGGTTGGGTGAGGGGAAATTAGAATAAGGAAAAAAGCTTATTTGAACCCCCTCATCCCAGCCTTCTCCCTCTGGAGAAGGAGCGCGTCCCCCTTAAATCAACAGTATTGACGCACAGCGTACCCTCCGGGACTTTGTCTTGATTATAATTTTGCCGGCTTAACCGAGGCTTGAGTTCAGGTCGGCAAGCGTTACCATCAGCAGCATCGGATCCAGCGGTGACGGATCGAAACCCACCTGCTCATAAAACGCTTTGGCTTCAAGCGAAAGCGCTCGAACCATTATTCCTCGGATGCCAATGGTATCGGCGGCCTGTATGACCCTTAGACCGGCATCCCTTACCAACGCCCGCCCCAATCCTTTGCCATGCAATGACCGGTCTACCGCCAGCCTGCCGAGTACCACGACGGGGATAGGATTTGGCATATTGCGACTGAAGCGGCCGGAGGCGTCATCAACGGTAATCGCGCTCGAAGCCAAAGCGTAATACGCTATGACACGTCTATCTTCGCAGGCAACAAAAGTCCGTGACGCCCCGGTAGCCTGATTTTTCATCGCTCGACGCTTGAGCCAAGTATCGAGACTTTCTACACCGGACGCAAACGCCTCAATATCGTGATGGACAGTCAACGGCTCAGGAGGCGAAAGCGTCACGCATTGTCCCAAGGAGCGGGAGTTTGCATGGTCTTGCGTAGCCGCTCATTGGAACTAGGCGGCATGTCCAATCTGGCAACAAATTCCGCATAAATTTCAGGGCTGACCGTAATGGTCTTCTGATCAAGCAGCACTTCTTCGGCCGCTAAGCGTGCGGCATTCAAAATAAAATCAGTGCGATTGTTTCCCCTCGCTTTAGCTGCACGATCAATCAGCATACGTTCTTCGGGCTTAATACGGATATTCAGCGTCTCGCGTTTATTGGCTGTTTCGTTCGATTTCAACATAATTTTACTCTCCTATTAAAGGTGCATTTTACTATAGCAAAGCGCACTGACAATGTCATTACATTAAATTTGGAGAAAAACTTACCCCAATGCCATCAAGGAACAACGCGATAAAATGCGCCAAATAGGATGTACCGACGCCAGGAGGCGCATCATTCAGGTTACTCACCCGCATCAAAATCAAGCTCACCCGAATGCCCCCAAGTCATGGGATAAACGCCCATTTTTACAAACTTGAAAAAACTCGAATGCGGCCAATCTGCAACTTGGCAGACCCAACCGTGCTTGACCGGGTTCCAATGAATGTCATCGACATGACGATTGAAATCATCTTGATCCGTTATTAAATACGTCCAAAAACGGCGTTGCCAGAGGACGTGCTTTTAAAGACTTGTGCATAACGATGAGAGCTCTTGCTTGGGAAAGAGCACAAAAAAGCCCGGCTAACTCAACATAAGCCGGGCTTTTTCGGCCTTTGTTAGGACACTTATAGCGTCCGAAGTGAATAAAGCGACATCGTTCCCACGCTCCGGAGACTGTGAAAGTATTATAAAAATGAGTTTAAAAACCTATTCACCACGAAGGCACGAAGATCACGAAGGAAAAATAATTGTTTAAACTCAATGTATTGAAAACTTCGTGTCCTTCGTGCCTTCGTGGTGAATGCTTTTGCTTTTGTTC
>CANNKG010000259.1 GCA_947505105.1 Methylococcaceae bacterium | reverse complement strand
CCTTGGCAGAGCGTACCCAATTGTTCAATGATGGTTTGTAGACTCAGCATTAATTGGGTATTGTCGCCAATGAACTGGCCGACTTCGTCCACCAAAAATATAACCCGATGGTCCGCCGGTTGGGTATCCAAATAGTCACGCACCAATTTTGCAAAGCCTTCAATACTAATGCGGTAATCGTCACGCGCAGTATCAAACCAGCGACTTGCCGACGCTTCGCTCATATTGAGCGCTTGCGCCAAGGCATTGACCACATCATCACGTAAAAAGTCTACCGCATCGCGTTCTTGTAGCCAATCATTACCATTTTGAGCCGTAAAATGGGCTTTAAACGTTTCATAGGCGCCTTTCGCGATTAGATAGCGCTCCATCTCCGCAATATGCGGGGCATCGCCACATAGCCCCAGTTTTTCATTAAATACCCGCAAGAATACCTGTACAATCGCATCTCGTTCAGTTTTACTGTCGGCCTTGGCATCAATGTTAAACAACATGACATCCGCAGAACCCTTGATGGCGCGATGAATATCGGCCAGCAGCATCGAATCCTTGATTTTGTGCTCATCAAAAAATTCTGCTGCCTTTTTGGTGACTCCGGTATTGGGATCAGTCGTTTCAATATTTTCCAACAGGTAAGACAAAATCTTAATAAAATGCGATTTACCCGAACCAAAAAATCCCGAAACCCAGACCCCCATACGCGCGGTAATGGTAGAGTCATTGGCTTTTTCCGCAGCCGCTAAGTAAGCATCAAAGAAGCGCCGAAAATAGTCGGTAAGTTGTTTAGTGACCACATATTCCTCTAGCTCCTGCCAAACACTTGCCGGATCAAGCTCGTCAGCTTTAATGACACCGTTAATGGGGCGATCAATGGGTTTGGTGAATAAATCCTTTATGTCCATAAGTGCTCTCGCTAGAATTAAGTTATTGCTCTTCAGGTACTAATCTAAACGCTCGGTAATAATGATCTTCGGATAATTTGTTAAACAGTCGTAATGAGTAGCCGTCATAACGCCCCGGATAAAACATCAGTAAGGGTGTTCTACCCAACAAGGGATGTAGCGCTGACAGTAAAGTATGGGTTCTGAGCATCGGGTAGGCGCTGCCAACGCCTGATAAAATTAGCATATGAATGCTTTCAAGGTTCACTAAAGAAACGACTTTTTGAGCCAATTTATCCTCTTTGAGTATCGGCCGTAGCGCCGCCATGACCGCTTCATCGCCTTTAAGGCGTTGCATCTCGATTACTTTATCCAGAAGTTTGCGCTCTTCCAGCAATTGAATGACAACATCAAAGAGATTGAGAATTCCGACACGAATAGGCGGTTGGGTTTTGTTTAGGGCGGTCAGGATAGTGTTGTTTAAAAAATCACGCATCGCCAATTCGCGTTCAGGTGGATAATCAAATATCCAGAAACCGATTTCATTACCTAAACCTTTGCTGTTTAAAAACTCGTCAGACGTCAGTTTGGGTAAAATTTGATTGAGGCGTTCTTCAAAGCTCAAGGCCATTACCGAAACTCCAACAGGTTTAAGAAAGCATCATCGCCTTGTTGTGCTAAGTAACGCTGAACATTGGGGTGTAAAGCTTGTGGGGTTAATTTCATGGTTCGAGTATTTTCGAGATATTTTGCTTCCACCAGAATACGGCGAATCACTTCAAACAATTTACGCTGGGTTAAGGCTGACCATTGTTTGACGGAAGTGTCTTTGTGCGCACATTCTGCCATAAAGACTTCCCAATCATTGACGACTATTGCCACATCTAATCGACGCAGATGTTCCAGATAAACCGACTGAAAAAAATCAGTCAGTAAATGACTCTGTTTCATAGCGGCTACCAGTAACAATTGGAGCGCCACTTCCTGCTCGCGATTGGCAATCATTTCCCAGGCGACGGCATCTAAAGTTATCAGGCGTTTTTTGATGAGATTGGCCTGACGTAATGCTGTTTTTGGCGTCTTTTTTTGCAGAATATTGTCTTCAATTAATGCTTTTTTCCAGGTGTTAGCATCAGGAATCGTCAATAATAAGGCCGCAATGCGACGGCTTTCCAATGGCATCAGTGAGCCTGCAGAGATTTCAGCATGGTATATTTTGTTTAATGCTGACGCAGGGTTGTTCATCTTTTTGTATCCGGGGCACAATAGAAGTAGTCTAGCATGGGGGCATATCGGCATAAGTATTAAGACGTTTTGTTGTGTTACTTGATATTCCACTTTATTATTGCCAAAACATTGGCTGTAAATCATTACTTATTAATCAATGGAAAAAATCATATAGCACCCTAGAACATAAAACAGTCCATGTTTTTTTATTGATTATGTTAATGCACATTAACATAACTAATCGGATCAAGGCTGAGCCGTATTGTTCTACCCTAATGATAACGCTTACTGGTAACCCGCAGTAAAAAAGATTCATACACCTATTTTAAAATGGTACAAATAGAACAACAATTTAGACCTGCTAAATCAAATCCGGCAACATTTCCCGTGCTAGTAAAATCTGAATACTTCGAGCTTGTCCAGGAACACGCGAAATAAAACCTTTAGCTTCAAGTTGCACAATCATTTGATGAACTGTCGGCGGCGTTACATGAAAATAATTTGTAAAATCTGATTCTGCCGGTGCTACCCGGTGAATTTTTGTGTAGTAATAAATAAAAGCTAAATACTGGCCTTGTTTATGGGTATACAACGGTTTCTTAATTTGATTTTTCATCTGAATAACCGTTTTATGAAAAATGTGACTTAAAATTTACTCAGTCCAGTTGCATCTTGTAACCCGATTCCCGCGTATGACGAATCGCGGCAATTAATACTGTATCGCTTGGTTGACGGTACTCGTACAATACTGAATAACCTGCACCACCAAACGGAATAAATAGTTCTCGCAAATGTTTGTATTTTTCATCCTGAGCCGTTTTAGCAATACCGGGAAAATCACTGAGTATTTGAATACCATCCAAAATGGTTGTGATTAACCGCTTCTTTAATGAGGGGTCAACCTCTTGCATGAAATCTGCTAGCCGAACGATGTCACGGTTTGCCTGATCTGTAAAGATTATCCGTGGCATACAGGTGACGGCAGCTCTTGGTGACTACCCAAACTGTCGGCCCAAGCTCGCATTTCGTCCTGTGTAACATGCAACCCGGTTTGATTAAAGTGCTCGACTGCTTTTCTGCCGTCTTCGTAAAAACTCATCCTTGCTTGTTCACGTTCAATGTATTCCTTCACGGCTTGAAGCAAGAGATAGTGAACCGAACGGTCTTTTTCCTTAGCAATTTGGGTGAGCAAATCTTTTTGATCAGCTTCCAATTTGATAGACAGCGGTGTAATTTTTCGAGGTATGGGTATTGAAGTCTTCATTTGTTACCTTGCAGGGTAGTAAAAGGTAGTCGTATCAACTAACAAAATTATAACTTTGTTTGCTTTGAAGAAAAGCCCAATACGATAAAATACTGTGAATACGAATACGAATATTAATGGGATAAATTTCAGCAAATCCTAGTGGTTATAGCAAAATTAATTCAGAGACACCCTGTTTTAAGATGGTACATATCGGACAACAACCGGCAGAGTCATAATAAATAAGCTTTCATTGACCATATACGGCCAATTGCCGCCATCCTGGCACGATTACGAATGAGCAAAAACCCTCGATTGCAGAAATTGAAGCCTCGAAAAGTCGGTTAAAAAGCTATCGAACGGTTGAATTCAGACGATTGTCCAGCGATCAGGTTGACAACACCTAACAAAATTCGTTTGAAAATAGCTGAAGGTCGTTCAATCACATCGCAGGAAATGAAGGCTGGGTTGATCAACGCAAACCCTTTGCGGAAGTCTTGTCAGCGTATCAAATGCCAGCTTCGATCAAGTCTTTTCTCCTCTCCATAGGGGAACTACAATCGTTGGTAGATCTTCATGTTCTTCTAGTGTGAGGCTAACATCAATCCAATCGTAGAACGCGGGAATTGAAAAGAATTGGTAAGTATCTCCTTGTGTTGATGGTTGCATGTGGCCGTTTTGCGCGTAGGCTTTGGCACGTGAGGAAAGCGCATCAGTGTCCGAGAACTTTGACCATAGATCTCTAAGGTGTTGTTCGTCAAATTGGTTTCGTACTACCTGTACTGCGCTCCAAAATTTCCCTTCATCACGAATTCGCGGTTTGACTTCTCCCATTGACTTGTCGTTTTGAGCAAGATCGGGTACAGAAAACGGTCGTAGCAAGTTTGCTTCGGTACGAGGCCAATCAACCGACTCGACTAATGGTAAGTAGGCGACTAACTGAAGAGGCGACGGCATGGTTTGTGCCCGCGGCTTACCTTCGAGCATGTTGTAAGGGTCTATATCGGCAATCACGACAGCCTGATCGTGTTTACTCAACGCGTCGTTTTTATCGTTGTAGTAGATGCCTTTAGACCAACCATGATATGGCGTAATTTTAGAGATGTAACCAATTGCCCTATCTTCAGACTTCCAACTGCCACAACCAATGAAACAACTTCCGCCGACAAGTGTTTTGCCATCAATACTGTTACAGAAAACGGTTGCCGTGCCTGCAGCAAGGAAGCTCGCTTGTCCTACAATCCAATAATCAGCGGATCTCGATGTTGCAGCTGGAACAGCAAGAATTGACCTTCTTGCGTGGATCCCGTCGCCGGAGATGGATAATTGAGCCGACAAACCTTTTATATCAGGCGGATTCAACTCCGAAGTGCAATCGCCAATAATAGGATATTAAGGAAGGCTAACTGATATAGTGCCAAGCTTTTTTCTATCCGACTAAAGACGAGAATGAACTTGAAAGACTACCATCAGTTAACCCAAGCACTAAGATACCAGAT
>CANNKG010000258.1 GCA_947505105.1 Methylococcaceae bacterium | reverse complement strand
TAAGGATGTCGAGGAGGTGATGAAAAAACTTAACCATCGACCACGGAAAAGCCTTAACTATAAAACACCTCATTCAGTCTTTTTTGCAGAATCTTTGCCGAAGGCCGCATGACAACTAGGATTGCACTTCGGAGTTGAATCCGCCGTATTAAACAATTGCCCGCCACCAAAGATAAAAAGACCAGTGATCAACAAGACCAAAGCGCCCACCGTGAAGCTGCCTATTGCGAATGGATTGATCGGTTTACTCATTGCGTTAAGTTTCTCTAGTCAACGATAGCATTGCCACGACCTTCGCCGCGGGTTAAAAATTCGATAATTTTGGGGTCTTGAGTTTCAGCGAGCAGTTGTTTCGGGGCGCCGGTCGCCAACATAGTCTTGGTTTCGGGATCCAAAAACACCGAATTGGTGCCAATGGCGAAAATGCTCGATAACTCATGGGTAACGACGACGATAGTCGTGCCCATCGTGCGACTCAAGTTGATGATCAGATCATCCAGTAATTTTGCGCTGACCGGATCGAGACCTGCGGACGGCTCGTCAAAAAACAATATTTCAGGATCCAGCGCCATGGCGCGCGCTAAACCGGCGCGCTTTTGCATTCCACCACTGATTTCCGCAGGATAATAATCCTCGAAACCGGCAAGGCCGACCAGGGCGAGTTTATAAGCCACCAAATCGGCGATTTCGTTTTTCGTTAAACGCGTAAATTCACCCATTGGCAAGGCGATATTTTCGGCGAGGGTTAGCGAACTAAACAGCGCCCCGCTTTGATAAAGCACGCCAATCCGACGCATGATACTTTCACGAATCTCGGCATCGGCGTGCCAGAAGCTTTGTTCGCCATACAGCACATCGCCTTGCTTGGGTTGCTGCAAGCCAATTAAATGCTTCAACAATGTGCTCTTGCCACAACCGCTGCCGCCCATAACAATAAAGACATCGCCACGGTTGATCGTGAAATTCAAATCGCGCTGAATCAAAAAATCGCCGTACGCCATGGTCAAATTTTGGACCGTGATATGAGCAGTTAGCGACATCGATAACCCCTTCAAATACCGAGACGGTTACACAGCAGAGTAATGATCGAATCGGCGACGACGATGTAGACGATACTATTAACGACCGCCGAGGTCGCAGCATCCCCAACCGCTGAAGCACTTCGACCGCATTGCATGCCCCGCAGGCAACCCGAGAGTGCAATCAAGATGGCAAATACTAGACTTTTAAATAAACCGATTCCAAAATCCGCCAGATGCACGGATTTGCGGGTTTCGTTTAGATATTGCACCCATGACACGTCAAACGAACTGATCGTCACCATAGCCCCACCCAAAATGCCCATAAAGTCGGCATACAGGCACAACAACGGCATCATCAAGATCAGCGCCAACATACGCGGTAGTACCAAAAATTCGATCGGCGATATGCCCATGGTCTTGAGCGCGTCGATCTCACTATTAACGTTCATCGTACCCAATTGCGCTGCGTAAGCAGCTCCGGTTCGACCCGACATGATCACCGCGGTCATCAGTGCCCCCATTTCACGCACTGTCCCTAAACCGACCAAATCGGCAATAAAAATCTGCGCGCCGAACATTGACAATTGTACCGCACCGACGAAAGCCAAAATTAAGCCAACCAGCAGGCTGATTAAGGTGACGATTGCCAAGGCAGAAGATCCTGCTTCCTGGAGGCATAACCATAAATCGACCCTGCGAAAACGTGCCTGACCGCGTAATAGACTAAGCAAAGCCAGTATGATTTCGCCAATAAAAGTGAGTAGCGCTTTAGCATCGGCAATTCCAAGCATGAGCGACTCTCCAAATACCTCAACCCAAGAGATCTGTTTGGCCGAGCGCCGAGCATCCGTCCGTTCCGGAATAGCTCTTGCTAAAGACAATAACCCTTGTACCCCTTCGGGAAGCTGAGTCGTATCGACATCGACACCTCTGGCCTGAGCTTGATCGATAATTTTCAAGACTAAGGTCGGTAAACAACTGTCCCATTGCTCAAGAGACTGAGCTTCCAAAGTAATTTGTCGCAACCCAGCCGCTTGGAAGCATTCGGCAAGCAGTTGCAAGGGCTCAGGTAAATCGGCATCAAGCAGCCATTTACCGGAAAACTGGACGACTAGGTGCGTCGAATCCGGGTGCTCGAAAATTATGGTTCCTGAGTTTGACATAACGTTTAGTGGGCTGGGCACATTGAAATTAAAACTGACTGTTAATGAAAGCTTGAAAGTGGCGTTAAAATTAGCATTTTCAATCAAAATATAAAATGCTGATTGACGTGGATTGAATTTAATGACGGATTGCCATTGTGGCATGAAGCGCATTCGGCGACAATGACTTGATACCAAGTTCTATCAGTAATACAGATGACTTAGGAACGCGCATGAAGTAACTTACAACACTTACTCCAACTTGGAGGGCCTTGGGGTGAGGAGATTAAAATTGCTCAAGTTATCCGAGCATATTACTTAGCCAGCGTTCAGTGAAATGTTTACCGCTATGAAACTATCCGCAATTAACGCTAACCTCAGCATCATCGCAGTCTTTAACCTCAGATATTTGGAAAACATAGAGTTTTAATAATAAATATATTTTTATTTTATTAATTAAAATTATATATTTCAAATTGGTATACTTTACCATTATTTAACTTATAAAATTTGCTTATTTTACATATTATCGCTATTTTAACTTTGCATTAATCTATTGAAAAAATTTCATAATTTTAAGTTTACACATAAATTTTCAAGCACACTTTGGCTTAACAAGTCCGAAGGTAAACTTTAAATTCTCCTCAAATGTACAATGAAAAACATTCACCCAGAACAGAAAAAAAATCAGATGCTTGCGCAACTAATACACTTGGTTCCAGGCGCAATTTATCAATTTCAGTTGTTTCCTGATGGCAGATCTTGTTTTCCTTTCGCCAGCGATGGCATTCGTGAAATTTTTGAATTTTCTCCAGAATCAGTCGTAGAAGACGCTTCGGCGATTTTTTCATTGGTTCATCCCGAAGATATCGATACTCTCTATGCTTCTATTCAAGAATCAGCTATGACATTACAACCCTGGCAGATGGAATATCGTGTTATTTTGCCCAAAAAAGGTGAACGTTGGTTATTTGGTCGTTCAATACCCCAGGCAATGCCGGATGCAAGTGTATTATGGCATGGTAATATTATTGATATTACTGATCGAAAGAGAGCCGATCAACTGTTCTTGCGACATCAATCAATTATTAGTACAGCACGAGACGGTTTCTGGATAGTCGATTCCGAAGGTTATTTGCGGGAAGTCAATCAAGCCTATGCACTGATTTCCGGGTATACCATTACCGAATTACAGGGGATGCACGTCAGTGATCTTGAAGCATTAGAGACTAAAGCAGACATTCATCAGCGCATGACCAGGCTGATTTTAATAGGGTCTGATCGCTTTGAAACCCAGCATCGACATAAAGATGGCAGCTTATTGGATCTTGAAGTCTCGGTGAATTATTTAGCAGAAACGCGCGAGTGTTTTGCGTTTTTTCGCGATATTACCGAACGAAAATTGATCGAAAAGCAACTTAATGAAAATCTGACCTTATTTCACGCAGTTTTCAATAATGCCGCCGTTGGTATTGCTCATACCTCAATTACTGGTCAATTTTTACAGATGAACGAGGAATATTGTCGAATTATCGGCTATTCCCAGGAAGAGATTCTGAGCCAAAAACTTCATTTTGCCCAAATTACCCATCCTGATGACCTAAACCCTGACTTAAAGGCTGCGCAAGAAATACAAAAAGGTACGCGTAATCGTTATCATAATGAAAAACGCTACATTCGCAGGGATGGCAGCATTGTCTGGGTTCTGGTAAACATCCAAGCCGTCAGAGACGAACACGGAAAATTGTTATATCAGATAACCGCGGTGGTTGACATTACTGATCGCAAGCAAACCGAACTCCAACTTTTCAATAGCGAGGATAAATTCGCTAAAGTTTTTAAAAACAGCCCGGTGGGTATCGGAATTACACGACTGAAAGACGGCGTGTTTATTGATGTCAATTCAGCATTTTTAGACATTTACGGCTATCAACGCGGCGAAGTCATCGAAAAATCTGCACTTGATTTAAAGCTCTGGGCTTATCCAGAGCAGTGCGCCGACGCTATCGAAAAATTTAAACATGATGGTCGTCTAATCAACCAGGAAATCAACATTAGACACAAATCAGGTGAACCTAGGACGGTGCTTACCTGTATCGAGCCGATCACAATTGCCAATGATGAGTGTCTTCTAGGCTTGATTACCGATGTGTCGGAACGTGTAGAACTCGCACTGGCTTGTGAAAAACTGAATTCAGAACTCGAATTGCGCGTCATCGAACGTACGCATGAGTTAGAAATGAATCGTCGAGAACTGGAAGCGACCAGTTTACATTTACGTCAGTTAGCCGCTGAAACTGAATGGGTCACCGAACGGGAGAGAAAGCAAATTGCCGTAGAAGTCCACGATCAGCTCGGACAAAATCTGACTGCGCTCAGAATGCAGATTGCGATGCTCAAGATGATGTCCTTTGATAAACCAAAACAATTTGAGTCACACATCGAAACAATGCTTGGCATGATTGATGTCTTGATTCAAAATGTTCGAAATGTGTCGGCAAATTTGTACCCAGTCGTGTTAGACATGGGGGTTGAATATGCCTTAGGTAACTCGCAAAAAATAACCTCCATTAATTCTGTTTAAATTTGAGGCTGGATAGTCATGTAGTATTTCGGTAGGGATGCGTCTCTTTCTATCCTATGGCTAATAGCTTTAAATGCCATTTTACTCATCTTCACGCCTTTTTGG
>CANNKG010000257.1 GCA_947505105.1 Methylococcaceae bacterium | reverse complement strand
TGCCCGCCGAAGGCAAGGTATAAACCGCATGTGGAATGGCTAAACCGCCTGCCAACGACGGAAAATCGTGATCGAGAACTTCATTTCTTTTGAATAGGGTTCAATCATTTTCAGGCTTGGAAAGACTTATTTTTGGCTAAATTTATCTCAGCAATCGCCTTATTGTCGAAATTAATTTATGCTCATTCCTAATTGCCTTTTAAAGGCCCACAATGATGAACTAGTCACTGAAAAAGATGCGGCTCTTAAAGCGGCTGAATACTGGAAATCCCAGTACTTGGAGCTTGAAGAGTTATTGAATAAAGACAGTGACGATTAATAGCTCTACCATTGCCCTCCTGAACGGTTTTGCTTAGCAAAGAGAAGTTTATGAGATCACAACTGACCCATTCCAAAGCACACAGGGCCTTCCATGAAAAAACTGATAACCGTTTTAACCACCATTTGCCTTTCGGCTTGCAGTACCTTTGGCATACGCAGTGCAGAGGAACCACGCTATCAAGTGCTTAATGATGCGGAGCCATTTCAAATCAGACACTATCCGTCACTGGTTGTGGCCCAAACCGAAGTTAACGCTGATTATAAAAATGCTAGCGGCTTGGCTTTTCAACGTCTCGCTGGATATATTTTTGGTAACAACAAAAAGCAGCAATCCATAACGATGACCGCACCGGTTATTCAACAGCAACAAGCTGAAAGATTGTCCATGACAGCACCGGTTATGCAGCAAAAATCAGGGGCAGTTTGGGTGATGACTTTCGTGCTTCCGCAAGGCTATACAATATCTACAGCACCGGAGCCTTTGGATTCTGCCGTATTAATTCAAGAGATTCCTGATAAAAAGGTCGCCACTATTCGCTATACCGGTAGTCTGTCTGAACAAGGTATTGAAGAAAAATCCGCAGAATTAACTGACTGGTTAGTCCAGCAACATTACAAAGCCCTTTCTCCACCACGATCTGCCGCTTATGATCCACCTTGGACATTACCGTTTCTTCGTCGTAATGAAGTACACATTGATATTGAGTAAAGATAAATACCCAAGCAGTCCGTATTATTTCGGGCATCCTTCCAGCTTATAAATGGCATAACCTTGCAGGTCAATCTCGGTTCTTAAGGCCGCTGGAGCTTCAATACCGTGGTAGAAATAGTTGTTCTCCGGAGTAACTACGGCATCTTCAAGGCCAATGCCTAATTTATAAGTGACTGTAAAGGCTATGAAGTTTCATGATGGACATTATTCATCGGTAGTAGTGCTTAGTATTTTTAGTGAGCATTACCGCCAACCCGTCAACCAACAAGTTGAATCCTTAAGCGCTTGCCAATCTAGTTCATAAAGATGATTGTTAATCACCGCTTCTAACTCGCAAGCGATAATGGTTTCGTTTTCTGCACGAATCAGTTTGGTAACCATAAAGTGACGTTCTTTTTGCTTGGGTGCAACGGCTGTCCATTTTGAACGTAGCAGCTTATTGGGGTTTATTTGATTCATGGTTACTCTTCTTTTAGCTGAGCTTTTCCGGTAAGTGGCAAACGATAGCGTGCAAAAATACCGTAGCAAAATTCCATGACTGGCAGCAGCAAAGGAACATTCCCTATAATTGGAGCAATGCGCCGGTAATAAGGCAGTTGCTTCCAGACCTGTAAAAAACCAAGCACCCCGGATTGCAGCTGTTGATGCTCGTCGATAACATACATGCGCTCCATGGCCTGTTTGTAAGTCAAGCCCGCTGTCGCCAAGGCAGCCTTGTCCTGGGTAAAATCGACCCAATTAACGTTACCCGCTTTATCAAGTTTTTTCATCGCGTTGATTTCAATAGTACAGATTGGGCATTCGCCATCATGAAAACAAGTGACTTTGGGTTTAGCTGCTGTCATTTCATCATCCTGAGTGTTAACCAAACGCGACCAAAGTCTCATTGAGTTTTGGTCTACTGTCCTACAGTGTGCCTTGATAAATCAAGTTTGCAATATTTTCTCCATTGTAAACAAAGGATTGTTTGTGTTATTTACCTAACGGTGGCTTGATAAACTATTAAAATTAAGGCCTTATTTCCAGGGAGTTAGCAGTGGTCAAATCCTAATTAATACGTGCATTAAGTGAGAAACATCCAGAACTGGCAGCAAAAGATGTAGAGTTAGCTGTAAATTGCGTACTGGAGCAGATGATTGCCGCTCTGGAGAATGGCGAACGCATTGAGGTTTGTGGCTTTAGTTCATTTAGTCTACACCACCTTGCTGCTCGTATTGGCCGTAATCCTAAAACGGGTGAAGCGGTTCAGTTACCGAAAAAGGTTGCTCTTCATTTTAAACCAGGAAAAGTGCTTAAAGACCGAGTTGATGCGGTAAGTTCCAAATACCGCATCATAGACTAATTTATGTGGGGTAGGCCATAATGGCCGGGGGTGAAATGAATACAGACAAGGCGCTTGAAATCATTCGTGCTTTAGCAAATGGAGTTGATCCATACACTAAGCGGGATATCCTGCTGACAGTCCATACCACAGTGCTCAGATATGACAACACAGGCATTGGAGTCTGACGACAAACCACGGAAACTGCCAGACAATGCTGGGAAAGCATGGCACGATGAAGAGGATCGCCGTTAAATCAAAGCATTTGACTCCGGTCAAACGACCAAGCAACTTGCTAAAGAACACCAAAGAACCGAGGAATCTATTCGTTCGCGACGAATGAAGCAGGGCAGAATGTAGTTTTAGCTCGAGCTTAAGTCAAGATCTAAGCCTCATTCGTAGCTATCGATATATCGCCTCGGAAGCCAGGGTAGATAAGTCCTAAATAATAACGGCACGGCATCCCTGTCTTTGTAAGGATCAGAATGTAAAATTTGCTTTTCACTTGCCTTGAATTGGATCATGTCTGATACTCTGCTGCCTAAACGAAAATTAAGCATACCCACTGACTCAGGAGAACCTAATGTCAAATTCCATGTACGTTGCATCTGTGCCACCGATTATCCGCTGTCTAACCAATTTGCGAGCCATCCTCGAAAAAGCCGCCGCTCATGCCGAGGCAAAGAAAATTGATCCATCGGTTCTGGTCAACGCGCGTCTTTACCCTGATATGTTTCCGCTTTCAAGACAAGTCCAAATAGCAACCGATGTTGCCAAAGGTGCTGTTTCACGTCTTGCAGGTTTAGAACCGCCAAAGTATGAAGACAATGAATCAACCTTTTCTGAACTTGTAGCGCGACTCGATAAAACCATTGCACTGCTTGAGGCCAGCAAGCCTGAACAGATAGATGGTTCAGAAGATAAAACTATCGCGCTGCCGATGCACGACAAAACGGTCACCTTTACCGGCGCGTCCTATCTGCACGATTTTGTTCTGCCCAACGTCTATTTTCATGTTACTACCGTCTATGCGATTCTGCGACATAACGGTGTAGAAATTGGCAAACATGATTTCCTGGGAAACATTTACTAATCCTCTCATATGACAGGCTACAAATGGCAGTTCGCGCCTCGGTTTCGTCAAAGTGCCTTCGGCTGGAAATCTGATAAACCGATTCAACGCATCAAAGAAGCGTTAACCGAAATCAAACAAGTAGCCAAGAAAGAGCCCGTATTGGCTGCCGGAGGTGTCGTTCTCTTTTTAGAGAAAATAGCACCTGCCATTGAGCAAGTGGATAGCTCGTCTGGTGCTATAGGCAGTAGGGTTAATCGGGCTATTGAAATCTTAGTGCCGATTATTGCCAAAGCCCAAGTAGAGCAACCAGTTCGTGACCATTGGTTGGAGCGTTTGTGGGATGCCATCGAAGATGACCAGATACCTTACATCGAATACTTGGGCGACTTTTGGGGTGAATTGTGCGTGACACCTGACACGCTCGCTCCCAAGCGCTACCTCTTATCGTTATACATTTAGTTCTTCCAAACCGTCATTCCGGCATGGATTGCCGAAGCCGTCAGACCGCGTTAGCGAATCCAGATCACAGGGATGTGAAAACAGCAATTATTACCCGCCTTGGCTTTTGGATTCCGGCAATCTATGCCGGAATGACGAGCATAAGAACATTTGTGTATAACAATGAGACCTTGGCTTGGGAACAAGCTGCCCATTTTTACAGGGAGGGGGCTAAACGATTACGTTGGTTTAGGAATACAGTCGCGTAGTTGTGAGTTAGCCATGCGTCTCCTACGGATTACGTCTTACTGCGCTTAAATTTGGTGTCTTAATTTCATAAATACCTATCTAAGATATAAATTCATACGCTCCAATTTTTCTTAAAATAGTACGCTTGCCTTCATCAATAACATCTGGATTTGTTTTAATTGATAACTGATCTCTTTGTTTGTTGCCTAAAAAATAAGCAATTCTTTCAGCATTAGCACCTGAGGGATGTGGAATGCCGCTTAAAATTTGATTGTCATTAATTATTTTTTGAGAGACAAGCCATTCTAAGGCTTCTGTTACTTTAGGGCTTAAGGAAATAAAAATAGGGTTTTTAAGTTTATTGCATATTTCTTTTACAAAAAAATCTTGTATTACTTCTCTTAGCAGAGGGGTTTTAAGCATTGATGGCGAACCGGAATAATTTTCCCCATCAACAAAAACGGGGTTTTTTAAAATAGATGCCATTTGCACCAGATGTGCGTGCGATGAAAAAAGCAGATTAGTGCTGGCAATACCCAGTTTTTTATGAATGCCAACATGATCCAGCATATTAATTAAATTAGTTCTCATTGATCCACTAAAGCTGGCGATAGATTTAACAGATTTTAAAATATCTTCTGAAGAGCTTCCTTTCTCTAAGTGCGTGTTTCAAAAGTATCAAAAATAGCTATGAGTTAGAATAGTGAATATTTAGCCCATGAGCAGAAAGACGCGTAAATCAAAAGTTAAACGTTACCCGACCGACC
>CANNKG010000256.1 GCA_947505105.1 Methylococcaceae bacterium | reverse complement strand
TATGGAAAGAAGTTTATGGGGTACAAATCAGTCAGGATATGGCTTGCCAGCTATTGCAGACAACTCGAACTCTTAACAGTTATGCCATCAAACCGAACGATGAAGTTTTTAGGGCGCAACTTACCCTGAATAAGCTGGGTGAAATTGGTTTCATTAAATCCGAGCCTGCACATGCTTCACGTTCTGAAGTTAAGGAAGCTATTGCTGATTGTCCCTTATGTAACGGTAAAATCGTCGAAACCGTAAAAGCTTTCAGTTGTAGTGAATGGCGTAACGGCTGCAAGATGACCATCTGGAAAACTATCGCGCACAAAAAAATTACGGTCACAATGGCCAAGAAATTACTACGCAAAGGTGAAACCGGATTGTTGAAGGGCTTTAAATCAGCCAAAGGAACTGAGTTTGAAGCTACGCTGAAACTGATCGATGGCAAAGTTGAAATGCAATTTGCAAAGCGCTGACGCCAACGAAAGAAAGTTGCTCACGGTTCAGACAATTTATGATCGAATTTAGCATCGCTTTTTATTCCAGCAGATTGGCTGCTGTCTGTTTTCTTTGGGGTCATTGAATGCTTTTGTTTCTCCACGCTACACCACCTGTTGGCAAGAATTGCCGCGCGTTAAATGTTGAACTAATGACTACGGGTGATGCCTAACAAAAGTATAAATGAGTAAGCAATGGAATTGTACGTAATTTTCTGTAGTTGTAGCCTGATGGTTTTGAACTGCAGCCCGCTAAATCGAAGGGAGAGCAATGATGAGTGCGCAATTATCTAAACAACATTCCAACGATGAAATAACATCGTTAGTCAATTTAACCGCAACAGTGTATTTATGCCAGGTATTAACTTTTATGCTGGCAGGTCTGCCGTTACTGCTTGGCATTGCCATTAACCTATATAAGCATGACGACGTCCTTGGCACATGGCTTGAGTCACACTTTGAATGGCAAATTAAAACTGCGTGGGTGGTCTTAGCGGGATTTGCCTTGTCAGGCTTAACGTTTGAATTTGGCTTAGGCTTTTTTATTCTCACAGCAACCGTTATTTGGTTTATCTACCGGATTACTATCGGTTGGTATGCCTTAAATGACAAAAAAACGCCTAGAGAATAAGTAAACCATCGGACTTAAAAAATACCACTCGCATACGCAAAGTTGCTGCTTGGTATTTTGCCTTAAGGAAAATGGCATTATTATTTATCTGCGGTTTCTAAATGCGCTTTTGCTGGCTCAATATGCTTAAGCGCTACAGTAGCATGGATACTGACAGATACGGCATCTTTATGCGGGTTTTGACCGGCATTAACAAAGACAGCAAATTATTGCAAAGAACAGTTTTTAGCGTTACCTCCAACGCTAAATGAGGACATGGCTAAATAATGTTTGAAATACCTTCAGTATGGAACTTGGTTATCTCTACTATCGTATTCTTCGTAGCGGCTAAATATCTGCACCGATTCTTGGAAGAACAAGGTTTGCCTAAAAGTATGGCCCGCGGTACTTTAGTTTTTACCCTTGCCTCATTGATCTCATGGGGATCTGGCGAAATGGTGGACTGGACTGAAGTAACCATTACCGGAAAGCAAGCATCTGCTCAATCCTCGGGCGATCTGACACAACTCCTTAAGTTGGTTGACCAAGTGCAATCTTCGACGACAGACATCAAAGAATCTGGTTCAAATTAGCGATATGTTTCTTCCTCACTTGAATAGCCAGCGAAATATAATGACGATAAACTGCTTTACACAAAAGGTCTTTGGACATGACAAAAATCTTAAACTGAGTTAGCGCTAGAACAGCGCCAGTAGTTAAAATCGAAATTTTTTATCTGGCAAAGAAAAAAACCTCACACAGAATGCGTTTTAAGGTGATTTTTTTACCATACCAATACATTCGTATGACTCATTCTTACTGTTCAATACAGTTTTATCTGGCGTTAAGGAATATTCGTAAAAAATGGACTATGCCTTTGCGGGACTGGAAAGCCGCTCTAAATCGGTTTACTTTTCAATTTGAGGATAGGCTAAACTGCTGATAATTTAAATCCCGTTTACACAAAATCTAGGACACTCTCGATATGACTTTTATTTCTCGCCCCTCATCATTTCTTTTCTTTTTTGCTGTCATGGCTTTTTTTCAAGTGGTTCATGCGGCATCGACTCCTGCTGGTCAGCAAACAATGAGTTTGTATACCAGTCTGCCTAAAAAGTCAGGGGAGTCTCTATTCTCCTATACCGCCGAATGGCAGCTGGATGGCGATAAATTGAATCATGCTACCGGGATGATTTTTTTGAATGCCGACAAAGTCGATGCTGGGTTAACTACCTCTAAAATCACTAAAAAGATGGTGACCGCGATGCGGGACGGCATGACGCAACTGGATCCGAAATTGCGTGGTATCACCATCGAACAGGTCGACGAAAAAGCCAAGTTGATCTTGAGTAATAAGGCCGGTTATCGATTGGACAATCTGGTGTTTCGGGATTATACCAATCAGGCTTTGCGCTTCGACATGGCGGGAAAAAGTTTTAATGCCGAAGGAGTACAGATCGCTGTGGATGTGGTGTTAGCGGCTGAAGTCGAATATCTCGACAAGTTCTCCGGGACCAAACCGAAAATAGCTGATGCCGGAGAGATTGAAATTCGTCTGGATGAACAAACGCCAATACGCGTTAAGACTGACGGCAAAACACCGCGTGAAATTGAAATGGAAATTACACGTCAACTGGGTGGCAGCAAGCTGAATGACTCCACGCTGGTTGCCAGCCAGATTCATAAGGATACACGTAATATCAAGCCCTTCGATGGCTCTGAGGTACTCTTGTCAGCTCTGGCGGCGCGGTCCATATCCATCGATGTTCAGTCGAGCAGCGTGGGCGTTCTGGTCAAATTTAAATTCAAAGGCGACACTGGTAAAGCTCTCCTCTGGTGGTGATCGAAGTCTTGCTGGCTTTGCTGCTTGCTGGTTTTTACTGGTGGACCCGCCTAAAGCAATAGCGGGTGAAAAGTAATCGACATATTTTCCATAAAACCGGGCTGATTTAGGCAATGCTCAGGGTTTTGTCAAGATTACTTTAAGTGTCCGGTATGATTAAACCATTTCAGTGTTTTAAGGAATATTCGAGAATAGATTTTATTATTTTGATTTCCGATGCTTCTTTACCTGCCGTTTTTCAGTAACTGTTGAAGATTCTAGTATTGGTGTTTCTTCGATTGTTGGAGCTTCTACAACTACTTCAGTAGGATAAGGATTGGTCATAGATAAGCGATTGGCTTCAAGATTGGCCAGAAAATGTCTTCTTAGCATTGAGTCTTCGGGAATATCGTCAACTTTCGATGCTTCTTCTACTGGTGTTTCTTCGATTGTTGGAGCTTCTACAACTACTTCAGTAGGATAAAGATTGGTCATGGATAAGCGATTGGCTTCAAGATTGGTCAGAAAATGTCTTCTTAACATTGAGTCTTCGGGAATATCGTCAACTTTCGATGCTTCTTCTACTGGTGTTTCTTCGATTGTTGGAGCTTCTACAACTACTTCAGTAGGATAAGGATTAATTATGGATAATCGTTCGGCTTCAATATTGGCCAAAAAATGTCTTCTTAGCATTGAGTCTTCGGGAATAGCGTTAATTATTTCAACGTTCGATGCTTCTTCTACCACTGGCGCGTCTACACGTACGTCAGTAGGATAGGGAGCGGTCATTGATAACCGTTCGGCTTCAATATTCGCCAAAAAATGTCTTCTTAGCATTGAATCTTCTGGAATAGCGGTAATTACTTCAACTTCCGACGTTTCTGCTATTACTAGTGTTTCGATGCTTTCAGAGTCGACTGCTCTATTGTTGATGGCATTTAAATATTGTGTTGATTGAGGGCGTTTATTTTTATACCAGTAAAATAGCCCACCTGAAATGATCAATATAAGTAAGATGATATCTATGTCCACAGTGGCTCCTGAGTAATGTTAAGAAAATTACGTTCTAAGAACGTGTTTTAAATTAATTAACTAAATATTCTAACCCAATTAACGCGGAAAGAATTTATTAAGCGAATACTCGTCAGAGCAAACGTATATAAAAAGCTTTAGAAAAATTAAATCAATAGCCAAGATGTGGCATATTACATGTTGCCCATGTCATTGCGTAATATGGCCTCGATTATCGCTCAGCACTTTATAGCGTTGTCGCGGAACAGCCTCTATAGTGCTAAAGCCATTTAAAAAGGTTCGGAGCGCACTGCTTAATCCTCGGGCGATCTGACACAACTCCTTAAGTTGGTTGACCAAGTGCAATCTTCGACGACAGACATCAAAGAATCTGGTTCAAATTGGCGATATGTTTCTTCCTCACTTGAATAGCCAGCGAAATATAATGACGATAAACTGCTAAACTTTAATGTTTAACTGCAGTGGAGCTTCGTAGGTGAAAAGATCGGAATTAATACAGGCATTGGCAAGCAAGTTACCTGATCTTCAGGCGCGTGATGTTGAATTGGCAGTCAATTGCATGATCGAACTGATTGCTGAAGCTTTAGCATCTGGCGAACGTATTGAAGTCCGGGATTTTGGCAGTTTTAGTGTGCGTCATAGAGCTGCTCGAATCGCACGTAACCCAAAAACTGGTGAGTCTCTAACTTTACCAGCCAAAACGGTTGTTCACTTTAAACCCGGTAAACAATTGAAAGATCGAGTTGACGCTTCGCATGACCAATGTAGCATCAAATAGTCTACGATTTGCAATTTAAGAATGTTTACGTTATCTTCAATATTAACCCTGACAATTTCCACTTTAGTGTTTGGCGGATTCAACTCCGAAGTGCAATCCTAGTTGTCATGCGGCCTTCGGCAAAGATTCTGCAAAAAAGACTGAATGAGGTGTTTTATAGTTAAGGCTTTTCCGTGGTCGATGGTTAAGTTTTTTCATCACCTCCTCGACATCCTT
>CANNKG010000255.1 GCA_947505105.1 Methylococcaceae bacterium | reverse complement strand
TTTTTCTCATGGGTGATTGGTTTGGTTTTGTGTTTGATGGATGCAAGCCATTTGCCGGTAATCTCTGCAAAGCTGCCAATGATAGGCAAGCCGTCCTGTTTGCGTTGGGCATTGTCTTGATCAATCTTTGCGGCTTGTTTGCTTTGTTTCTTGGTCTCGCTTGGGTCTATACCATCGGCTAATTGTTGCCTTGTAGTTACGGCTGTTAGCCTTGCCATTTGTAAGGTCGTGGCTGGATAGTTGCCCAAACCTAAGCGGTTTTGCTTGCCCTGATAACGGTAGATAAACCGCCATGTTTTTACGCCGGTTTTTTTAACCAACATGACTAAGCCGTCTCCATCATTAATGGTGTAATCTTTTTCTTTAGGCTTAGCCGATCTGTATACGGATTCTTTGTTGAGTTCCTTGGTCATGATACGCCCTTAAAAGTGACACGTTTTTGTGTCACTGTTTTAGGTGTATGCCATAGGTTTTCGTTGTATTTCGTTGGACAATAAAAAACCCGCTAAGCCTTATGACTTGCGGGTTTGTGTATCTCTTTGCACGTCTTCAAACAACTATTTGGTACGTACAAGGTCTTGAATAGTAATGTAAGCTATTGTTTTTTTAATGTCTTATATTCGTATTTAAAAATGTTACTGACAAAGTTACTGCATAAATGTTTAGTGACTCATTTTTTTTTTCAGTCGGCATATGTTACTTATGCTTGAAGGGTATCACATCATTACCCACATAACCTGTGGTACAATATATAATCAAGCAATAAATATACCAATATAAATGGCACGGTAATTGTAATTGCATTAATCATGCTATAACAATTGGCATTATGTTTGATTTTGCAATACATGTGCCAACCAACCCCATCCTTTTCTTAAACTTATCTTTAGGTTAGGTTATTGCCTCCACCCACAATTTTTTCTGATTTCAAACTTTAGAGTCACACATGATAGACTTACTTTTGTGTGCTTACTTTGCAATATAAAACAGAAAAATAAGCTAACTTAAATCTTAAGCCAGTGACTTACTAAAAGAAAACTCAGTAATGCAATTATTGCTTTACTAGGTAAATCATTCACTTATACGCATTATTAGGTGTAATCCCTAATATTCACCCCTCACCACAACGTATTGCTTCCTACGTTATCGTGGCGTAGAGGTGGCTTTTTGAAAGGCGATTATTCTTTTTAAAGGTAACTTTTTAAATATTAAGGACAAGGACACGGTAACAGCCCTATTATACGGAATAAACAGAATATGCTATTACCTGTGTACAGCGTCATTGCCAGTGCCCTTTGTAGGGGTGGTAAAACACCACCCCCTAGGCATTGATGATAGACGCCCCCTAAAATTTCAGGGCGTCTTGAGCTTTTCAGGCAATGTCATCGCCTTCAATAAACGAGCATTCAGCAAAATATAACCACACGTCCAGTTGAGATATTTGCCCTTGCATATACTTGAAGAACCAAGAATCTCGACCTTTGTAAGATTTTAACGCCTCACGTGCGTCCGCCAGCATTCTATATCCGTAGGGATGCCAGTTTGGCATAGTCACGCCTTCAACAACTGTATCAGACAACTCTAGCCATGAGGTCATGTCTACATGTGATGTGCTGCCCGATAAGGTTTTTAGAAGTTTGACTTCTTCTGTGTTGAGTCTTATCGCAGGAAAAGTGTTATAAAAACCATTGATATTGAAAATGATTTGGCGGAAGCCGTTGATGGTTGGTTTATTTTGTTGGTTTGGCATTGTTGCACTCCTTGTGCTTTTGGGTGGAAAATCCGTTTAGTTTGGGTTTATGTCGATTAGCTTGTTTTCGGTTTGGGTTTCGTTGCAGCTGTCATTAAAGGTCGACCTCACTATTAACGACTTACCCAAATGCTTCAGTATGAACTCAGCTGCTCGAACTCGCCTATCCGGTAGAGGGCTGTTCAACTGTGTTTTCAAAATCTCTAGTGACTGTGAAACCATGTTGGCTAAGTCCGTCATTAATGCTTTTTCTGCATCTTCCCGTAAGCGCAGGATCTCTCGCTGCCCTTCAGTTGTGTGAGCTATGCGGTAAGCGGAACTATGAACAAGTTCCGCTGTTTTTGCCGCTTCTTGATAGGTTGCGCCTGCGGCAAGCTCTTTCACTACCTTGAGCTGTTTTTGAGTGAATCGAATAGTGCCAGCGTTCTCAGCGGTAAACCCTCTTTTTCTTAAGGTTGAGCTGTCCTTATCTTTAGCGTTGTCCATTTTTAAAAATCCTTTTTAATGTTTTGGAGTTAATTTCCTTTGTTACAGGGTAAAAATATACAGCAAATACAGCATTGCTGCATTGCTGCATTGCTGTATATTGCTGCATAGATATAAGTAACTGATAAATAAGTAAAAAATGCAGCAATGCAGCAAATACGGCATTTTTATCAAATTCGCTATAGTGTAGGGCACAGAGAACATAAATAAATGACTACCTTTTTATAAAATTATTTTCCATGGACTAATAAAATTTGCTGTATTTGCTGCATTGCTGCATTTTTATAAATAAAATCAATAACTTATGACTATACAGCATTATGCAGCAAATACAGCATTTTGAAATTAGCTATCAAACCTGTGTGATATTGACTCGCTCAAACTTTTCAAAGGATTCCACTGCAAAAAATCTGCTAGAGCCAAAAAATACCCCTCGCTGGTTATTAGCCTGTTTTGATGTGAAAATTTTTGCTAAGTATTTTGAAAGTTTTTGGGTTGATACTATTTGAAAACTGCTAACTTTTCGAGATTCGCACCATTTTTGATAATTTTCATAAAGCGCGGCAAAACTTACCCAATGCTGAAATATGGTATTTTCCTTAGCTTGAAGAAAATCCGCCAGCCAGCTTTGGTGACTCTCAAAACTGAAAAGTCTCTGCTCTTTCAGAGCCAATGTTTCTGGAATATCGCCAGGGTGAAATTTACTAACATCACGCACTAACATTTCAGCTAAAAAAGCAGCTTGAACATCAAGAGAATTGCATGATTTATGTAACTGATTAAAATATTCACGATCTCCAATCCGTGTGCTACTGACATCAGTTACTAAAAAACGTCTCTCATCAGATGTTGCCGGTATTGCATAGTCAGAATTTGTTGCCATAAAAATTTTCAGAAAATTAGGCTGTTGAATACAGTCAATTCCTTTTCGCTCAATTGTCATAACTGGCTCGGTTATCAATGCCTTAAGCACTCTTTCGTGCTTTTTATCACCGGCAAAAAAAGCCTCATCAGAAAACAGAAAAATAGTTCTAGCTAAATGACCGTTAAAATTCCCCACCAAATGCGCTGGATTTGAAATATGAAAGGCATGTATACCCCAGATTTTACTTAAAAAGTGCCCAAGCGTGCCTTTCCCACAACCTTTCTCACCACGAAGCACGACCGCAACCCCTATTGGTATTTCTGGTCTTTGGAATGAGTAAGCTATCCAATTAAACAGATATTCCGAAACAACCTCATCTCCGCTACAAACCACATCTTTAATGTGTTTTTTTATGAGTGAGCAATCACCTAATTTTGGCTCAACCATAAATCCTTTCCACAGATTGTATTGATCTGAATTAACTTTCTGGGCAGGCTTAAAAATAACACCTCCACGATAAGTTCTGGACTCATAATGTTTAAACCAAGCCGTAAATTTATCTTTGTAAATTGGACTACCGTCCTCATCTCCGCCTTCAGTGCCGACTTGAATGCTCGTATTTGCAAAAAGGTCTCGCATGTCACGAGTCTGGTAAAATTCCAGCATACCGTCAGTAAATTCGCGCATGATTCTTTGTTTCGAGCCGATCACCACATTTGCGTATTCTTTGTTAAATTCGTCAACGTTTTCGAGCAATTTATCTTGCCAGTCATAACCTTCGTCATTAATTTTAGGCTGCCACGTCGTAGTTAGACCTTCAATTGCTTTTTTAATAGTCGAGTCTCTATAATTTTTACGATCTAGCCATTTATCACGAACTAAAGCCGATTCATTAAAAATATTCTCAATTTGTGCGGCATCCTGCGTGTAAAAAGCAATCATCGAGCAAAGCGTTAGGTCATCAGCAGAATTATCGCCTGACCCTACGCCAACATCGAACAGGAAATCAAAATCCACAGAACGCTTTGAGGATCTTAGTTTTTCGATAATTTTATCGTCGCTTAGTTCTGGCGATTCCTCAAAATCAGATTTTTCAACCTCCTTTTTTTCAGATTTAAACGACCCGTCATCTAAATTAATACTTTTCCAGATGTAAGAGCGACAAAAATCCTCTAAAACTGAATCGCAAACAGGTAGATTATCAGAAGTATTGAGGGTATCTCCGGATATGCTCAGAAAATGCAGACCACTTGCAAGTTTTGGCATGGTGGTTTCCCTTCGCATTTCAAAACCATATATCTCAAAATCTCTGAATTTCTTCCCTTTGCCAAACTGTAAAAAAATTTTATCGCTTCTACGGCAAATGATTCGCAGACCCGTGCCGCTCGGTGAGGTCTCAATGTAAGCCCCGTCAGACTTGAATTTATCAAAGATAGCCGCCGCACTATGATTAATAAACCCGCCGTCTTTATCTAACACATTGTCTACGTCGATTCCTACTAACTCAGAATCTTGCCCAAAAGCAAAATTTAGCCCGTCATACCGATTGCTTAAAACGGCTTGCTTGGCTGTCTCAAAGTCGGTTAGTGTGGTAGTGTCATTGACCTTTGCATTTTGCCCTGTTTGAGGATTTTTAGGTATTTTGCTGGGTTTCTTTGTTGCATCATTCTTGTTCTCAGACAAACTGTAACAGCACCAAAGATTTTTACTTTTAAGGTCTTCAGGCACACGCGAGTATCTCTCCTGTGTGATTAGATTAACATCTTGATTTGAAACATTTTTGTTGGGCGAAACTTGCCCTTGTGATATTATTTGCATGACATTTATTCCTTATGTCGGCTT
>CANNKG010000254.1 GCA_947505105.1 Methylococcaceae bacterium | reverse complement strand
GCCTTGTTGCGCATGTTCTTGCCCGTCTCTCATCACCTTAACGGCAGTTTGGGATTGACTTTGCAATTCTTGAATCATTTTTTGAATGTCTTGAGTGGATTGTTGTGTCCGACTCGCTAAGGTTCTTACTTCATCGGCGACGACAGCAAATCCACGACCTTGTTCTCCGGCGCGAGCAGCCTCAATGGCAGCATTCAGTGCTAGCAAATTAGTCTGATCGGCAATGCCTTTAATCACGTCGAGTACCGTACCAATTTGATTCGTATGAGTTTCTAATTTCAGAATGACGTTCGACGCTTGTTCTACACTATTGGCAAGATTTGATAATGCCCCAATCGTTTGATTCACAACTTGTGAGCCATTTTTTACGAGTTGTTCAGCGTCCTGGGCGACCGATGCAGCGTTCTTTGAGTGTTCTGCAACATCGAGTAAAGAACTGGCCATATTCTTGATGGCAGTAGTAATTATATCCGAATTATTTTTTTCGAGTTCAGTACCCTGTTTGGTGTCATGACTAAGGGTCTTTAATTTATTGGTGGTGATTGTTAACTGACTAGCTACTTGTTGACTTTGAGCAATGGCTTGATTGATGGAACTCATGAAACTATTAAAGTCATTTGCAAAATCGCTATCAGGGTTTTGTTGTCGACTTGTGAGATTAATCATGCCATTGTTAATAACAAAGTTTGTACTGATTTCTTGGAGTTCGACACTACGTTGCGCTTCTTTAGCACTTTGTAACGCCATATAAATCAAGAGTCCACTCTCGAATACTACATAGGCTGCATGCGTAAATACCATTGGAAGGGATGGACCATGATCGAAGACAAATACTGGATACCCAGCAGCTTGCAAAAAATTGAAAGCCAGATGATGTATCGCAATGACCGCCGCGGCAATTACAATCACTGTCCAGTCTCGGTAGTAAAGTAAAAAAGCCAGTAACACGAAAATCCCAAAATGCAATTCGATCATGCCGAACGTTTGTTGAATATGAAGTGCCGAAAACACCATAAATGAAACACTAACCATCACACGAGTCAACATCTGACCTGGTAGCGTCAAAATCAACGCGGTGGGAATTAGAGCGGTAGGAACTCCGATTAAAAGTGCAATATTCCACGTATCATGTACGGTCGCTAACGCTATGGTAAATAGCAATAAGAATATAATCACCATTAACATGATCTTATCGCTTTGCGCGTATACCTCTTGCAATTTTGCTTTTGATTTAGACATGTTTTTGTCCGCCTACCTTTTTGATTAATATGTTGAATTTACAGTTTTTCGCGCTTATGCCCGTAATGACTTTTTAGGTTTCCCGTGTTTAGTCATGGCATTGAAACTGATAGCACTCATGATTTTCTCTGCATCGGCGTTGCGAATAAGGTCATGCTTTTAGAGAAGCGCAAATAGTCCCGCTCAGCTAAAAGCGCCTGATTGAAAAACTATGAATAATTTAACTATTTTAAGAATAAAGAAATTCCTATTGTCGTAATCTCTTGCGCTAGCTTCATGAGATTATTTTGGATATCAGTCGACAAATTTATCGAATAACACCTATTTTAGAGTATCGTTGATTGGTAATAATATCTGCAAGAGAGCTTCCGTAACCCATGTAAATTTCAGCATCTTTGTATAAAGTAAGATCAACACTACCGTTTAAGATGGTAACCGTTTTTAGATCAAATTTACCGTTTTGATACGCTGTTAATACACCATTTAAGCTAGGCGAAAATCCGGCAGGTGTTAAAGAAAACCATTGATTCTCTTTGGTTCTTGCGACAATCACTAAATCACCACTATTATTTTGATGATCTTTTGCTGGACGCAGCATACCGGTTAAACCGTAAGTGCTGATCTTGCCAACGTTGATACCCGCAATACTCCCCGCTTGAGGTAAATCTAATTCGGAACTGTATGTGCAGTCAGGGTTTTGATCATGCCATTTCAGTTGATAGCCTTGCAGGGCGATGTTGCATAAATTATGTAATCGTTCTGAGGCTGTACCACTCGTTAACGCTCGATCCATTAAGACATTGACAGCGTCTGTTGACGTTGGTGTAGGAAAGCCTCGGGTCGGTGTGATTAGTTCAGGAACATAATTCCTGCCTGCCATCCACGCGGCAATTTCTTGATAAGCATAATTGACCGCATCACGCGAGCGTTCCGGTAAGGCAGCTTGGCCGGTTTCCGGATAATGTAACGAGACATGCGCCGCCGTTCCGCAAATATCAGGATAAAACAAATAGTAATCCGCCGGTGTTTTTGGCGTTCCTTCACCCGTCCAGATGTTGCTTATATAACTTTCATCAGAACAGTAGTGATGCGAAATGCGATCTCCCATCGCATGTAAGTAAATCCCCAGCGCTTCAATCGTTCCCGCTTTTACACTGGCATAGTCTCGGTTATAACAGTCACGGGTATCACAATCGGCAGTGGTTTGGTTGATCCGTTGCCATCCTAGGAGCATCGGTTGTTCTTTGGGCTGAATGCGGATATCCACGACATTATTAGGTCCTGCGAGGATCGGAAGATCATAATACAGCGTATTCGATTTCAAACAGTTACCAATTGCTTCTTGAGTATCGGTCATGCCGAACTCGCACAGGTCTTTTTGTAAACCAAATGCCCAAGCTCTTAAATGCGCTAAAGGAACTTCCTGCGCAGGGTAGGGGGATGCACTGCCGGTATTCGGGGTATAGGTGAGTTCCGAACTATTTTGTGTAGAGCCGTTTGCTTTTTTCCAGGGTACAAAGTGCAACCAAAAACCATTCGTTGCCAGGTTGGTACGTACGACGCCATTAATGTTATCGCTCACTGCACCAGTCATGGGAAATCCTTGATAATCATAATGCTGATAGCTGCCTAAATCGGTAGCTTCTGTAAACATGGCAAGTTTCAGTGCATCTTGTTCCTTCATACCGTGTAATCGGGCGGATAACCAGGTAATATCAAAATGGATACTGTTTCTGGCATGAAAACCACCGAAGGTTGCGTCGGCATAACGAGCTAATCCTGTGACTACACAGGATGATGCCGTATTTGGCGCTTGACTAGTCGCGCCATCTCGACACTGCAAGTCCCAGCAATTAAAAGGCGCAGGATTAATCGGCCCGGTTTTATCCGTTGGATTTTTATAGTAGTAGCAAATATCTTCCGAGAATCCCCAAGTCGTTGATGAAATGGCTATGCTTAACAATCCAACTGTCCATATTAAAGGTGATTTTTTGGCTAGCATAAAAACTCCTCTTTGATTTTTAATTGTTTTTTACAAATATTTTATGCAGATAAGTGGAAACAACCGAATCAGACAAAATCCTGGTTTCTAAATCTAGTCGATATGCGTAATTCGCAAGAAATGCGCCGTAAACTTCAAAAAACTATCAATAGGTATAGACTAATATCTTTGATAATCAAGTAATTCAAACTTATGCGCAAATTCATGAGCAAACCCATCTGGCTTATGTTGATAGCCGGTATTGGTAGGTGGACTGCTTTTTGGAATATCTAAAGGTATGACTAAGGCAAAAATATCGTGTGAATCGCCTCAGAGCTAATTTCAGAGGGTTTTGTTTGATAAGAGAAGAACTAGGTTCCCTGTTGGGAAAACCTTGATAATGCTGAGAATCAGAGACTTTGGGTATTACAATATGTTATATTTTTTTCATGAACGACGAAGTACTGACTGGTTTAATGAGTGACCAAGTTGGTTTCTATCACTATGATAAATCTGTTGAATTAAGGAGTGGGCGAGCGGGACTCAATCTGCCATTCAACTGGCATGACCTTATTTCCAACTTGGTGGAAGGTTTTCTATTCGGGTCTATCGTCCCGCTCATATAAATTATGGCTGATCAACCATGTTGATAAAGAGCTATTTTAAGATTTTTGTTAACCGATCAAGCTTGTCTAACATCCGTTCAATTTCAGGCTCATTTAATTGATCTTGCACGATTTGCTTTCGCTCATTATTTCTACAAGCAGGCGACTTCTGGCATAAAAGTTCCAATTGATAATATAAATTATCCTCCATAGCGTTATCGTGAAAAATAATCTGATTTTGTCGATCATCCTCAATAGAATTGGAAAGTACCGGATATTCATAAAACATCAACAATATAGTCAACAAAATTATTCTATTCATGGTTAGAGTTAACTGCAGTCTTTAACGTTTAAAGATGACGGGATTCAAAAGTGCCGCTCAACTGGCCTAGCCATATTTCCTAATAACGGTAGGGTGCTGCATTCGTCCTATTGTCCCGATCATGAAACTTGTAAATCAACTTAGAACCTTTTTAACTGCTTGAACCAATTGTTCTGGTGTAAAGGGTTTGACTATCCATCCCGTAGCGCCTGCATCTTTAGCGAATTGCATTTTGGTAGGATTTGTTTCGGTAGTGATAATGAGCATCGGTGTCTGTTTATAGACCGGCAATGCTCTCAATTCTTTGATAAGCGTTATGCCGTCTTTATTTGGCATATTAACGTCCGTAATTACACAATCAAAATTTTTCAATTTTGCTTTGAAAAGGCCATCGTTTCCATCTGATGCTTCGGTAAGATCATGACCAAGCCCCTTGAGCGCCATTGATAATACTTCTGACGGTCGCTGAATCATCAACAATTAAAATAGACTTCATTGGTTCAAAGGTTGGTTTCAAGGTTATAGAAAAAGGGAGGGCGGCTTTTCTAAAATCGCCCTAGAATCAATTTTAAGGGATTTTTTTGATCGAAGTTAGCATTTTTTGTGGTTTCAATAAGGAAAGCCTTGATAATACTGAGAATCAGAGACTTTCGGTCTTTTGCTTCGAGGAACTGTTGTTCAGGAATGACAGGGAAACCACAAGACGCAATATTATTCACAACATTTTTTGAATTTTTTTCCTGATCCACAAGGACAAGGATCGTTTCTACCAATTTTTTGGGATTTTTCAGGTAGTGGAAGTGTGTTTAGATAGTTGTTATAAAGCAGTCTCAGTCGAT
>CANNKG010000253.1 GCA_947505105.1 Methylococcaceae bacterium | reverse complement strand
GAATAGTTACAAACCAACATGATTGACGCATTGATCAGTGGAAATCGAGTTAAAGCCCCCTCACTACGGACTGGGCAATCTGGAAATCAGTTTGCACAGTTCATGTCAGCGATGATGAACCGATTGTAGTCAGTGGACTTGCCTTTGGTGATGTCGCAAAAAAAATTGTCTTGCACAAGACGGGGGATTCTTTATCTGTTGTGGGTTCATTGAAGTAGGAAAACATAAGTTTTTGTAACTATTCAGCCCCCTCTAAAATTATTGCGATTAAGCCGTCATTCCAACAGGGATTCGCTATCGCGCTCTAGTGAGTGCCCGAGCGGTAGACCGCAAAAGCGAATCCCTGCCGAGATGACATTTAGCAGCGTAGGGTGCATAAGCGTTAGCGCCTAAGCACCTTATAAGGTGTGTTGGCGGATGACGTACGCGGGCTTTGAAAAATTGGACAGCATCTCGGTTAAATTTTACGCTACTCACAAACAGATATTCTATATGGAAGTAAAACAGTTCAAAAGCCAGCCGTTCCTTCAATTTGATATAAGCGTGTCCGGGTTGCGTGACTTCAACGCACTCAGAAATAAAGAAGTATCCAAACCGGAAATTACGACAATTAGCGTAGATTTGACAAAGGACATATTGCTAAATGCACTTATATGTACTATTTTGACAACCTGTTAAAAAAGGTGATTAGTTCATAATTCTCTAGCGAATGGAAATTCTCGCAATCAACGCTGTTCAATTTCAGCAGATTTTCAAGCAGTTTCAGCAGGTTTTCTTCAGTATTATGGTATGGATGACACAATACTCACTATCAATGAAATTACTGCCTTTATTAAGTTCAACGAACGCACGGTCTACCGCCTTGCAGCCCGTAGTAAAATCCCCCGCATTCAAAATAGGTGGTTCTCGGCGTTTCCGCAAGCAAGCCATCGAGCAATGGATTAATCAACACTCAAATCAAAGGACAGACAAGCGTGATAACTGATTACCATGTCAAGTATTACGCCTACGAACTAACCCGCCAATGTGCCGCCGATGGAGTAGACCGGTTATCCCAATCACTGTTCGATGCTACCGTTGACCTCAATCCTCATCAAATCAACGCTGCGTTATTTGCTCTTAACAATCCGCTCAACAATCACTGCATCAACATTATTAAAATAGTCAACAGCCGTAATCTGGCCTTTTTTGACGAAGAAGTGAACAAACTAGACCACTGGGCGGATGACTTAAAATTCGGACTGGAACAAAGCATTAAAGAGATAGACCAGCAAATCAAAGAAGTACGCCGCAATGCTAAAATAGCCCCCACGTTGGCAGAAAAACTGGCATTCCAAAAGCAACAGCAGGAACTGGAGCGCACCCGCAACAAACAGCGCAAAGAACTTTTTGATCGCCAAGATGAAATAGACGAACGCCGCGAAGCATTGATTGGGCAATTAGAAAGTAAATTGAATCAGCAAATAGAAGTTGAAGATTTGTTTATAATTCATTGGTCTTTATAAAATCAAGTCCTTACTCATTGGATAAATCTTAAGTTATGTCAGCCACAAATTTCAAAACTGAAAACAATACCTATCGAAAACTGATCGGCAATGGACTGACCTATCGTATTCCACGTTTTCAGCGTGATTACAGTTGGACAGATGATGAGTGGGAAGATTTATGGGTAGACATTCTAGGGACAATTCAAGAAGACGGAGAACCCGCCCATTATATGGGCTATCTGGTACTGCAATCACAAGACGAAAAAAGCTTTGATGTCATCGACGGACAACAAAGGTTGACCACGTTAACCTTGATTGTGTTGTCCGCGCTAAAGAATCTTCAGCGCTTAGTTGAAGAAAAAAACCAACCAGAACATAACCAACAGCGCTTAGATCAAATTCGTCAGACCTACATTGGTTATCTTGATCCGGTTACCCTTATTTCACGAACAAAACTAACGCTTAACCGCAATAATGACCATTATTTTCAAACTTATCTGATTCCACTTGGGCACTTGCCACAGCGCGGGTTTCGGGCATCCGAACATAGTTTGCGCAAGGCTTTTGAGTGGTTTGACAAAAGGGTGAAGGATTATGCGAAAAAAGCCGGAGGTGATGAAGGTGTCGCCTTAGCCACATTGGTTGAAACCATGAGTGACCGTCTTTTTTTCACGGTTATCAGCGTGACTGATGAATTAAACGCCTACAAAGTCTTTGAAACCCTAAATGCGCGTGGAGTGCAGCTTTCATCTACCGATTTACTGAAAAACTATCTGTTTTCTGTATTACATCGTGAAAATGAACATCTGCATGAAATGAAAGTGTTGGAAGACCGTTGGGAGGCTATGGTGACCCGACTCGGCAGCGAGAGCTTCCCCGACTTTCTGCGTATTCACTGGATTAGTCGGCGAACCTTTGTGCGGCAATCGGAGCTTTTCAAAACCATCCGGGCGAAAGTGACAAGCCGTGAAGCCGTCTTTCAGCTTCTGCGCGACATGGAAGAAGATATGGATACTTACTTGGCGTTGACCAATCCCGAAGCTTCCCAATGGCATCCTGATTTAAAGGGATATGCCCAAAATCTGCGCATGTTCAGCGTCAGACAACCTTTTCCCTTGCTTTTCGCTGCTCACCGGAAACTATCGGACACTGATTTTGCGAGCTTATTAAGAAGTTGCGTCATTATCTCATTTCGCTACAACGTGATTGGCAGCCAACCTACCAATGAACAAGAGCGTGTTTATTACGCAGTTGCACAAAAAATTGCCAACAGTGAAATCATGACAGCCAACGCCGCCCTCGAAGGGTTGAAAACAGTTTATCCAAACGATGACGCGTTTAAAGTCGCTTTTGCGGAAAAAACCATTCGTACGACAAACTCCAGAAATTTGCGTATCGTTCGTTATCTTCTCTGCGCATTGGAAAAGCAAACCAGTGGTCATGATTACGACTTTGAGAGCGATAGTTTCAATGTTGAGCATGTCTTACCACAAAACCCTGAACATAATTGGGACGCCTTTACCGATGAAGAAGCAGACGCACTGGTTTATAGATTGGGCAATATGACGTTGCTTGCCAAAAAAACCAATAAGAACTTGGGCAATGACGGATTTGCCATTAAAAAACCGATACTCGCTGAAAGCCAATTTGACTTGACTAGAAAGCTAGCAGAAGAAAATGCGGATTGGACACCTGAACGCATAGCGGCTCGCCAGAAATCATTAGCCAAATTAGCCACCACTGTTTGGCGTGTTGCACAATTATCATAAAAACTAGATAGGTAAAGATACAGGTGCGACTTGTCGCGTCTATATCCCAGCATCAGTAAAGCAATTCGCACCTAATATTGAATTTGAATTATGAGTAAAACCAAACTGGAACTGACCTGGATAGGCAAAGACAAGCGACCTAAGCTGGAGCCGAGGATATTACTGGAAAATCCGGCGTTGTCGTATCACGCCAAGCATCGGGTCAGTGATAACGACCAGTTCGATAACAAGCTGATATTCGGCGACAACCTGCTGGCGTTGAAGGCGTTGGAACAGGATTATGCGGGTAAGGTGAAGTGCGTGTTTATCGACCCGCCGTACAACACGGGCAGCGCGTTTACCCATTATGACGACGGTTTGGAACATTCCATCTGGTTGTCGCTGATGCGGGATCGGCTGGAGATTATCCGGTCTTTATTGGCGAATGACGGTTCGTTGTGGATTACGATTGATGATAATGAAGCACATTATTTGAAGGTGTTGTGTGATGAGGTGTTTGGGCGACCAAACTATAAAACTACTATCACATGGCAGCGAAAATATAGCGTTAGTAATAACTTCCAAGGTATCGCGACAATCTGTGACTTTATATTGGTGTATGCAAAGAGCGAGCGGTTCCAAAATAACTTATTACCTCGCACCGAAGAATCGACAGCTCGATATTCAAACCCTGACAATGATTCAAGGGGACCTTGGAAAGCCGTTGATTATCTCAATCAGGCAACACCAGAAAAACGGCGAAATCTTTGTTACGACATCATCAATCCAAACACTGGTACTGTAATTAAAAACACAAAAAAAGCATGGAAATACGATCCGCAATCACACCAGCGACATGTAGATGAAAATCGGATTTGGTGGGGGCGTGACGGAACAAACACAGTGCCCGCACTCAAACTTTTTCTTTCGGAAGTTCGTAATGGAATGACACCTCACAACTGGTGGCCCCATGAAGATGTCGGTCATACAGACGAAGCAAAAAAAGAAATGATTGGTTTGTATGATGCTCAGAATGTTTTTGATACCCCGAAGCCAGAGCGACTTATCAAGCGTGTTCTCGAAATCGCCACCAACCCCAACGACCTAGTACTCGATTCCTTCGCAGGCTCCGGCACCACCGGCGCAGTCGCGCACAAAATGGGTCGCCGCTGGATCATGATCGAGCTGGGCGAGCATTGCCACACCCACATCATCCCGCGCCTGAAAAAAGTCATCGACGGCGAAGACCAAGGCGGCATAAGCAAAGCGGTCAACTGGCAGAGCGGCGGCGGTTTCCGGTATTACAGCCTCGCGCCGTCATTATTGGAACAAGACCGCTGGGGTAATTGGGTTGTCAATAAAAACTACAATCCGGCGATGCTGGCGGAAGCCTTATGCAAGCTGGAAGGCTTCACTTACGCGCCGTCCGATAACCAATGGTGGAAGCACGGCTATTCGTCCGAGCAGGATTTTATCTACGTCACCACGCAAAACCTGTCGCACCAGCAACTGGAAGAGTTATCCGCCGAAGTCGGCGGCGACAGTTCTTTGTTAGTTTGTTGCGCGGCGTTTCGCGGTAAAGCCGATGCGTTTCCTAACCTGACCTTAAAGAAAATCCCCAAGATGGTGTTGTCGCGCTGCGAATGGGCGCATGACGATTACAGTTTGAACGTGGCGAATTTGCCGATGGCGCAACCAGAGCCGGAAGCGGAAAAACCTAAGAAAGTCAGCGTCAAACAAGCTAACACGGCACAAGATGATCTGTTT
>CANNKG010000252.1 GCA_947505105.1 Methylococcaceae bacterium | reverse complement strand
GCGGTGCAAAGATCGTGGATAAATACGGAGCGACAGGAACATCAGTTCCAGTATAAAAAAATGGGACAGCGCCATTCAGCTGGAGTGTGAACGGGGCTCTATCTTAAATTAAGATATTATTTGTCTGGACAATGGGGTCCACTTTAATGATCGGTATGGATATTTGCCAGAAAAACGAGCCTCCCTTGAGCAATGGGAGGAATACCTAAAAACTATTGTTGCAAAATAGGCTAACCGTGAACGATCTAATTCAACACCGAGACACCTACAAACAAGCCTTGAAAACTCAAGATGCAAATGCATTGCTGCGGGAAAAAGCTTGGCTGACTGCCGCCGCCGCATCGGCACTGCTGGAACAAGATACAGAGGCGATGCGCCGTGTTAGGGCTTGTTGCGCAGATTTGTCCTCATTGGCGGACCGTTTCGACAGCACCGGCAAACCCGGAGATAGCTGGCGCACACTGGGCGATATATTGACTTTGGTGCTGGAAAGCGGAAGGCCACTGGAGCAATTGCGCTTGGCGTTACCGAGTACGTCAAGCGGGTCAATACTGAAGCGCATCGAAGGCCAGCCGGGCATAGCTACTGTCGATCTATCCCAATATTGCAATGAAACGCCGAGTCATACCGACGATGAAATCAAGAAGCTCGAAAATGCAGGATTGATAGACTGCCTCAAGCGTAATGAAAGCTATGAGCTTTTTCTGACGATATTGGGGAAAGAGGTGCTTGATAGTTTGGAGCCGATTAATGATTTTTATCCTATTTTTCCAACAAAAAAAACGATGGCGAATGCCACTCGAAAAGAATTGGCTAAAAAAATTATATGCGCACTTATAGATGGCGAAAATATAGAGCACGTTGGGGGATGCAGCTTATCCTTGCCAGTGGAAGGCGATTACGCCGCTATCATGCGCGATAGAGATTACACTAAAGGTGTTGGGCTTCTTAAAATACTAAACAACCCTGAGAACTTCACGATAATCACTAAGCATGAGCTCAGTAGCGGATGAGATTCGGGATGCTCTATATGGAGCATCCCGTTAATATTTAGGATTTAATTAAGGTAGTTTACGCGTTAACGTGGAGACGCATGATGGCTTAATTAATGGCACTCTTGAACACAGCGGTCACGTATTTGCCTTTTTTGACTGTAACAGTACAGCTGGGCTTGGTGCCGGTGCAGTCGCCTTTCCAGCGCACAAAAACCGAATCGGCATCGGGCGTGGCGCTTAGAGTCACTTTTTGGCCGGACGAAAATCCTTCAATGCACGTCGTCCCGCAGGCAATGCCTTGGGGATTGCTGCTCACCATGCCTGCGCCTGTACCATTTTTTATCGCGGTTATGGAGGGCCAATACTTAAGTGACTGGATGGAGCGAACCAACCGAACCGGCAAACTGTAGCTGCGGTAGCTGCTGACGACGTAGCCATAGTCGAAATAGATATTCCAAAAGTCAGAGGGAGGGCCAGCGAGCGCGTAGGGCGAAGATGACCAAAACCCATCGATAGGTATCTTAGGAAATAGTGTGGTGTTAATTGCAGGGTAAGAAGCATCATACTTTACGATACTGACCAATTCATTGGCATTGGGTACGCGCCAATCGCTGCTGCCGGCAAGGCTACTGGTTAATGCAATGGCTTGATCGTAGGTATATCTATAGGCCATGCCTGAGCAGGTTGACCCGGTCCAGATTTGCCCAACGGAACAGCGTTGCCACACTAGGCCGGTGCGTTTATGGGTAACGGTACCGTCTTTGTTATCGGTAAAATCCGTGTTAGGAGTAGAAAGGCTAATACCCAGCGACTGACTGGCACGAACTAACCGAACTGGAAAATTGATATATCGTTTGTAGAAGTCGGGCCTGTCAGAGCGACCGACACCCCAAGCGTAACTGGCATCATCAACGTGGGGCGAAGACGACCAAAACCCATTACTGGGTGTATTGGGGAATAGCGCGCTGTTAATGGCGGGACGAGTTTTTTCACGCTCTACGATGGTTTGTAATTCGGCGATATTCGGTAAACGCCAGCCGCTTTTACCTGCAAAGCTACGATTTAAAGACACGGCTTGATCGTAACTGTAAAAGCTGGCCTCGCCTGAACACGTTGATCCCGTCCACGCTTGCCCCAGAGCGCAACGCATCCAAGTTAACCCGGTAGTTTTATGCGTGACCGTGCCGTCTTGGTTGTCGATAAAATCACCGGTCGGCGTGGTCGGCACGGAAAAAGCGGCTTGAGCGCCACCTAACAGCAGTAGCAGCGCGAGCGGTCGCAACACACAACACTTCCGGCTACGCCAAATACCATTTAAGAAAAATTGAACGTTAAAAAACTCACCCTTGCTATTCATCAAACACCCCGCCTAGTCTCAGTCATAAAATTAAGCCCGAGAGGGTAAAGCAGAGCGACTTAATAAGCAACAGCTAAGTTAAGCGGGTAACAAAAGCCACTTCGATAATGCGTACCCATAAAGAGTCGCCTATTTTAGGATGCTTCAGCATGTAGTTTAATACCCAAAGCCTTTGTGACCTTCATGATTGTCGCAAACTCAGGATTTCCCTCTCCCGATAAAGCCTTATACAGCCCCTCTCTGGAAATACCCGTGTTCCTGGCAAGTTCTGTCATGCCTTTAGCGCGAGCAATAACACCAAGCGCCCGAGCAATTAAAGCCGGATCTTCTTCTTCCAGGCAGGCGTCAAAATACAACATCATGTCTTCTTCAGTTTTCAAAAACTCAGCCGTATCATAACGTGAAAATTTCTCAGTCATTTTTCAATCCCTCCAAATCGCTTGCAACAAAAATAGTTCGCTCTTGGAATCCGCTATCCAGCCGCATGTTCTTTAAGCCACTCCTTAAGCGCATCGTTCATGCGCGTTTGCCAGCCGCGCCCAGTGGCTTTGAAAGCTGTAATTACGTCAGGATCGAAATTCGATAGTGACATTTTAACCTTGCGCGGGCGATTGCTTTTTTTTATTCGCATCACCATAGCGCTTTACGCCACCTCCAATAACACATCGGGATGCTTGGCCGCAATTTTAAGCAGCGTACTGGCCGCTCCCGATGGTTGCTTACGGCCTTGCTCCCAATCCTGTAACGTGCGGACTGAAACGCCTAACAGCTTAGCAAATTCCGCTTGCGACATTCCCAGCGCCTTGCGAGCTGAAAGGGCTTGGGAATGCACCACAACACCTTGTCCGGCGGCCATTTCACGCGCCGCCGCTAATAGTTTTTCACCTAGGTCTTTGCCGGTCATAAAATCGTCAGACATGCGCAATCGTCTCCTGAATGGCTTTGAGCAAATGAGCAGGAATGTTGCCGCGCACCGCTTTGGCATAGATCACCATCAGGTAAATCACGCCATTTTCCAGCCGGTTGAAATAAATAACCCGTACACCACCGCGCTTACCCATACCGGAACGAGACCAGCGCACCTTGCGGCATCCGCCGGACCCCGGAATGACATCGCCCGCCACGGGGTTATCCGCCAGCCACGCGCAAAACTCGCCGCGTTCCGCTTCACCCCAAATGGACTTGGCATCACTACTGAAGGTGGGCAATTCAATAATCGTGTACATGGGATTTATTATACTGCTAAGCCGTATAAAATCAAGACCATTTGACAGCGCCGCTATTCTGGCTTACGGGGAAAGTTTGATTTACCTGATAAGTATTCATACGTATTTTTTGACAATCTCAACCTGTAAAGAACCCGTAAACTTGAATAAGCCAACATCCAGGCTATGCTTTGCCTTTTCGTAATAGCTTAGAAATCTGGATAAAATATGCCATCTGTCAAAACTCTAAATAAGCGCCTTGCTGTTGCCTTACAAAAACGAGATAAGGCGTTAGCCAGAAGTCTATGTGAACAAGGAGCTAATCCAAGCTGTGATATTGACCGGTAACCATGCTGTTCTGGGTTTTAGTGCTCAAAGTAATTTTACCAGCGCAGCAACAATGCCAATCGACAATGCCATGAGAGCGCCAAGTTTAATAATTAGCCTCTGTTCCATCTGGATAAGGCGTGAATCCAGATCTCGGCGCAAATCGTCTATGTCCCGGCGTAAATCATTGCGGGTAGATTGCAAATCTTCCTTGGTGACCAGCTCCTTAAGGTTGACTTCGAGCACTTCGGAAATAGCGACCGCCTCGGCTTCCGCTTGCGCGGACGGCACGCCTGCGGCTTTGAGTGTGTTAGAAAATTTTAGCGTGTCGAATGTGAGCGTGGTCATGCGGTGACTCCTATTAATTTTAACGCTAGTTTAGCAGGCATTTGACAACCGATCCAACCGAGGCTATGCCTAGCCTTAAGTTATAGCTACCAGCATTAAGCTAGCAATTAATCCGGGTTGACACTTAATCGATAATTGATAGATTATACCCGCTCGGTTTTTTTGTTAGTATTTTTTAGCGGGCTAATTATGAAGAGAACATTTGTTCAAGGCGTACTATCGACGCCAAAGAGAAGGCAGAGTTATTTTTATTTTAGAAATCTTATTGCTGGCGGGTGCGGAATTGCTGCTTATGTAAAAACCTCCGCTTTATTGGGTATGTACATGGCTGGAGGAATTGGTTTTATTGCAGCTGTTGCTGCTTTTTTTACAATTGCACCGGTCATAGCCTTCTTAATTTGCTTGTTCGAGCAAATGGCGTCTTGATTTCAAGGGTAATAAACCATGGATATAATAATAATTATTGTCGGCGCATTTATTGGACTGAAAATATTAGGGATTATTCTTGATAATCGTAGAAGGAAAGCCAGAAGAAAGCGATTATTAAATAAATATTCGGACATCAATATCGTGAATCGAATTATGAATGGAGCTATATGGCAAGGTCAAACAGTAGAGCAGTTATTTGGGCTCTTCCCGATTTCGTGGGGTGAGCACTACATATAGTGTTAGGCATAACCAAACAAACGTCGGCCTTCGATATCGAGCCAGATATGCTGGAATAACCGCCCCAAATCATATATCCCGTAGCAACGTCGCTTGATGACTTTGAT
>CANNKG010000251.1 GCA_947505105.1 Methylococcaceae bacterium | reverse complement strand
TCAGTTTGGAGAAGGTGAGCGCTATCATTCAAGCATTCCTTTGGCGGTATTTTCTTATGGCGTCAAGCATACCGACAAAAGAGGGAATTTTCGTATTTTCGGAAATTTAATTTATGAAAGTCTATAGGCTAAAATTACTGATGTTCTACAAACCTATCGTAAAGTATCAATTTCCAGAGACATCATTAAAACTTCGTCCAGCAGGGTTGATGTTGATGCTTTGCTATGGCTCGAATATTTTGGCTGAAGATGTTATTCAGTTACCTGATCTTGAGATTAAAGGGGCTAAAACTGTCCAGGTCAGTGAACAGCTTGGCTTTCGTAGCGAACTTAATCAGGCTATGCTGGCCGAAACTGGCAAGGCTGATCTGAGTGTCGCGTTGCGCGGAATCAACAGTGTGAATATCAGCCAAAGCAACGCCAGTACCCCTACGGGACTTACAATGCGTGGTGCGGGAGGGGGGCTTGGCTTGGTAACCCTCGATGGTGTGCCATTGTTTAATAGTTTCACCGGTTACTTTCCGCTGAGTCATTATCCTTTAGATATGTTGGAGCAGGTGAATATTGCCCAGGGCTCACGAGGTATTGATAATGGCAGCCGAACTTTGGGCGGCAGTATCAACCTTACTAGTAGAGACTTGCATCCGGGTAAACGTTTTCTGCATACCGAAGGGGGGAGTTATGGCACGTTGCGTAATCATCTAGGTGGCGGTTTTAGTAATATTTTGGGGCATTGGACCTTGGTGGTAGGTCGCACCGATATTTTTGAGGGGATTAGTCAGGCAGGCCCTCAAACGGGTGCAACCGAACGGGATAATTTTCACATGAACAATGCCTTGCTACATTGGAACCGTGACTTCGACCGAGGGTATCTTGATAGCTCGGTGTATTTTATGAACGCCCAGGAACAATCAGATGGTCCGGGAATGTTGCCCAACCGTAAAGTGGACTGGCAAGACGATCCAAATGGCTGGGTTAATCATGAAAACTGGGTCGCGCAATTGCACGGCAGCTATCAGGTCACTGATAAGTGGCAAAGCACTTTCCGTTTAGGTTTTACCCAAAATCAGGAGACTGGACGCGTTGGTACCGTGCCGGTGCGCTCCTCAGCCGATTTAACCAGTCAACTCTGGTTGGGTCATTGGGAAAATAGTCACCCGTTTCAGATTGATTCGAATATGAGCCATCAACTCAAGTTGGTTTGGGGAGTGGATGCCCAGCAACAGCATGCAAATAGCCCTGAAAATCGCTATCATCTGAATGCATGGACGACTACGGTGGTCAGTCCTTTGGCGCGGCTTGAACTTGAATGGGGTAATTGGCTTGCCAACTCTGAAGTGCGCATTGATCATTATGATGAGTTTGGTGATCATGCCGTATTTAATCTGGGCGGTGGCTGGCGCTTTCATCCGGGCATGCTGCTGTGGCTTAAAGGCGGTACCGGTTATCGTGCTCCCGCGGTTAACGAACGACTGCACCCTTTGTTTGGTAATCCAACGATTCAACCAGAGCGGAATTCCGGCGGCGAGATCGGCTGGCGCTGGCAGCCCCGTAGTAGTTCAGAAATTAGCGTGGCAGCGTATTTACAGCATTATGCAAACTTGATCGTGTTGCAACGGGATCCTCAAGTGGGGATTAGTAAAACCGGTAACTATCCGGTGGCAAGGGTATGGAGTACCGAATTGCAGGCAAATCATGCCTGGAATGACGCGTGGCGTAGTGGCCTGAACTACACTTTTATGGAGGCGACTAATCCGGAAAATGGCTTGCAAGTTGCGATGCGGCCAAAACATCAAGGTTTGTTCTGGAATGAATGGCGCCTTTGGGAGCCTTTAAAAATGCGTCTGGAGCTTACTTTTCGGGATGGTTACTGGACGGATCCGAACAATACGACAAGACTCTCATCTGCGCCACGTTTGAATGCACAATTAAATTATCAGGCAACCGCCAATCTTCGTTTGTATGTACGGGGGGAAAATCTGAATGATGAACGCACCCCGGATATTCAGAATTTCAACTTTATCGGCGCCAGCGTTTACGCCGGAGTATTCGTCAACTTGTAAGCCACTCTTCGCGAAACACACGAGTCCGCTGATCGATGGTGCGGCAGTTTATTTAAAATAAGCCGAGCTGAACTTGCGCGACTTCTGACATCATTTCGCGCGACCAAGGCGGATCAAGGACGATCTCGACATTGACTCGATTGACACCTGGAAGCGAGCGGATATTTTTTTCGACATCGCTCTGAATCATCGGTCCCATGCCGCATCCGGGCGCGGTCAAGGTCATTTTGACATGTACGTCATGTAAGGTCTGCTCAATCGGCGTGACCTCACATTCATACACTAAACCTAAATCGACAATATTCACCGGAATTTCCGGATCATAAACGGTGCGCATGACTTCCCAGCAATTTTTTTCAACCGCCTCGACATCGGTTTCCGAGACCAGCGTTTCTAAATGATGCACTTCTTTGTCCAGAGCATCGGCATCGAGACCTGAAATTTGGACTAAATGGCCGTATTCGGTCAAGACGGTATAGTTGGTACCGAGCGCTTGATGAATAGTGACTTCCTGACCTTTTTGCAGCATACCCCGATTGCCGTCGGGAATCGTTACAATGTTTACGTCACGCGTAAGGATGATGCGTTCTCTTTCTGTCATAGTGATTTAGTTATAGATGAAAAGTTCGGGCATCGATGGTATGACCTGTGATGCCAATACTTGCCTGACCGAATAAATAAAGATAGACAGGCGCCAGGGATTGCATTTCCGCAAGGCGGGATTGATCTTCTGCCGGGAAGGATTTTTTGCGAATTGGTGAATTGATCGGCCCCGGAGTCAGGCAATTCACGCGAATTTTACCGGCAGCTTCCAGTTCTGCGGCGAGGATGTTCGCAAAACCTTGTAGAGCGATTTTAGTCACTCCATAGGCCCCAGCATAGGCTGGGGCTTGGAGTGCGTAGGAGTCTAGGGTGAATACGATACTGGCCTGGGTGGATTTTTCCAGTAAGGGCAATAGCACTTTGGTTAATAAAAAAGGCGCATTCAAATTGACGTTTAAACTATGGCCCCAGTCTTTGGTTGAATGAATCGAGATTGGTGTAAACGCATTGAATTCGACTGCTGAGTGTAAAACGCCATGCAATGCGCCGTATTTTTGTTCAATACGTTCGGCGAGTTCGTAATACTCTTGTTCGGTGGCCCCGGCCAGATCGAATGGATATAAGATAGGCTCTGGCGCGTGAGCCGCTACCAGGGTATCGTAGGTTTTTTCAAGTTTAGGGATGCTTTTGTCCAGCAAGATGATTTGGGCGCCCTGTTGCGCAAGGCTCAGTCCCGCAACGCTACCTAAGCCGCCACCCGCGCCAGTAATTAAAATAACCTGATTTTTTAATGACATAATACCGCGTTAATCCATGTGGAAATTTGTGAAGGTGAGCTAACCAATGCATCCGCTCCCCACTGTTCAGGGGTATCGTCGGGTTTTAAGTAACCGTAAGTTGCTGCCAGGGTTTTCATCGAAACCGTTCGACCCGCCAGAATATCATGCTGGGCATCGCCAATGTACACACATTGTTCAGCGGGGACTCCGGCTATTTCGCACGCTTTTAGCATCGGTTCAGGATGCGGTTTGCTATGAGCGGTGGTATCGCCGCTGATCATGCAGGCGACGCGATCAGTGAAGTTTAATGCCGCCATCAGGGGTTCGGTAAAACGCCCGCGTTTATTGGTAATAATGCCCCATTTGAGTTCGCGGCTTTCGATCATCGCCAATAGCTCGGCTATTCCAGGGTATAAAACGCTGTGCGTTGCAATGTTGCCCGCGTAGTAAGTCAAGGTGTCCGTGGTGAGTTTATCGATTAATTCGCTATCAAGCACCTCTGGAGCACCATGCTTCACCATTGCCGAGATGCCATAAGAAATAAAAGGTTTGATGGTTTCCGGAAGCACTTCCGCGAATCCGTGCTGCAGTAGCACTTTATTTAAAGCGGCAATGATATCCGGAGCGCTATCGACTAAGGTCCCATCCAAATCAAATAAAACAGCGGCTAATTCGAATTTGGAGGGCATACCAAAGTTACTCGGGACGCTTGAATGCTGCAAGATAGTTCACGTCGATATCTTTGCCTAGATTGAACTGTTTGCTAAATGGGTTGTATTCGATGCCCGCCATGCCGCATAGTTCAAGGCCAGCTAAACGCGCAAACTGACTGAGTTCGGAGGGTTTAATGAAGGTTTTGAAATCGTGAGTGCCTTTTGGCAGCATTTGGAGCACATATTCTGCCGCAACGATGGCCAATAAATAAGCCTTGGGTTGACGATTCAAGGTGGAGAAAAATACCATACCACCCGGTTTAACCAGCGCTGCGCAAGCTTTAACGATGGATTGCGGATCGGGAACATGTTCCAGCATTTCCATACAGGTCACATGATCAAAACTTGCAGGCTGTTGAGCTGCGATATCTTCGGCGCTGATTTTTTCATAATGCACTTCGATTCCGGATTCGAGGCCATGTAAATCGGCGATATCAATCAGTTCTTCGCTTAAATCAATCCCGGTGACCTCGGCACCTGCTTTGGCAAGACCTTCACTTAAAATTCCACCACCACAACCGACATCAATCACGCGCTTACCGCTAAAACTGATAAAACTTTGCATAAAACTAAGGCGCAATGGGTTGATTTGATGAAGGGTTTTAAATTCGCCTTCAATATCCCACCAGCGCTCGGCTTGCGAACCAAACTTATGGATTTCTTGGGGATTAACGTTTAGGGAGGTAGTCATAGGTCATTAAACAGGTTGGATGATAAAAGTATACTATATTGCTAGGTTATTAGTCATCAATGATTGATATTATCCTATAGTTTCTCAGATAAATAATATCCTGCCCGAGTTTGAATGAATCACACGGCAACCGCAAAATCTCTGCGCAATTTATCCATAACGCAAAGAATTTTACTGGCATCTTGCATGTAAGTTTCAAAAGTTGTGACGACTGAATC
>CANNKG010000250.1 GCA_947505105.1 Methylococcaceae bacterium | reverse complement strand
TTCGCAGCATCTTTAATCGTAGTGATGTGTTTTTTTGATAAGCTGATCATTTCGGTTTTGATAGGTAAAATTATCCCCGTAGGATACATCAGTTATAGTGACGCTCTGATGAAAATTAGAGGGGGATATTTTTTGCGAGTTACCTTAGTCCGTGGCGAAAACGGCCTGGAAATTTACGTGATGTGTGAAATTCCAAATAACGTGATTCAAATTGATGCGTTTGCCAAACACTTTGACGGCTTCTCGATCGGCTCAAACGATCTCACCCAATTAACCTTGGGCGTTGATCGAGATTCAGCCATCGTCGCCAACGATTTCGACGAACGCGACCCCGGCGTGTTGCAGATGATCAAGCTAGCCGTCGAAGGCTCGCGCCGTAACCACCGACATTGCGGGTTATGCGGCCAAGCGCCATCAGACTATCCGGAAATGGTGCGCTATTTAGTTGAAATCGGCATTGATTCGATGAGCCTGAATCCTGATACCGTGCTAGCAACTACCCAACAAGTGCTCGAAATCGAACAGTTGCTGGCTCGAAGTTAATCACAATTGCTACTTTTTTACTTGAGGAAATAACATGAAATCGATAACGCCATTAATCCTGACCTGCGTAATGCTGGCTTCACTTTCTGCGCTCAGTCATGCGGCAGAACCCGCCAATATGAAACCTCATCATGGCATGGGCATGTGGGCACATGGAATGACTGACGAAGACAAAGAGGCACACTTGAAAGCCATGCAGGACTATTCTTTAAAAATTCACGACTTATCCAATCAGATACTGGCCGAGAAAGATCCCACCAAGCAAGAAGCACTGAAAACTCAACAGCGCGAGTTGATGAAAGAGCATTACGAAAAAATGCGCCAAGCCCACAAAATGTAACCACACCACCATCTTAACCATTAACAGGAAGCAACGATGAGCGACTATAAAAAATATTACTGCCGCGAATGTGAACATATCTATGATGAAGCAAAAGGCGATCCAGATAGCGGAATTGCGCCCGGTACCCGTTGGGAGGACATCCCAGATAATTGGCACTGCCCTATTTGCGGCGCACCCAAAGATTTCTTCAAATTATTGGATTAATAACCCTAAGCCCTCCCCTGACAAAGAAACCTTGAATTTCTCAAACCTCGTGACCGCAATAGTCGTGAAACGAGGTTTTGAGAGTTTCATCGCCCGCCATTTCGGATCGACTTGAGTTTGATACCTGACATTCAAGGACGCTACGCAACGAATCTAACCGTTAAAGCCTGTCTAATTAACGTTTGATTGAATTTATTTTATGCTACGATACACTCACTAGATTAAAGTAATACATCAAAACATGATTGTGAGTGGCGGATCATGTTGAGAATTATAGCTGGGGAGTTTTATTTGCCGGAAATGCCTGAAATTTCCAGTTATAAAAAACTCAAGTCGTTACCCATGATCATCTTTCTAACATCAAAACGTGGACTATGCATTTTCTGCATCCCTTAAATTGACTCATTGTCATTTGGATTAAACTAAAGGACCCCCAAAAATGAACATACAACACAAAGCGCATCCGTGGCATGGCATTGATCCAGGAATCGAAACCCCGAATATCGTGACCGCCTACATTGAAATTGTGCCTGCCGATACCGTCAAATACGAAATCGACAAAGCTTCGGGCTATCTTAAAATTGATCGCCCGCAGAAGTTTTCAAATATGATTCCGACTTTGTATGGCTTTATTCCCCAAACTTATTGCGCCGAACAAGTGGCTGAATATGCCGCGCTAAAATCCGGCAAAGTCGTTGCCAAAGGCGATGGCGACCCGCTGGATATCTGTGTCTTAAGCGAAAGAAGCGTCACCCACGGCGACATTATTTTGCAAGCGGTTCCGATAGGAGGATTTCGCTTATTGGATGGCGGCGAAGCTGACGATAAAATTATCGCAGTTATGAAAGGTGATGAGTTTTATCGGCAATGGAGTGATGTAACCGATTGCCCACGCTCCTATATCGACCGATTGAAACATTACTTCCTAACCTATAAACATCTTCCGCACGAAAAAAACGTCTGTGAAATCACTCACGTCTATGGCCGGGAAGAAGCGCATGAAGTTATCAATCGATCCCGGGCAGACTATAAAAAGCATTTTATGCACTGCAATGGCGATGCTTAGCGGATCGATAAGCCAAACTTGCAAACTCTGCCCCCCTCAGTGGTGAAAATGGGGGTTGGACTGAGTGCAATGAAGCCCAACAAAGTAAGGACAATAAAACAAAGATATACGCTATTACATCGATATGTGCAATGGGGAATATAACCGGCGAATTGAGCTGAGGCAACTATGGATGTTTGGATAGTGAGTGAGCGGTGATTTGTTGGGCTTCCTGACGTCAGCCCAACCTACCGAGCTCGCCATGTCATTCTAATAGCGCAAATACGCTGTTTCAGGACGTCGAACTAAAGCATTTTATGCATTACATGGTCGATAATTAGCGGATCAATAAGTCATTACCAAACCAACCGACCAGGACATGGCGATAATATTCGGACTTATTGGTTTGCAGGTGTTCCAGTGGATTCAAATTATCAGTCAAAATGACGCCTCTGGATTTATCAGGTAGAAATTGTCGTTTTTTTAACCAATTGGCTTGGTCTTGCGCGAGCTTTGGCGAGTCAAGATCAAGCGGAGATGATGACGCCAAAAAAATAAAATCGTTAAAATCTTCACCGGGTTCATTGATAAAGACCGACACTTGAGCAAACACCTGCTCGACAGTGCGAGCCACCGAAGCTAAAGAACCGGTTGGATCGTTAGCAAAAGCAACGAAATTCAGCGCTAAAATTCCATCCTCTTTCAATAGCAGGCGTAACTCCCGCAAAGTCTCTACCGTCAGGAGATGGGCAGGCTCAGAGCCACCCGTAAAACAATCATGAATGATCAAATCATACGGACCTTTCAATCGATGAATCTCATAACGCGCATCCCCGACTACAGCCTGACCGGTAGGTTGATATCCAAAATAATTCACGGCGGCGTCTGCTACAGCCGGATCAATTTCAAGGGTGTCGGTCACCATTCCGTAGCGATCCCGCAAGGTCTTTGCCATCAACCCAGCTCCCAAACCGACAATCAACGCTCGTTTACCGTGAAAGATACACTGTGCGGGAGGCGAGCAAACTCCTGACCTTGAAAGGCCATTAAAAAATCGGCGTAACTACTCGCCCCCTAAACGTCAAACTTACCCGCCAACGCCAATTGAACAGCAATGAGTGGGTTGTAGCCTTTATTAGCCATTGTTTGCAAGTAGCTTGAAATACGGCAATATGCCTTGGCATACTCTTCCGAGCGAAAGCAGCCGGATACTTTTTGCTTCACCTTTGACATCCTGAGGTCGCGCTCAGCCCGGTTATTGGTAAACGAAACAGATGCTTCCCTGGTGAAACGTAATACCGATGCTTCGTGCAATTTTAAACGCTCCAGAAGATTATGCGCATCTGATTTAGCCAGTTTGCCACGCTTCCCGCTGGTTTTTAGCGGAATAGCAGGTAATTCTTTTGCGCCCCGAGTGAGGATATTCCGGTAACGTTTTTGTAAATTTGCCAATGCGTTAGCATCCAGTGTCTTTTCCGGGCTTTTAGAGACTTCAGCACACGCTTCCTGCAAAAGTCGTTTCATGTTCCGTGCCCAGGCATAACCATTGGCCTCAATGATAAACGTCAATTCGCGCAACAAATGTGAGCCACACAATCCATGATTACAATGTTCATAAGACAAATACGACGCCCAGCAATCATGAATAATATTGCCGAGATAGCGCGGAATAATATTAATCGCCTCGATAGCTTCCCTGCCGCGCTTTCGATGCAGGAGTTTGAGGGTAATGTCACCCGCCGCATACACATGAATCCAGTGATTCTTCTTATCGACCCGGAGCGAGGTTTCGTCAACATTGATAGCAGGCAATGCTAAAATCTGCTCAATAGCCCCTGTTTCCCAAGGAGCTAATGCCTCATGTAAGCGTAAAATGAACTTCAGTAGCGTACTTTCGGCAATCACCTCGTCAATGATGGCTGCAAGCAGTTTTTGAATGCGGTTGAGTGCGACCATTTGACAGATCGCCAAATTAATCACAAAAGCTTTCAAGCCATCGCCATATTGTAAAGAGCCGTGCATGTCTGCTGGGAATTGCCCCTTGACGGTTGCCGCACAGGTCGGACATTGTTTAATCTCAGCATCGACATGTTCAACGACTTTTTCGAACACAATATCAATCTTGGTGCGTCGTTCGATCTGCGAACTCGCAACGCCACTTAAATCTTCTCCGCAAACATCGCATGAGCCAACCGCAGCAATGGTCACACTTTCGTTAACCCGGGAGTTTTTAGCGAGTACATCGTTTTCCTTTTTCCCCTTGCCTTTACTACCCTGTTGATCTAACGAAGAGTCGTCCTTACTGGTCTGCGATGAAGGAATGCTGGAGTTTTTGTTGTCCTTCTTGGTGGTTCTTTCGAGGAAAATAGACAGGATCAGCTCGATAATCATGAACATGCTCAGCATCAGCGCCTTGCTCTCAGAAGTGATTTTCCCGTCAGCACAGAGCTTTTCGAAGTCAGTTTTTAACCGACTGACTTCTGTTCTGACTGAGGTTTTATCTAAGCTTGCCATGGTTAAATTGATGATATATTTGAATATATGAAATTATATCATCGGTTTTTTTGACCTCCTGAGCGCGAGCTGAGCCAACAAAACGACAGATTTTGATGCTTTTAGGTAAATTAAATCGATTTAACCTCTAGTGCGAAGTTATGTGAGCTCGGTTGCTGATTTTTTATCAGGCCTGATAAAACGATTTTTTTTGAACAAAAAACCTGTCAAGTCTTTTTTTAGTTTATTGAAAATAATTGGGGGGCGAGTAGTTACAAATCGGCTTAAACAATTTAAGCCGTTATGTAACCGTACTGTTTAAGTTTCTTTATCCAACGTGGAGCATTTCGTTGAACAGATAGTGCTTCGTAATTCATTTCAGCATCCCGGTAGTAATCGCCGCGTTCAATTAACAAAAACACTG
>CANNKG010000249.1 GCA_947505105.1 Methylococcaceae bacterium | reverse complement strand
GTTTACGAAAGCGTTCTTCGCTTTCTGCCAGGGCTTCTTCGCGTTGCTGCCGTTCGGTGATGTCTCGCGCCATGCCCAGCACACCGATCAGTTTGCCACTGGAATCTAGCATCGGCGTTTTAATCGTCTCGAAATAACGACGAGAGCCGCCGGCCTGGAAAGTCAGCCACTCCTGATTTACCGATGGCTGACCAGCAGCTATGGCCGCCAAGTCATGCTCACGGAAATTTTTGGCTATTTCGGGGCTATTAAAATCATAATCGGTTCTACCGATGATTTCCGACTCTTTGGCACCATAAAGTTGTTCGAATAATGGATTACAGGTCAGATAAACGCCGTCCGGATCCTTGAGCCAAACTAGATCAGGCATGGTATTAACCAGCGTTCGGAGATGGGCTCTTTCGTATTCCAGATGTTTAGCACCCTGTTCGAGTTGTTGCCGAGTGTAGAGAAGCTGGCGGGTGTATTTGAAAAGAGCAATCAGCAACACCAATATCAGCAATAGGCATATCAATAGGATGGTGATGGCTTGCCAGTGATTGAGCCAGATGTCATCCCAGGTAATTTCGGGACGTACGTCGTAGGGTGGGATACGTAACGTTCTTGCTAAATCGCGTACCGGTTCGTAATTGTAAGGAATCACAAAAGCGTGGATGCCCATGCTCTTCGTAATACTGCCGCCTTCCGGTAACGACAATAAGGCTGCAGTTAATTGGGCGGCGTGCTCGGGACTTACATGCGGCAACGCAGCTACAGGCCATTCCGGATAAATCCTTGTCGAGACCGCCACTGGGAAACCGGGCAGATCTTGCTGGTTGAGTACCTTCAATATGCCCGGTGCCACTTTATTTTCGTTGAGCATTTCTTCCAGTAGGCCACTGCGCACGAAACCGACGTCGATACGTCCCCCGATCAGCGCCTCAATGATCTTGTCTTGTGGCATCCCAAACATCTCGATTGATTTTGCCTCCTGGGGCAAGTTCAGGCCATGTTCTGCCAGTTCGAAAGCCTGCATTTGGTAGCCGCCGAGCGAGTTCTTGGTAACCGCTCCAATGCGCTTGCCCCTGATGTCGTTTAAGGTTTTTAAATCGTTACGATCGGCTTTAATCAACATGGCACCACCGAAACCCCGCATCGGGATACCCTGATATTCGGCTACCAGTCCCGCCAGAGGCTGGGTTAACCCAAGCCGATGTTCCAGCAAGATGTAATTGGCGGGATTGGTGATGATGAAATCGATTTCCCGTCGTTGGATAGCTGTTTCCAGTTCCTGGTAATCGTAGACTTTGAGCTTGAAGTGCTCGGTATGGAAATACGTTTTGAAATGCTGATCCAGATAGGGTACAAGCGCCTGCCATTGCGTTTCGACTTGTGCTTTGGGTCGATAGGCCAATATGCCAATGTAAAGCGTATTTTCCGAGAAACATGGCAAGCTGAATAACATAGCGAGCCATATCAACGCGAGGCGGGTAAACGTGCTCATCATGTCAAGACTTAGGCAGATAATCCGCTTTAAAAAAGTCTGCTGGGATTAGACTAGGGTTTATGTCGATCAAGGCGGAGATTTTCATTGATAATGCGTTTAACTCGTTCGCTGTCCCACTCAGCATGTGATTGTTATAAACGAGATCTGGCAATTCTAGGCCTCGGAACAACAATTGTATGTCACCGGCATTGGTATCCAGTCGCTTGGCTAGACGGTAAGCCGTGTCAACCGGGTTGGATTTCCAAGCCTCTTGCGCCTTAAAATGACTGCTGATCAAGGCTTGAAGCTGTCGACTATAATGTTCGGCAGCATCCTGTCGCACGGCCAAAACATCAAAAATGGTATTCGGTATTTCGCGACTGTCGAACAGCCGAACAGCTCCCAACTGTTCAATTTTAGTAGCGGTTGGTTCGTAAGTAATCAACGCATCTAAGTTATTATTCTGCCAACTCGTCAGATGGTTGTCGAAAGTGATGTGAGCAACTTCAATATCTGCGGGAAGTAAGCCCGCTTTAGCCATGATATTATCCAACATCAACGCGCCCACTGCGGAGGTTTCAACCCCGATTCGGACGCCCTTTAGATCAGACAGGCTTTTGATGTGCGATTTAACCATTAATGCATCAGCACCAGATGACACGTCGAATAACAACACAACGCAAAGCGGTATCCCCTGTTGAATGCCGCGCATGGTTTCGTCTAGGGTCAATGCCGCTCCCTGCACTTTGCCGCTCAACAAATGCTCTAGTGATTCTGAGGCGTTATGGGTTTCCACCAAGGTTGCCGCTTCGGGTTTTAGCCACCCCATGTTGCGGGCAAGAAATAAAAATTCATAACCTGGCCAGACGTGACTGGCAATTCTGATGGGGCCCGAAGCGCTGCAGCCACTTAGTTCTCCAAACCATGCGGCAACAGAAATGACGGACATGGCTTTTAAAAAGCGGCGCCGGTTTGGCTGCGAACAAGATTGACTGACAATTATCACGCCACCGCCTGTTCCCGGTAACGTGCGGCGATAATCCGAAAGTCATCGAGTCTGGCTAGAAATGCCTCTACGATCTCCGGGTCGAAATGCTTGCCTTTTCCCTCGATAATGATTTCGATGGCTTTATCGACTGTAAATGCAGATTTATAGACACGTTTGCTGATCAAAGCATCAAACACATCGGCAAGCGCCATCAAGCGTGCCGATAGCGGAATACTGTTGCCTTTTAAACCTTCTGGATAGCCACTGCCATCCCATTTTTCATGGTGGTAATGAGATATTTCCATAGCAATACGTAAAAAATCCAACTCTGATTGATATTCCTCGTTTTGAATCGCTCGCCAGATCGCATCTGAGCCAATACGGGCGTGGGTTTGCATGATGATCCATTCTTCAGGTTCAAATTGACCGGGCTTATTGAGGATTTCATCGGGTATCCCGACTTTGCCGATGTCGTGTAACGGAGCGGCTTTGGTATAACTGTCTATAATGGCGGGAGTGAGAATATCATTATGATGAGGCTGCTTGGCCAATTCATTGGCCAGAATATTGACATAGGCTTGGGTACGTAAAATGTGATTTCCGGTTTCGTTGTCACGGGTTTCAGCCAGACTGGCAAGAGCACGCATGCTGGCATCCTGAATCCGCTGATTTTGCCTCATACGCCGCGCTACTTCCGTTTCCAGCCAAGCATTTTGATCGCATAAGCGGTCGCGTGCTTGCTTCAATTCTAGCTGGGCTCTAACCCGAGCCAACATGACCGTAGGCCGTATGGGTTTGGTGATGTAATCTGCTGCACCCAGCTCGAGTCCGTGCGATTCGTCTTCTGTGCCATCCAATGCAGTAATAAAAATGACCGGTATATCACGAGTTTCCGGAAGTTCTTTTAGTCTGCACAAGACTTCGTAACCATCCATCTCTGGCATCATCACATCCAGTAATATCAGGTCTGGGCGAGGAATGGCAGCGGCAAAATCCAATGCTCGCCTGCCGTTGGTACTCACACGCACCGAATACAACGGTTTCAGCAGTTCGCCAATTACCGTGATGTTTTCTGGGGTATCGTCGACAACCAAGATAGTCGTTTGAAAAGATGATTGAGTAACGGCGGTCATTAATGATGATAGTCAACAAGTAGTGAAATTTTGAAAGAACATTATGACATTGAACCTAAATCCTGCAAGTTCTAAAAAGCAAACAAAAAGTTTTGATTTTCACCGTCGCTATTTTATGTTTCTGAGCTTGTCGATAAACTTGTGACACACGCGGTAACCGATCAGAGTTTAAAAAAAATTATGAATGTCTGGCGATAGCCAGCTAATAGCCCGTCTCCTTCCCTTAGCATTTATCCTATACTGAAACGTGAATCTAGCGGACTTATGTTCTAACAATATTAAGCCAATGGCTTAATGTTGCCAGTAATGTTTCAGGTACAATCGGTTTGGCGACAAAATCATTCATACCGCAATTTAGACACTGCTCACGTTCATCTTGGGTGACACCGGCGGTAAGCGCGATGATAGGCAAATTGGCAAAACGGGGTTGACTGCGGATTAACGCGGTGGCTTCAAAACCATCCATTACTGGCATGTGAGCATCCATCAAGACCACATCAAATTCGTCGCTTGCCAATTGATTTAAGGCTTCTTGTCCATTATTGACGATCGTAACGACGAATCCTGATAATTTTAAAAACTCTCTCACGACCAATTGATTAATCATATTGTCTTCTGCAACCAATACCCGTTTGCCTTGTAGCAGCAAAGGATCAGCGACGAACGCCTTATGATTAGCAGGTTTATCAATAGGTGCGGCAATACCCAAAGTCAATTCAAACTGAAAGGTACTGCCAACACCGGGCGAGCTTTCCAAAACAAATTCGCTACCCATTAATTGCAGTAAATGTTGGCTAATCGCCAGCCCTAAACCGGTTCCACCAAATTGGCGTGTGTTTGAATTATCTACTTGGCTGAAGGCTTGAAACAGTTTTTGTTGGTCAGCTGCCAAGATGCCAATTCCTGTATCACGAACGCTAAATAAAAGAGTAATCTGTGGTGCTTGTACGCTTAACAGGCGAATCGTCAAGGTGACCGAGCCACGTTCCGTAAACTTGATCGCATTCCCCAATAAGTTGACTAAAATTTGTTGCAGACGTTGGGCGTCACCATTGAGATGCTTAGGAATATCGTTCGCTATATCATTGTGGTATTCAATGCCTTTTTGAACGGTGGTATGGGTGAATAAGGCTTCGAGATTATGGATTAACTCATCTAAATTAAAATCGTAGCGGTTAAGTGTCAAACTTTTGGCATCGAGTTTCGAGAAATCCAGAATGTCATTCAAAATATCTAGTAAATTGGTTGAAGAGTAATAAATCTTTTGCAAATAATCTTGTATTTGCTCTGATAGCTCATGATTAAGGGCTAATTGTGATAACCCCATAATCGCATTCATGGGGGTACGGATTTCATGGGACATCTTGGCAAGAAAGTCTGATTTGGATTGCGCTAAGTCTTCCGCCGCTTGTTTGGCTTTTTGTAAAGCCTCTTGGGTTTGTTTTTCAAGCGTGATGTCACGCATGATGGTTGAGAG
>CANNKG010000248.1 GCA_947505105.1 Methylococcaceae bacterium | reverse complement strand
CTGGTATCTTAGTGCTTGGGTTAACTGATGGTAGTCTTTCAAGTTCATTCTCGTCTTTAGTCGGATAGAAAAAAGCTTGGCACTATATCAGTTAGCCTTCCTTAATATCCTATTATTGGCGATTGCACTTCGGAGTTGAATCCGCCGATGATTAAATGTGGTCGGCGGATGAATTAGTCCACGTCACCGACAAATTTCTTAGCGTCCATTAAAGGATGGTAGAAGGTTACTCCAGTCACAAATACCTGATCAAAATCATAATATCTACCTGATTTTAGGGCATTTACAGTAGCGTCAAAACTTAATGTCGATCTGATCAAATAATCAACAGCTTTGTAGATTATTAAGTTTAATTAGCCTTAGATTTGACTTAAAAATTGTTCAATGAGTTGATCAACAACTACAAAGGCCTCAGACATTTCCTCGATAAGTTGTTTGCATTTTGCTAAGTCATTATCCTTACTCGCCGATTCCAACGCTTGACAAAGTTCTCCGATACGAAGTGCGCCTACCGAACGTGATGCAGATTTGAGCGCGTGGGCGGTAAATCCGATTGCTTTTAGATCTTCTATTTCCTGATCTGCTTGAAGTTTTTGTTGTTGTTCCTTGCTTTTCACTAAAAAAAGCTCTAAGAAACGTCGAAGTATCGCTGGATTATCGCCAACCATTTGCTGAAGCACTGAAGCGTCCCAATCTTTGAATTCCTCGAATAACTTGATGGCTTGCTTGGGTTCGTTAGTCATTAAGTCAGCTTCATTGTTCCTCGGCAACCATTTTTCCATCATGGATTTCAATTCCGAAAGTGGTGTTGGCTTGGTCAGATAGTCATTCATACCCACAGTTTGGCAGTTTTCAGCTTCGCCTTTCGTAGCGATGGCAGTCAATGCGATGATGGGAATTGAATGGAAGCCCTGTTTGATTTCCTCCGCGCGGATTGCCGCAGCCAATTGGTATCCATCCATATTTGGCATGTGGATATCGCTGAGGACGAGGGCATACTTTTCCGTTACCCAACGAGAGAATGCTTCACGTCCATCATGGGCGATATCTGCGACAATGCCCAACAGTCTTAATTGTTGAGAAATAACCTTCTGATTCACTTCATTATCTTCAGCGACGAGAATTAAGCGGCCCTTCTCTAGGGCTTGTTCTCGCGTCAGCTCGGGAATTTCACGCAACCTGATTGATGGAGAACTCAGGTGATCGTCTGGTTCGGCCCGACCGGCCAGAATAGCTACTGCGCGTATGATATTGCGTCGAGTTAATAAATTGCCGTCAATTTGTGCCACATCATCCGCTAATAAACGTGGATTACGTCGTCGTCCTCGCCCTATTGCCAGATGTTCAATAGTAAGAGGTTTTGTTTTTTTCAACTGATAATTTCGTGCGGCATTCCGCATGACATCGAGGGAGGGCGTACCAAACAAATCAAACACCCAGATCCATAGCGATTGCTCAGGACAACCCATCGTTTCGACCATTTGGATTTCGGCTACTTGCTCAATGAAGGCTCCTGCATGACTAAGATGGGTAGCAATATCGGCAGTCAGTCCAGTATTCGGGCCAATGATCAGACAATGGATATCGGCAACCGGCGAAGATTCAAGATCAGGTTGTTCATGTGGAACGATGAAGGGTAAAGTAACGGTAAACACACTGCCTTGTCCTGGCGCACTTTGTAAGTTAATTTCCCCACTCATCATTTCGATTAAACGATTACAAATCACTAATCCCAGTCCAGTACCCCCATAAATACGGGTAGTGCTTGCATCGGCTTGTTCGAATTGTTGAAATAACCTACCTTGAACCGATTCACTGATACCAATACCATTGTCACGCACGATCAAGCGTATCCATACTCTGTCATCCTCATACCGAAGAAATTCAGCGCGGGCGTTAACTTCACCGACATGCGGCAATCCACTTGAAAACTTGATGGCGTTATTGGTTAGATTTGTCAAAATTTGGCGTAACCGTTGAGCGTCACCGTACAACATGCGAGGAATTTTAGGATCGACAAATAGTTTAAGGTCAACTTTACTATTGTGTGCCATTTGATCGAGCATGACACAAACACTCTCGACGACCGCTTCGATCAGGAAGGGTTCGGGAGCCAATTCCATTTTCCCGGCCTCGATCTTGGAGAAATCTAAAATGTCGTTCAGAATGGCAAGCTGAGCATGGGCCGAATCACGAATAATATGGGCCATTTTCAACTGATCACCATTTAGTGTCGTTTGCATGAGGACATCGATCATGCCAATCACACCGTTCATTGGCGTACGAATTTCGTGGCTCATGTTGGCTAAAAATTCGCTCTTAGCCTTAGATGCTTTCAGGGCAATTTCTTTAGTCTCGCTGATAGCGATTTCGGCTAATTTATTGGCGGTGATATCCATAACAACGCCATACACATTTGTCGGCCTGCCCAGCCTATCTCGGATGATTTGACCTAAAGCGTGAATCCATACAATCTGCCCATCTTTGGGACGCCTGTAGGGATGAACCATATCATAACGCGCGACAGTTCCCTCAACTGCTGCCAAATAATTAGCCAGCGTAGCCTCCGCAACCGATTTATCCACCGCTTCGATATTCACATACCAATCGTTCATGATGTGATAACGGAGATCTGCTCGAGGAGGATCACCAAAAATTTCGACAGTACGCTCTGAAGAGATGTAATACGCATCACTTTCACTATAATCAATAAACCAGTAACCCGAACGGGCTAAATCCAGTGCCTGATCACTCAGGAATTTTACCGTATCCGCTTTTTCTTTAGCGTCTTGTAATTCATGCGTTTTATCCTTGATTAATTCTTCCAGATGATTACGATAAAGCTCTAGCTGTTGTTCTTGTAATTTTCGTTCTGTGAAATCGGTACCGATGATGACGTTGACATTACCGGTCGACGCTAAACGAAATTCAACATTGCGAAGACTTCCATCCTTACAAGTCACCAGCGCTTCTTGAGGGTCAATCTGCGTTTGATGTTGAAGCGCGTCTTCAATTGCCCTTTTCCAACGTTGCCGCGCTTCTTGTCTATACATTAGGTCTGGATAGGCCAGTGACCACCAAGTGTCAACTGAAATTATCTCATCCTGGGTATAACCGAAGAGTTCAGTAAATTTTGGATTTGTATAGAGCACTTTACTCTCTTGTTCAGGCGTATCATCGGTTACGAGGATAGAAACAGGGGCGCATTGAGCGATGGTGTGAAATTTCTCTTCACTCGCTATTAATGCCCGTTCAGCTCGTTTGAGTTCAGTCAAATCCAGGCCATAAACAATGCTTTGTTCAGCGATACGTGCAAAGCCCCAGACAATGCTTTTTTGAGAACCGTTTTTACAGGTCACGAGTACTTCGATCGGTTCAAAGGGGTTATGATTCTGAAGAACCTCGGTAACTCGCCGCTCCCATTCTGTGATCACCCGACTACGATAGTCAGGATCAGGATAAGCCAAAGGCCACCAGTCAGATAAGGTGTGCAGTTCATCTTGGGTATAACCGAAAAGCGCTACGGTAGTTTGGTTAATATAGGAGAGTATTTGTTCATCGCCTGACCACATAGCGATTGCCAAAGGGGAGTTTTGGGTGATAGCTTTAAACAGTTGTTCGCTTTGGTATAACGCCAGTTCAGCATTTTTTCGTTCGGTAATATCCTGAAATACGATGACGACACCGATCTGCTCTTGATTTTTATGAATAGGATGGGTGGTATATTCGACTGGAAAATGGCTGCCATCTTTGCGCAAAAAAACATCTTCATGGATGATACGTTTTTGACCATCGACAAGGGTTGCAAGGATGGGACAATGTTCATTGGGATAGACGCGACCATCTGGGTCATTATGATGAATCAATTGAGGTATCGTTTGACCGATTAATTCTTCTCGAGAATAACCAATAAGATTCAACGCGCGGGGATTAATAAAAGTGGTAATACCATCAAGTCCTATACCCCAAATACCGCTATTGGCCGAATCAAGCAGTAACCTTGTGTGCTCCTCGCTCTCAATCAAAGCTTTTCTCATGCTTATTCCTGCCAACGCAAATGAAACATCCATGACCATGGCATTTAGTAAGCTGATAATTTCCTCATCAAACATATTGGCTTCAGTATGATAAACCGTGAAGACAGCATAACAACAGTCGTCTCGCAAAATAGGGAAACTTGCACATGATTGCCAGCCATACTTTTGTATTCGACTGGCCCAGGGAGCTAATGCCAAGTTATTATGATTTTGTTGGCTGATGACAGTTTGATGAGTGTTCCAATCCATACCCGTTGGACCTTGACCTTCAGGAAGCTTGGGATTCGTCGAAATAAAAATGCCGTCTAAATAAGCAACGCCTTCGCCATGCTGAATTAAGGGAATAATTCGCTCGTTCGCAGTATCTTCAACCCCCACCCAAGCTAATTTCATAAACCCACTATCAACCGTAATCCGGCCTATTTCGTCAAATAATTGTATTTCATCAACGATGTGGAGAATCGCTTCATTGATTTTTGAAAGCGCCACATATAGATTTTTTTGACGCTGTAATTTCAGTTCGATAAGTTTTCGTTCGGTAATATCTTGCACAGTACCCAACAAACTAACTGCATTTCCAAATTCGTCATAGACAATTTGGCCTAAACCATGCATCCAACGTTCCATTCCATCACTGGGGCGAATCATCAGATATTCTTCATCGAAAGGTATTTTATTTTGTATGACCAGCTGAATACTGCGAGTCATTGGCTCAGTAAAATCGGGATGCAAAAATTTCGACCAGTTTTCTAGGGTGTGTGGATAAGCGTCAGTGATGCCGAAAATCTTATCCATGACCGGCGTACATTCCCAGGTGCCGGTTTCCAAATTGGTAATATAACAGCCGATATTCGCGGCTTGTTGAGCTTCACGGAGCAGGTATTCACTTTTTTTCAGCGCTTGTTCGGCTTGTTTGCGTTCGTGAATGTCGATATTAATTCCATACCAACACTTAATAAGGTAACTCGCAAAAAATAACCTCCATTAATTCTGTTTAAATTTGAGGCTGGATAGTCATGTAGTATTTCGGTAGGGATGCGTCTCTTTCTATCCTATGGCTAATAGCTTTAAATGCCATTTTACTCATCTTCACGCCTTTTTGGT
>CANNKG010000247.1 GCA_947505105.1 Methylococcaceae bacterium | reverse complement strand
CATGATTTTAAACAATAGCTGTAGTTGAACGAGGATAGTTTTTAGCATCTATTATCAGTTAAATACAGCACTATTTTTAAAACTAGCCGAAGTCATAAATTCGGGGAATTAAAATATGACTAAAATTGCCGTATTTCGACAGCCTAGTCAGATACTCGAATCTAGTATTCGGCATAATAAGGAGAATGATATTACGGGAATGTTGCTCTATGCGGGAGGCAATTTTCTTCAAGTGCTTGAGGGTGAATCAGATTGCATCACTGAAACATTTCAGCGCATTTCGATTGATCCTCGCCATCATAATATTATTGAAATTATTAATAATCCGATCCCCGAACGAGAATTTTCGCAATGGAGTATGGGGTTTCATCAACTTACTCAGGAGCAGATTCATGGTTTTCCGGACAGCGCCTTATTTGTTGATTTTGATGTCGACGCTCAATCGATTAAAGCCCGACCTGGATTAGCTTTAGGTTTACTTCGGGATTTTAGAAAAAATTGTCGCTGATGCTGCTAAATGAGTCGCTGTTTCAACTGGTTAAAATTAGGGGCAGCCATTGAAAACTAACAATAAAGAATCTGACCAAATATTAGGCTAGCAATTGACCATTGAAACGTTGCAGCACGTTTTGAGTTTCTAGCCGCGGTATTTCAATAATGAGCTTAATTTGCTGCTCAAATAGCTGCTCGATAATCACCCCAGAATGTTTTTTCAAGTAATATTCAAATTCCTGCATCTGTGCATAATCTAGCGTGAATAGTAGTCGATCCAGAACAACATATTCGGCGAGTTCGGCAGTCTCAATAACGAGGCCGGCAGTATTGCTATAAGCTCGTGTCAGGCCGCCTGCACCTAGCTTAATTCCTCCAAAATAACGAATGACCGCAAGCGTGACATTAATCAGATTTTTACCTTCCAGGTGTTGAAAAATCGGTTTTCCAGCGGTTCCGGAGGGTTCTCCGGCATCATGAAAGCGATAAACGATTCCATGCGGTGTCTGGATACGCCAAGCAAAGGCAATATGCGTTGCATGAGGATGTTCGAGGGTAAGGGCTTGGAGGTGTTCTAAAGCCGAACGCTCGTTGGCTGATGGAAATATAACGCCGATAAAGCGAGATTTTTTAATAAGTTCTTCTACGACGTGCTTGGTTTTTACACAGTGCATGATGAAAGGGGCGTCGTAAAAAGACTAGATTTGGAAATGACAGTTGCTGGCTAGAATTTACCGGTTTATAAGTTTGAAAGGGTGCTTAAATAAAAAGTCCCGATATAGGTCACCATGAAGTATAAAACCCCCATGATCAAACTTGCCAAGACATTGATTCTAAGGACCAAATTGAAAATATAGCTAATGATGAGCAGATTCCAGAAAAATAAGGCACCGAGCAATAAATAACTCAGAATCGATTCACTCATGGTAATCCAGGCGACGATCGGTAGTGCTAAACAGGCCAGGATATTTTCACTGACTAGCATGGCGCTGGCGACTTGGACGAACTTATCCATGGACCGATTTAGAGCCAAAGTGCACGCGACGAAAGCTAAACTCAGGAGTGTTTCGCAGCTAATATCGACAACGGCTTCAAATGGATCGTCTATCATATTAAGCTGCATGAACAGCTCAATACAATAGTAAAAAATCAAGTTATATTTTAGAAAGCTAACTGATTTGGGTAACGAAAGCGGATTCCCTTTAAAACGACAAAGAGGTAAGTAAAGTCTCAAGTATTCCATAAGTAGCCTGGCTTGATAAGCTTATGCGGGTTAATTGAGACAGTCCCTTAATCTTGTTGCAAGTCTAAAGAGGCATACGAAGAAGACTCCGCTTCAAAACGATGATCGACACTAAAGTTGTCATTCAGTTTTTGTACTAAATCTTTAGTACGCTCATGTAAACGTCTTAACTGGGCACGATGTTTTTTATCTTGACCGACCGGGTGATTAATGGGTAACAACATGCGCCAAAAGCTCAAACTTTGTTCAAATAAGCCCGCCAGATTTTCGGTTAGCAGTAATTGTTTCTGGCGGACATCAAGTTCGCGAATAAAAGATTTAGCATGCGCCTTACTCATCATGATGTGAATGGGTGTTAAGAACGCGATTAACACGACCAGTGTAATCGGGCCGATAATCGGGTCAAGTAGCAAATCCACAACCCCCATCGAAATTTCGGCGAACAGCATCAAGGTGACTAGAAAGCCAATGATAATCAAGGTTGAAAAGTTACAGCGTTCTTTCCAGCGCGTGATTGATAATTCGACTTCAGGCATGATCACATCGTTGACATCTCGGATCGCTTTTTCAAGGCAATGCAGCACACGATAAGAACGGTCATTGTCAATATTGGCAAGACGCTGATCGAGTTCAATAAGCGCCTGATTTTGTGTGACGCCATCGAGATTCGACAAAACTAAAAATTGTCCGGTATTCAAACCCAGATCGCCGAGGCGTTTTTGCCAACTGGCGATGCTCGCTTGAGCACGTTCGGCGGTGACTGTAATGCTGGAATGATCGATCACATAGATAAATTTGTTGGAATCCTGATGCGTTTTAATATCGGCAAGTAGCGGTTCGAGCGCTACTGGATCGCTTTCAAAAATGGAGGTAAAAATGACCACCAGATCAGATAAAGCGACGACATGTTGCATCAATAAGGTTTGTACAGCATTTGCCGCGCCGCCATTAAAATCGGGCGTATCGATAAATAAACGATTTTTCAAACGCGCACTATTAAGGGTTTTTAATTCAAGATATGAATTAATTTTATTTCCTTCACCTTTGACGGATTGCTCGATTTGTTGGCTAATTTGATAAAAGGGCAGACGATGATCAACATCTAATGCGGTACCCGGTAAGGTCGCTAGAGTTGCTTGCGGCGTATGCTGCAAAACTGTGAATTTATGACCGGAGGCATAAATATTTACCGCCTGACCGGTCGAACTTAGAATTTGGTTTAGAAACTGAGCTTTTGCCGATGCGCTACTTCCGATAAAACTCACAATAGGCCACCAGGTGCTTTTTCGGGCGGTGGTTTCGTCGTTTTCAAGCAAGCCTAATTCGAATTCGATTTGGTCGAGTTCATGAAAAACTTTGGTGGCTTGCTGTAATACCGGATTGTGCATTGAAAACTGCTTTTCAATATTGGCGAGGTGCTTGGAGATAGTTTTTTCGGTCATCAGTCTAAACCTTATGAGTTAATTTTTATTCTTCGGGTTGTGCCAATTGTGCTTAAAAATCGGGATAGAGTGTTAAGCTTGGCACAACAAGGTTGTCTGAAATACAGCGAGATTAGGCTTGGTTTACCTGGGCAATCCAATCTTCCAGATTATAATAATTGGTAATGCGAGCCACTTTACCGTCCCGAATATCGAAAAAAGCGCCCGCAGGCAAACGATAACGTTGACCATTTGCAGCTGGAAGACCGGTATCGGTGCTTAAATATTCACCCAAGACCACAAATTCAGCCGCAGCGCGCGTTCCTTCCGCATTGCTCATGATCACCATTTCGACTAGTTGCTCACGATAATGCTGGTTCATGCGTTGCATAAACTGTTCAAACGCGACTTTACCTGTTTCGCGTTGTCCCTGGTTAATGTCATGAATGACATCATCGGTTAATAAGCTTAAAAAAGTATTCATGTCTCCCGCATTAAAGGCGGCATAATAATTTTCTATTAATTGAAGGGCTGCTTGGTTCATTAAAATAAGTCCGTGCGGTAAGTTAAAAATACATGCGCGTTGATTATAGCGATTTGGGGTCAATTTTAGAATAGATCTTTCTCAAATTTTGAAAATAAGCAAGAATTCCAAGAGGGTAGCTGGTTATTGAGCGGCAATTCTTTGAGCAGTAAATTTGCTAGCCATAAAGACTTTTCTGAGAATTGATCGGTCCCGAAATGCTGACTGGATCTAAAAACAAAGCTCCAATTATCGCCAAGGCCTGATTCATTTGTTCTATTCGCCATTAAACAATCCTTGTCCATGATAAACATGGCTATATTCCTCTCCAACAGATCCAACTTACTGACATTATCAGTAATGCCTACCAATGGCAGCGGGCATTGTATCAGGATGCGGTTGCAACCTTTGTCTCTAGATTCATGATCGGCAAGGAATATCTGAATCCACAATTTCAGGCTTCCGTTAATGCACAAGTTCTATTTTTTGTCAGTTTTCTAAAACAATCTTTAAAGCTTACACATCACGCGGAAATATGCAATTGGCTTTTTCTCAATGTGTATGATAGTGAATATTGGATAGCAAATTTTGATATTGCCCATAAAAATTAAAAAATGTGATTATTCGCACACTTTATAAAAAAATCATGTTTGTATTAAGTTAATTATTTACTACTCTTATTTCTTAGAGTATTTGGCAAAATCATTGAAAAGTGGTGACGCAAAATCTCCGGTCTAACGAGTTTAAAAACTCTATGATAGCGGGATTGCTTAGAAATTATGAATTTCTAATTTACCTCGCTACTCCTATGAAAATATGAACAATAAAATTATTCGGAGTAGTACAAATGGCAACTATAAAAAACAATCAGTCATCACCCTTAAAAGTTACTCTATCCAGTAATTTAGACAAGGTTTCGTCCAACAGCAAAGCTGTATTAACATTTTCATTTTCTGACCAACCCATCGGGTTTGGTCTGAGCGATATTAAGGTAACCGATGGTGTGGTTACCAATCTTGTTCAAAGCAAAACTGCTTCAACTACATTTACGGCCGATTTTATGTGGGGCGTGAACACAAAATCGCCTATGTCTACAATCAAGCTTGATGGAATTTATACCGATGCGTTCGGTGTTAACGGTACACCTAGCAATACTGTAACCATCAAAAATGATATGTCTGCTATTTCAACTATAACGCCAACAGTTGGCCTAGCCTACAATAATGCCTCTGTGACCGAGGGAAATTCTGGGATTAGCCAGTTAAAATTTACTGTTCAACTGTCTCAAGGCGCCACAACCCCTGTCACGGTAAACTATAGCACTGCCGATGTTATGGCTAAAGCAGGCAGTGATTATATCCCGGTGAACAGCAGCATAGTTTTTGCACCTGGTGAGACTTCAAAAATCATTGCAGTCGATGTGATTGGCGACACGACGTATGAAGCCCGAGAATATTTCTCGCT
>CANNKG010000246.1 GCA_947505105.1 Methylococcaceae bacterium | reverse complement strand
TGGTATCTTAGTGCTTGGGTTAACTGATGGTAGTCTTTCAAGTTCATTCTCGTCTTTAGTCGGATAGAAAAAAGCTTGGCACTATATCAGTTAGCCTTCCTTAATATCCTATTATTGGCGATTGCACTTCGGAGTTGAATCCGCCCTTCATTTAAATTCGAGCGTGTGGCCATTGGGATTGATCTCCGCCCGAGTAGTCCGGCAATTGCTACAGCGTGTGCATCAAGTATTCAACGGGAAGGATTTAACATTGACTATTGCGGTGCATTACCAACTCCAGCCTTGGCTTTTTACGCGCAGCAAGAAAAAATACCGGCAATAATGGTAACAGGCAGTCATATACCTTTCGATCGTAATGGCATAAAATTTTATCGTCCCGATGGTGAGATTAGTAAGGTCGATGAAACCGCTATACTAAATACTCAAATTCCCGATCAGCAATCTATTGATCAATTTAATTTACCTGAAGTTAATACAAAGGCTATAGCGCTATATGAGCAGCGTTATATCGACTTTTTTGGTTTAAACCTGTTAAACGGATTGCGTGTAGGTGTGTATGAGCATTCTAGTGTTGCACGGGATTTATTGAGGCGCTTACTGATAACTCTGGGTGCTGAAGTTATAACTCTTGAGCGGACCGATAATTTTGTACCAATTGATACGGAAGCAGTTGGTCATGAAGATATTTTAAAAGGGATAAGGTGGTCAAAAGAATATGGTCTTGACGCGATAATTTCGACAGATGGCGATGCTGATCGGCCTTTGATTGGGGATGAAAACGGACAATGGTTACGCGGTGACATTGTTGGATTGTTAACTGCTCGTTATCTAAAAATTAAGCAAATTGCAACACCGGTAAGCTCTAATAGTGCAATCGAAATGAGTGGTATCTTTGACCGGGTGTTGAGAACAAGGATTGGGTCGCCTTATGTTATAGAAGGCATGATGCAATTTTTACCTAATGAGGGCTCTATCGCCGGTTTTGAAGCTAATGGTGGTTTTTTATTGGGTTCTCCGATAATGAACCCAGTTAAGCATCTTGAAGCTTTGCCAACGCGGGATGCACTCTTACCGATATTGGCAGTTTTAGCGGAGGCCCAGCAATTAAACTGCACTATTTCAAAGTTAGTACATAGTCTCCCTAAGCGTTACACAGACAGCGATAGGCTGCAAAATTTTCCGTCTGCAATAAGTAGAAAATTGCTTGAAACCTGGAGTGGGGATTTGGATGAATTTGCTCGACTATTCGGAATTGCTACTTGTGATATCAGCGGGAGCGATAATACTGATGGATTGCGCATTACTTTTAAAGATCAAAGTATCATTCATTTGAGACCTTCTGGTAATGCTCCGGAGTTTCGTTGCTATACCGAAGCCGAGAGCCCTAACAAAGCATCTGCATTGTTACAGAGGATGATCGATATATTAAACTTAAATTATCCTTCATCATGAGTTCTTCGATCAACTTGTAAATTAAGTATGCTCGAATTTTTTCTACAATTCAGGACAAATGTCCCGTGTAAAGTGGGGACATTTGTCTGATGTGTTGGCATACGTGTTTTGGCATAATATTCGTATTTTGCAATATAGCGAATGAAGGCAATGCTCATGACAGAATCTATAGCTGTTGCAACGAATAGACGGCGCGAAGTGCGAAGAAGTTGTGCGCTGCCGATTTTTGTACGGAGTTTAACCGAGCATGCACATGCGATAAAAACCTATACACTGACTGACAACATTAGCTCAGGCGGATTTTATTTCCAGGTGCCTTACCTATTGAAAGTAGGCGCCTGGTTATTTTCGCTAATTCAACTACCGAATGGCGTTAGGCTTGCCGTCAGGGGTTTGATTGTGCGTAGCGAGTTGTTAGAACATGGCTTATTTGGGGTGGGCGTGTGCTTCCATCAGGTACGTATGTTGCCGGTAGGTGGATCAGAATCGTAAACCAGGTAATTTAGTCCGGGATAATTGTCCCGAAAAATATGAATAGAATTGGGATAGATAATTGATTAAATTCGGGATAAATGACTCTATATTTTTTAGCTTACATAGTTGATACTGAAAGTGCAGTACTAGTTATTACTCTGTGACTTGTGTTCATCAACAATATTTTTTAGAGATTTTTTATGAGAACTTTCAGATTTTTTACAATTTTATTTTTTTTCGCTGTTAGTCAAGTAGCTATTGCTGCGTCAGACTACAGCTTTGGTTTGACGGGTAGCACGACTTTCAGCACACTTTCTCTCCCTTATTCAGGGTCTTGGATAACAGAAGTAACATCAACAGCGGGGTCTTTTGCTCACAAGTATAATTTTACTACACCAGCTACTAGTTTTGGTGGCGTAGGTGGCAGTGCTATTAATTATTCATATAGCATATTTTCAACCATTGTTTCTTCAAACATAACCAACTTCGCTTTGTCTCTGTATGATGGCACTACGAACGGTCTCCTGAGTGGTCCTGGTACTGCTTTTAGTTTTTCTAATGTACCATCAGGCCCTTATTATATTTTAGCTACTGGTATGTCTACTGGGACAGTCAATGGATCATATGCAGTGTCTATGAATGTTAGTCCTATTCCAGAGCCAGAGCAATGGGCTATGATGTTGGTAGGTTTGACTTTAGTCGGCTTGCAAACTTTGCGTGCTAAAAAAGCAGCTTTACCGTTGAATGTTGCGGCTGCTTAAGTCAAAATTATGATGATTTAGTTGCTTTTGAGGTAGAATGGCATCAATACAAGACTCTACATTACTAAGCAAAATTTATCATAACAACGCTACAAAATAACTTTTCGAAAAAGTATTGTTTTAAGTTTTTCATTCAATAATAGTATCCCTGGGTTGCTTTTAAAGTAAGAAACCCAGGGATTTCTTTTACGCCTATTTTTTCCCGTAGATTTAAAATTTTTTTGTTTGGGCATGGCTACCATAAGGCGTACCTCTATCCTCTTTATTAAAAATCAAACTAACCCAATTGTGGTTTGTTTTGTATTGTTTTCGGTCATTTGTTACCGTCTTGGAGCCTTTGAGGGAGAGTATTTTGTCTTGTTGGTGTTGGCATTTTTGCTAACAGGGCAGTTGATGGATAATGTTGATCTTGAAAGCAATAATAAGACTTATTGGAAAAGCTCTGTAATTGCCGTATGCATGCAGTGGTTTTTAGTGGTTGGCTTGCTTTTATTGGTTGGGTTCGCCTCAAAAACCTCCGAACATTTCTCCCGTGAAGTCATTTTGAGCTGGTTTTTCCTTACCCCGGTAATCCTAGTAATTACTCAGTTGTTTTTGCGCCGACTGTTGCTAAATGTCTCGCTGAACAAAAAAAATTGCGCCAAGGCTGTTGTGATTGGTCTTAATGACTTAAGCGCTAGCTTAATCAATGAATTACATCGAAACCCGTTGATCGGGATTGATAGTATCGGTTATTTCGATGACCGTTCTCAGGATCGTTTGGATGATAAAGTTGACCAGCAGAATTGTCCTTATTTGGGAAATATCAAACAAGCGCCTGCATACGCGAAAACCCACCATATCCAGCATATTTATATTGCCCTGCCAATGACGGCGCAACCACGAATTCAATCGCTGCTAGAGGAATTACACGATACTACTGCATCGATTTACTTTATTCCGGACATTTTTTTATTTGATTTGATTCAGGCGAATATCAGCACTATCCGAGGTATACCGGTGATTGCGATATGTGAAACGCCTTTTACTGGAATTAATGGCCTAAGTAAACGCTTGAGCGACATCTTAATATCCCTAATGATTTTACTGCTGGTCAGTCCGATTTTGCTATTAATTGCGTTAGGTGTTAAATTAACCTCACCAGGACCAGTGTTATTTAAACAGCGGCGTTATGGTCTGGATGGCGAAGAAATTATTGTATATAAATTTCGCAGTATGACAGTCTGTGAAGATGGTGGTAATGTGCCCCAAGCGCAACGCAATGACCCACGAATTACGCATTTTGGAGCATTTTTAAGAAAAACTTCATTAGATGAATTACCTCAATTTTTGAATGTGATACAAGGCAGGATGAGTATAGTTGGTCCTAGACCTCATGCGGTGAGTCATAATGAGTTATACCGCAAGTTGATCAAGGGCTACATGATTCGGCATAAAGTCAAACCGGGCATTACTGGGTGGGCGCAGGTGAACGGCTACCGTGGTGAAACAGATATAATTGAGAAAATGCAGGGACGGATTGAATACGATTTGGATTATTTACGTAATTGGTCGCTCTTTCTTGATTTGTTAATCATTTTTAAAACAATTGGTATAGTGGTAAAAGATAAAAATGCATATTAACGATAACATGAAATCTATATTAACAACTTTTCTCGGAAGGTGGATATTGTTATGTCTTGTTTTATTTGGTCGACTAGCTTTAGCTGATAACACCATTGGTGTCGATGATGTGCTGAGAATAGGCGTCTATGGTTATGACGATCTAAAAACCGAAACTCGTGTTTCAAGCAACGGGCGAATTACGTTTCCTATGGTTGGTGAGCTACAAGTCGCCGGTAAATCCACCTTCAAAGCTGAACAATTGATTGCCAATGCGCTCTCCAAGGGTGGTTTTATCCAAGATGCTCATGTCAGTGTCATTATTCTCGAAAATAATAGCCAACGTGTGTCGGTATTAGGGCATGTTAATGCACCAGGACGGTATCCGCTGGATTCAGTAACAACCTTAATTGATGTGATTGCGATGGCAGGTGGCATCCGTGATACGGGCGAAGAGAAAGTCATCATCACCCGTTATGAAAATGGTCAGGCCCACAAGCAAGAAATAGATTTGCATGAACAATTGAGTATTTCAGAAAATCCTAAACATTTTGAAATCCAACAAGGGGATGTCATTTACGTACCTAAAGCGCCTATGTTTTATATCTATGGAGAAGTCCAACACCCCGGCGAGTTTCCCGTTGAAAAAGACATTTCAGTAGCCAAGGCTTTGTCTATTGGTGGTGGCCTTACGCCACGCGGAACACAGAATGATATTATCATAAAGCGCAAAGATACTCAGGGTAAAGTTCATGAGCTAGAGGCTAGGCTGTCGAAATACGGCAATTTTAGTCATATTTTAATTCCCCGAATTTATGACTTCGGCTAGTTTTAAAAATAGTGCTGTATTTAACTGATAATAGATGCTAAAAACTATCCTCGTTCAACTACAGCTATTGTTTAAAATCAT
>CANNKG010000245.1 GCA_947505105.1 Methylococcaceae bacterium | reverse complement strand
TCTTTTTTGCCTTCAGTAAATTCAGCCCTGCTGGTTTGATGCAAGCATTCGGACGAGTCCTTGAGCAGTGCTTTGTAATCCTATGTGCCGATTTCAAACTGTCCGCACGGCTACAGCATTCCAGTGGCTGATATACTGAGCAAACTCTAATTATGGCGGGTGTAGTTCAAAAAAAACCGTTCGTGCTGAGTCCAGTCGAAGCATGGTGCAAAATCTTATTCCTGGGGGTACTTTAAAATGCCCTCCGCGCTAATCAATGCTTCAAACGCCTCCGCTGGCACGGCTGGACTTTTGTAATAGCCTTGATAGTAATCACAGCCTCGCCCCCTTAAAAAGTTAAGTTGCTCCTCGGTTTCCACCCCTTCAGCCATGACTTTCAAACGCAGGGTATGTGCCATGCCGATGATAGCGGCGGCAATTTCATTGTCATCTTCATGATCCGGTATATCATCGACAAAAGATTTGTCGATTTTTAGGATATCCAAAGGGAATCGTTTCAGATGTGCTAATGACGAATAGCCGGTACCGAAATCATCGATAGCTAAACGAACGCCTAAAGTTCTTAACCTTCCGAGAATGATCATCGCTTCAGATTCCCGTTCCATCAAGGCACTTTCAGTAAGTTCAAGTTCCAGTTGCTTAGGAGGAAATCCTGTCTCATAGAGAATTTTTTCCACCCTGTTTGCAAGATCACCATGACGAAACTGGTGGAGAGATAAGTTGACCGCTATTCTAAGGGGCGGGAGTCCCGAATCAAGCCATTGGCGTCCTTGTTGACAGGCTTTTTTTAGTACCCATTCGCCAATTTGACTTATTAATCCAGTTTCTTCGGCAACCGGAATGAATTGACTGGGAGGGATCATGCCCTCTTCTTGGTTGTTCCAACGGAGCAAAACTTCAGCACCTATAATAGCGCCTGAGCTAATGTCAACTTGAGGTTGGTAATAGACCATTAGCTCCTCTCTGATTAACGCTCTACGTAGCAAGGATTCCAGATTGATCCGGCGCAGCGCAGCCTTCGTCATCTCTTCTGAAAAATATTTAAAGATGCCACGACCTTCCGCTTTGGCACGATACAGTGCGGTATCGGCATGTTGCAGTAATTCCTCGGAAGTTCTGCCGTGATCGGGATATAAACTAATCCCAATACTGGCACTCATGCGCACTTCCACCCCATTAGCTAGACTCCACGGGGTATTCAATATGTCAATGATTTCTGCAGCAACTAACCCAGCATCTTGAGGGTCAGGCAGGTCTTCCAATAAAAAGGCAAATTCATCACCGCCGAGTCGAGTGATCGTGTCAATTCGCCGTAATCTACTAGTAAGTCTACAAGCGACCTTTTGGAGTAGCTCATCGCCCGCTAAATGACCGAAACTGTCGTTTACATCTTTGAAACGATCCAAATCCATAATTAACAATGCCGCTGACTTATGTTCACGGCCAGACAGGGCGATACAATGTTCCAAATGAGAAAATAACAGGATGCGATTGGACAAGCCAGTTAATGGGTCATGGTGAGCCAAAAACTCTAGTCGAGCTTCAGTGCTTTTGAGTTGGGTGATGTCAGAAAAGACCCCTACATAATGGGTCACTAGATTATGTTCATTCTTGACCGCACTGACACTGAGTATTTGCGGATAAATTTCACCACTCTTGCGCCGATTCCAGACTTCCCCCTGCCAATAGCCACTTTGATGAATGGTTGCCCACATTAAATCATAGAAAGCATTATCTTGCCGACCTGAGCGGAGTATATTCGGTGTTCGCCCTAAGACGTCGGTTGCTGAAAAACCGGTCAATTCAGAAAATGAATGATTGACGACTAAGATATACGTTTGTGCATCGGTCACCATCATGCCTTCTCGCGCCGCTTCAAACATGGTAGCCGCCTGACGCAAATATTCATCGTTGGCTTTTTGTTGGTTGATATCCGTCAGTACAACGCGAAATACTTGCTGCTTGTTGCAGTCTTGGGCCTGATTCATGTCCACGCGCACCCAAAACGGGACGCCATCCTGCTTGATCAGATGTAATTCAAAACTCTGTTTGTTGCCAGTTTCCAACAGCTTTTGGCGATGTTTGTAGTAGATATCCTGATCCGTAGCGTTTATGAAGCGGCTTAGCGGCTGCTTGATCAATTTGTTTCTCGACAGCCCCAAGAGCGCTGAAGTGGTCAAATTGGCATCTAAGATCGTATCCCGATCACTGATCGTGAGGTAACTTAAGGGGGCTAAATCGTACAAGTCAAAATAGCGAGCCCATGAATATTCCAGTTCTGAATGGGCATGCTTTAGGTCTTCGTACAGCATCTCCAATTCAATTTGGTGCACTTGCAATTCATGGAGGAGCTTCTTTTCGTCGGCTAGCGTGATTGGCTCGACGGCTGATTGCGCGGCGACTTTTTGCTCAGCTAATTGACGTAATTCTGCGGCATCCGTAATGAGGTTAGGCCGCTTGCTCTTCATGACTGACTACTCCGCAATGGTGCCTCCAGCTTTTTAGTCTCGGTAATATCGACACAAGTAATCACTACGCCATCAATGACATTATTCTGGGTCCGGTAAGGCATAATGCGTACCTTAAAATATCGATCATCAAGTGTTTGTACCTGTTTTTCTATAAACACCAGGGTGCTTAATACATCCTGGGTATCCTTGTATAATTGCGGATAGTCGAGGTCGGTCGCAATGTCCGACAACGGGCGTCCGACATCGCCACTCATCAGCTTGAATAACTCGGTAGTGTGGCTGGTAAAACGCCGAATATGCAGGTTACGGTCCAAAAAAACGGTTGCGATTTCCATGCTATTGAGCAGGTTGTTCATGTCGTTATTGACCCACGACAAATCGATCACTTTGGCTTGTAATTCGGCATTCACGGTTTGCAATTCTTCATTTAAGGATTGCATTTCCTCTTTCGAAGTAGTCAGCTCTTCATTAGTAGATTGCAATTCCTCGTTGGTCGATTGGAGTTCCTCATTCGAGGATTTGACTTCTTCTTGATAAGATTGCTTTTCTTCGCGCATCGATTGTAACGCGTCCCGTGCTTGTTGCAGTTCAGCGAATACGGTTTGCAGTTCGTTGGAGGGTTTGCGCGAACGTGTGTGTGTGCGAGGCATGGCTACATCGGTAAAAACCAAAATAAACATCCCCTTCAAGGTTTCAGGTTGGGTCAGCGCTTCTATAGTGAGATTTATGGTTTGGGTTCCACCATTGGTGCCAATGGTCAAACCGGGTAGGACAACCGGTTCGTTCTGTGCTTTTGCTTTTATGAAGGCACTGGTCAGTTCCTGACGCAGCCCGTTTCTAGCCATCACATAAATATTCCAGTTGGCCTTACCCGCCGCCGGTTCCAAATATTTTCCGGTGCGCCCATTGATATAGAGGATGTCACCTTCGGCATTCACTACCACGGCTGCTGGCGCATAATTCTGAAGTAGTAACTGGTCAACCAGACTTTGTAGATTGGTCTCTGGTTTAAGTGTTGAATCGTCTGACTGAGTCATTGTGGTCACCGGAAATTGCTTGGTCGGAAACTCGATGCCAAGATTTGATGGCGTCTGTTCAAGGCGTCGATAGAGTCTAGAATCAAATTGTATGGTCGAGAATAACGATCCAAAGTTACTAATGGTCTCAGAATTGCCGAGGAGTAAGATGCCGTGCTGAATGAGCGCATAATGGAATAAGGGTATCAATTTCTTCTGCAATTCTGCATCAAAATAGATCAATAAATTACGACAGGTAAGCAAATCCAGTTTGGTGAAGGGGGGATCCATGATGATATTCTGCTTGGCAAAAATAATCATCTCTCTAATGTCTTTGTTGATCCGGTAGCCATTGTTTTCCGCGACAAAAAACTTAGCGATTCGCTCGGAGGAGATTTCATTGGTAATAGTTGCCGGATAAAAGCCTTGGCGAGCTCGATCAATCGCGTCTTGATCAAGATCTGTGGCGAAAATTTGCAACTTAAACCGCTGTTGGAGTTGGCTTTGTGCCAATACTTCTTTGAACACCATGGCGAGTGAGTATGCCTCTTCACCGGTAGAGCAAGCGGGTACCCAGGCACGCAACTCTTTACCCGCTGGAAATTCAGCTAATAATGCGGGTAGGACCTCTGCTTTAAGCACTTCCCACGTAGTAGGATCGCGAAAGAAATGGGTTACGCCAATCAATAATTCCTTGAACAGTATTTCCAGTTCCTGACGATTCTCACGCAGATAAAGCACGTAGTTGCTAATCGTGTCTATTTGGTGCACGCCCATGCGACGCTCGATACGACGATAGAGCGTGTTCTTTTTGTAAAGTGCAAAATCGTTACCGGTTTGTTCTCGTAGCAAAACTATGATTTGTTCCAGTGAACTTTGCGATTTAAATGGCATGACAGGTTCTGGATTGACCGGGAGAAACTGTCGGCCATGGTTGAGATAGGCGGCGATCTGTTCCCATAACTCTTGAGAGGTGGCTACAATATCAGCTAACCCCGCATCAATTGCACTGTGAGGCATAGCATCAAATTTGGCGGATGTGGGCGTTTGCACCGCTACCAAGCCGGCATTTTCTTTAATAGCGCGTAAACCTAAGGTGCCATCGGAACCCATTCCCGATAGCACTACCCCGATAGCGCGCTCATGTTGGTCTTTTGCTAATGCCTGGAAGAAAAAATCAATCGGTAGCCGCAAACCGCGTAGTTCTATAGGTTCCAGTAACTGAAGTTTGCCGTGTAAAATCGAAAGGTCTTTATTCGATGGAATTACATAGACGCAGTTTGCTTTGGTTTGCATGCCATTTGTCACCTCTTTGACTGGCATCTGGGTAGCTCTCTGCAATAACTCAGGCAGGAGGCTATGGTGAGTAGGATCAAGATGTTGGATAACCACAAACGCCGATCCATTGTTAGCGGGAACGTGTAAGAAAAATTGTTCGATAGCCTCCAAGCCTCCCGCTGATGCTCCGATGCCAATAATGGTGGGTGTTGAAGCAGCCTTCATAGGTACCTTGTTTACAGATGTGAACTAGACCGGCATACAGAATAATAACCTCAAGCCTACATTAAATTGGTTGGCTAGAAATGATGACCATTCATAAGCTATAGTTTCTCAGATAAATAATATCCTGCCCGAGTTTGAATGAATCACACGGCAACCGCAAAATCTCTGCGCAATTTATCCATAACGCAAAGAATTTTACTGGCATCTTGCATGTAAGTTTCAAAAGTTGTGACGACTGAATCGTA
>CANNKG010000244.1 GCA_947505105.1 Methylococcaceae bacterium | reverse complement strand
TTATTCATCATGCCAGCATTATTGAAATCGAAGGAGAAAGCTATCGAAAAAAGCAGAGCTTAAAAAAATAACCCACCAACCCTAATTTTTAACTAAAAACCGGCCAGAATAATTGTCGTCAAACCGGACAAGATAATTGACGCCGAACACTTTTTGCGCGTATTTATGCCGTTTCTGTGTGATCGTACGTTTTTTGCGCGAGGATTTTGAAGCGAATTGAAGGGAGATTAATTGCAAACTGCGAAGCTGAGGGAAGGAAAATCTGTGAAGGTTTCGAAGTTGTGATCCCAAGTGAGGGTTTAGGAAGACGGGTGGCAATGCGACTAACGAGGGCCGTAGGTTGCGGTTCGTACCTCACCTCATCCTGTCATAAAAAGTAGGCACATCATTCGTGATCGATGCGCTTCCTTACGTCGGCAGCATCCTATACGCGTATCTTATGACCTTGAGCTGATGCCATCCTTTGGGCATCCGATGACAGGGTAAACTACCCCTTTGGCACTATCCCAAGAAGCACCGTAGCCTGGATGAAATCCAGGAATGACGATAATGCCAAACCCTGAATTCCGCAAGCTCCATTCAGGCTACCTTGCTACCTTGCTAAAGTAGAAATTCAAATTGAAGGTGCCGCAGCTTGGGCAGCCAATTTACCAACGTGGTGAATTGAGAAACATTGGTTACTGGACATTTTTTGGGGTGGTAGAGCCATGACGGGCTATCATGCTTGGGTTTTTCCTTTCATATTCCTGGTTTTTCATTTCAATTGCTTATTAAAAAGCGATTGGAGCTGGAAGCTTGAAACCCGCATGTTGGGCGCATTACTACTATTTTGGGTGATGGAAGATTGGCTCTGGTTCGTTTGTAATCCCTCATTTGGCATGAGTCGGTTTACGCCAGCTTCAATACCTTGGCACAAACATTGGGTTCTTGGAATGCCAGTCGATTACATAGTAATTGGCCTCCCTGGTTTAGGAATGATTTTCTAAAACCAAACTAACGAATTTAAGCCTGAAATCCTTATTAAATAAGGATTATTGAATATTAAAAATAAAATATACCGCCAATCGAGTAAAGCTGCCTTGGTTTTAGGTGGTATTATATGAAACAATCAATCGAAATCGTTGCCAAAAAACGCAACCCTACTTCAAGACACTTAATACTGATTATACAGATGATGACCTGGGATCAAAAATTTGAAGTTGGACATGATCGTATTGATGCAGAACATCGGATTTTCTTTGGCCTAATTGTTGATTTTAAAGAGGCTCAATTGGCAGGGGCACCTAAAGATAAATTGCTCAGAATTCTGAATGAAATCTCTAAATATGCAGAATTTCATTTTGTCAGCGAAGAGAACATTATGATAGATTTTGGATACATCGAGTTAGAAGAGCATCAAAAATTGCATCAACAACTTCTCGCTGAAGTTCTAGACAAATATTATGAGTTTAAACATGACATGATTCATGCTGATGGGATTTTTGATTTTATATTTCTCTGGTTCGCATTACATACATCAAGAGAAGACAAAAAACTCGCCGATTGTATTAAATTAGATCAAGCTCAAATTGGTAACTAAAAGTGAAAGCTCGGTAGGTCGGATGGTCGGGCTGACGCCAGGAAGCTCAACAAATCACCGATCATTCACTGTATAAACGTCCATAAATCGCCTCAGCTCAATTCGCCGGTAATATTCCCCGTTGCACATATCGATGTAATAGCGCATATTTTTGTCTTATTGCCCTTATCTGGTGGGCTTCATTACATTCAGCCCAACCTTGTTTGCGGGGATTATTACTTTAGCCCACTGCAAGTGGTTCAAAAGGTTAACGCGATAAGGTGCGCCTCCTTACGTCGGCAGCATCCTATGGCCATTGGGGCTTAAAATAAATTTACCTTGCCATTGATCCCTCCGCGGGTTGTTAATTTATAAATGATTTTATCCAATCTTTCCAATTGTAAATAATCTTAATGGCTTTAATATCATCTCCATCACTATTTTCATCAATTTTATTTTCACCAACAGAATAGAGAATATACTTATTATTGTTTTTTAAATTTCTATATACATATTTACTACCCCATATATCAGATGGTATTAATCCAAAATTTAAGTAAGGCCCGTTCCAATTATTATAATTAGTGTTTTGTATTAAAGCATTAAGTCCATCTTTTGTAGAGGAAAAACCCCAGTATCATTTTTGAAATTCAACAAAGCCTCTTCAAAAGATAATAATTTATATTTTGTAAAATCTATTTTGGTATCTTTAATAGGAGATAAAATTAGAATTATTATTAAGATAAAAAATAGTATTAAAACATATTTTAATAATTTTATAATCATATAAGATGCCTAGCGATAACACATAGAATTGTTCCACTCCCTTACTCCCTTACTCCCTTATAAGTTTCCAATGATATTTTTAATATGTCTTCGATATTTTTTCTCAGTCTTCCTAATATATGATCATTACTATGTTGATATTCATGAGCTAAAATCTCAACTAGAGATTCTTTTTGATCAATAGTATTAAGTTCCTCTCCATATATTTCTGATGATAAAGCACCGTAGCCTGGATGAAATCCAGGATTCACGGTGATATCAAACCCTGGATTCCGCAAGCTCCATCCAGGCTACCTTGCTAGACCCTTGCTATCCCTTTACAGCATTCTTGAATGACCATATCAATCCAACCAGTAAAATAGCACCTAAACCTACCAACACGTAAAACCAGTGCTTTAGATAGGGGATGTCTGCATTGGTAAAAGCACTCTGCCAGATTACAAACAGAATTAAGTTCAGGTCATACAAAAAAACAATAAAGAGCAAAAAAATAAGACCATACCATGCAAACTTTCTATTTCGATATGTCATCATCCGTCTTCATATGAATTACTTATTTTTTGCGACATTGTGTGATGACATCTATTGCGAAAAGTTGGCAGTAATTCCACATACTAAAATTTCCAAGTGAACTACCAATGATTAACTGTTTATTTACACAATCATCATCAACATCAACATCAACATCAACATCAACATCAACATCAACATCAACATCAGCTCGGTAGGTTGGGCTGACGTCAGGAAGCCCAACAAATTACCGCTCACTCATTGAAGAAAAGTCCATAATCGCTTCAGCTCAATTTGCCGATAATATTCCCCGTTGAATATATCGATGTAATAGCGTATATCTTTGTCTTATTGCTTAATTGCATTCAGCCCAACCTACGGCCCTAATGACAGGTTGATATGCATCGATCAAGTCGGTACCCACTAACTATCCCAGGTATCGCGCAAGGTGACGGTGCGGTTAAATACCAATTGGTCAGGACTGCTGTCCTTGTCGACACAAAAATAGCCCATGCGTTCGAATTGGTAGCGACTTTCTACCGGCGCATCTTTAAGACTTGCTTCAACGCGGCTTTGGCTAAGAATCTGCAGTGAATTGGGATTCAGGGCGTCAAGAAAATTAGCTTCCATATCGGGATTCGGGCGACAGAACAGGCGATCGTAGAGGCGTACTTCGGCAGGCAGAGAATGAGTTTCGGAAACCCAGTGAATCACGCCTTTGACTTTTCGGCCTTCCGGATTTTTGCCGAGAGTGTCAGGATCATAACTGCAACGCAGTTCGATAATTTTGCCGTCGGCATCTTTAATCACTTCATTGCAACGAATGACGTAAGCGCCGCGTAATCTTACTTCTTCGCCGGTGGTCAAACGTTTGTATTTGGGCGGTGGCGTTTCGGCGAAATCTTCCTGTTCAATCAGGAGCACTTTGCTGAACGGAATTTTACGCGTGCCGAGTTCTGGGCGTTGCGGATGATTGCCGACTTCGAGCTGTTCGACTTGGTCATCGGGGTAGTTTTCGATCACCACCCGTAGTGGATCGAGCACCGCCATAACACGCGCTGAATGTTCGTTCAAATCTTCGCGAATACTGTTTTCGAGGACCGCCATTTCAATCCACGAATCTTTTTTGGTGACGCCGATGCGTTCGCAAAAATCTCGGATTGCCGCCGGTGTGACGCCCGCCCGACGTAGCCCGGCGATGGTCGGCATTCTCGGATCATCCCAGCCGTGAACGTGTTTTTCGGTCACCAGTTGATTGAGTTTGCGTTTACTGACAATGGTGTATTCGAGTTGGAGACGCGCAAATTCAATCTGTTGTGGATGGCAGGGGACCTCGATCTGGTCGAGTACCCAGTCGTACAGTGGTCGATGATCTTCGAATTCAAGGGTACAGATCGAGTGGGTGATCGCTTCAAGCGCATCGGAGATGCAGTGCGTGTAATCGTACATCGGATAAATGCACCATTTGTCACCGGTACGATGATGATGCACGCGGCGAATCCGGTAGATGGTCGGATCGCGCATGTTCATGTTTGAGGAGGCCATATCGATTTTGGCGCGCAGTACGTATTGACCGTCGGCGAAGTCGCCATTGCGCATGCGCGTAAATAAATCGAGGTTTTCCTCAATGCTGCGTTCACGATCAGGGCTCGGTATTCCCGGTTTGGTCAGGGTGCCACGATATTCGCGAATCTGTTCAGGGGTGGAGCTGTCAACGTAGGCTTTGCCTTGTTTGATGAGATCAACCGCAAAGTCATACAATTGCTCGAAATAATCGGAGGCATGGCGTAATTCGTGCCAAGTAAAGCCAATCCAGCTGACATCGCGTTCGATTGATTCCATGTATTCGATACTTTCTTTTTCAGGATTGGTATCGTCAAAGCGCAGATTACAGGTTCCTTGGTTTTCCAGCGCCAAACCGAAATTTAGACAAATGGATTTAGCGTGACCGATATGCAAATAGCCATTGGGTTCAGGCGGAAAACGCGTTGCGACGCGGCCTTGATGTTTATTCTCAGCCAAGTCTTTGGCAATGATATGACGGATAAAATTGGCGGCAGGTTGAGTTTCTGGTGTCGACATGGAGTTTATGGGTTTTCGTAAGTAAGGAAAGAAATTAAATTACTTGAGTAACTATATATGTATGGGTATGGCTCCAATACTACTGTAATTCCTGGATGCAGTAAAGGCGTCAGCAATTCTCAATTTGGACGGTCTGGTGTCGGGAAGGATTAATCCTAAAAAGCGCCGTTCAACGCATAGAAAACCGTTCGTGCTGAGCCCAGTCGAAGCATGGACGGTTTTCTATGCGTTCACCCAGACGGTGAGACCTTAAAATCCCGTTCAACCCTTCGATAAACTCAGGGCGAACGGAATTTTAAGG
>CANNKG010000243.1 GCA_947505105.1 Methylococcaceae bacterium | reverse complement strand
TTTTAGTTGGCCGGCTTGTTGGTCAATGGCGATTATTTCAGCCTGTATGTCTTTTGTTTTCAAAGTGCGTGAAGAATCTACGCTTTAAGGCTTTTAGTCAAATTATTTCGGTGGTTATAATCTTTACCGCAAAATTTAAAGCAGATACCAAAATTGACTGAGTACTAGTCAACTCGTTATCGCTAATCGGAACTACGCAGGCTAATCCCTCTTTTGTTGTATCGTAGCCCAATGGGGTGACATCCGGGAACAGCAGTGATGCTAAACCCTTTATTTCGCAAGCCACATCCGGCTACGACGACTCACGGTTTCGAAGTTATTTAATGACGTTGTAATAGGTTTCTTCAAATATGATCGGAGAATCCTTCGATTTTACTTGAAAGATATGTCGGCCTTCCGCCAAGGTATTAGCAGGCACCTTGATAATAAAGTAATGCCAATATTGAATATCGCCGTGTTCGGTCACCAGCGGCGAATCCAATAAGTCGTAGATTCTACCGTCGAATAAGGTCTTTTGATCAACGGTCAAGGCAATATTATTATGGATTTCAAAAGTTGAATATTGACTTTCGCAATCACAAGGCAGGGATGTTGTTTGTAGATGATAAAAAACCGTCACCAATAAATCTTTATTACCGTTGACTAAGGTATTGCTTGGAGAAATATAAACCGTTTGATTATGAATTTCTATATCGCCATTAAATATTTCTACAGAACTGTCATCGAGTGAATACACCATAAAATATACCAGTGCGGCTGTTGAAAATTTATGTTCAAAATAGGCACCGGGGTTAATAATGTCGGAAACAAAATCATATTCGAAACCACGAGAAGTACTATTTCTAAATTTGACGCGCACCGGCTGATTTTTGGCATTAAGGAACCTGACGGTATCACCAATATTGAGGAGTTTAAAATCTCGTTCTTGAGATTGATCATTGATAGTAACAATCTCAGTTTTAGCCGCTACGATTCCTGAAAATACCGTTATCAGCAGGTAAAGAGTATATAGTAGATATTTATTCATAGGATCTTACTCCGAAGATAATGCGCCATTGGCTTGGTGAGAGGCAATGGCGCGAAAAAAAGAAAGCTCAATTTACCGTAACCGTCACGGAATCAATATATGACGGGTTTCCAAAATCAATTTGGTTGTTTTTAATATAATCGAAGCCGACGTAGAAAGTATAAGAGCCTTTAGGTAAGGCCCCCTTAAACAAGGTCATGTTGGTAGTTTTAAGACCTTGTTGAGAAAACCAGGAGGGTGTCGTGACCCAATTGAAGCTGGAATTTAAATATTGGGTGTTAGCACCACTCACCACAACGGCCCACCATTCGACCTCTGCGCCGCTTAAACCACCGGTTGAGAACGTTGCCTTAACAGTGATGACAGTATTGCTCGCAAAAGCTTTGGGCCTATCCGAATTATTAGCCTTAACGTCAATCACCGGTAGTCCTTGTTCCAGAGCTGCTCGAATATTAGGCAAAGGACCGATATTATGCAGCGCGTCGGTCGTTGGAATACCCGTGTCCCGGCCTGTTCCTTGCGCCGTTCCGGTGTTCTTTAACAGCAGTTTCATTAATTTCGGTGGTAAATAGCGACCGGTGCCCTTGGTATTGCCGTTGGCGTTATCCGCGGAAATGTTAGCCTTAAAATAGCCGTTGATAACTGCGATTGCACCGGCGACCATCGGAGATGCCGAAGAGGTACCGCTAAAGCTTGAGGTATATTCTTGATTTGGGGGTGCTGATGCACTAGCAGGCTTGTAAATTTTGGTTAAGTCACCATAACCCGTGGTGGTTACATTTTGCCCCCAGCCTTGGACATCGACCCGCGTGCCATAATTCGAGGAACACAGCGGATCATGGTTAGTTGAGGTACCCGCGCCGACAATAATCGCCCCCGAATCGGTATCAAATCGGCTTTGTTCGTTAATGTTATTTCCGCCGTTTCCTGCGGCTTCAACGACAATTCTGTCATTGGAAGTAGCCATGATAATAGCATCTTGAATAGCTTGCTCCACTTCAACCGGATAATTATTTTTGTCGGTGGCACAGGTGGGCGGTGTGCCAGGGAGTGTAGTTTGCATTTCAAGCAACATCACATCCCCTGCGCGTAGGGTATTTTGCGAGACACTTCCAATGGCATTGGTGCGTCCGTTTATTAGGCCGTTGTCTCGCCAGAGACTGATATCCACTTGATTTGCTATGCCCGTAACGCCATAGGTATTATTAGCGCCGATAAGTTCCCCCATAACTGCGGTACCGTGTTTTGTAGCCTTAGAACGAAAATCTTGATCAAGATAGATAGCTTCATCAGGGTTAAGAATATCAGTGCTATCAAAGCCTAGATCCTCATGATCTAGATTCCAGGCATATTCTATATCGGTGAGCCGAATACCGTTGCCGCGAGCTTTGCGATTTTGCCATGCCCATCTCGCATCAATGCCAGCCGGGGCTGCATCCAGATAACCTTGCCGAGTAGTGAGATTCCCAGTAACGGGTGCCTTATCCTGCGGCTTACCAATGACGGGAAGCGAGAACTTAGATGGTACATAGGCAATTTCCACCACATTCAAATTATTTAATTCATCGACCAGATATTCGACTTGTAGTTTATTAAGTCCTTTAAGTTCAATGATGAAATAAGAATTGAGATCAGGAAGTTCCTTGAAGGTATTATCCTCGCCGGTTTGTCTGGAGTTATCCAATTCTTGCTCACTGTTTTGATTAAACAACCGTTGCTGTTTAGCTTTTACCGTTTCCGTTAGCCAGTTAATTTCATCAATTTCAAGCTGAGTGGCTTTATCGGTTTGAGGGCTTAAATTGACGAATTTATTTTGTTGTAGGCGTATTTTTTGATTTTCTTTGAATTTAACCACTATCCCATTGAGAAATTCACCTTCAGTCAAGGTAGTATGCTTCGGTTTTATAGGTAATATGCGTTTCTCCTTTTCGGCGGGAGCTGAGTACGGAAACAATTTGCGTAATTCAGCCGCGGGCGCCGACGGTAAACCTAAGGGATTGTCGCGCGGTTTGGGAACGGGGGCAGATAATGCCGAAGTTGCACTTAGTAATATCAACAGCAAGGAACGACTTGAAAGTATTTTCATAAGTAACAATGCCCCGAAGTTACGATAATTAGCGTATTAAAATTATTACAAACTATCATTTCATGTCAAATCAATTTGCTACATACAAAATGAGGGGATACTGAAAAATTGACACAAACAGCCCGCGAGGATCCGATTAGCGCAGCGAAATCGGACGTATGTAAGATATCAATCCCCCCAACTTCATCATTCAGATCACCGCACCAATTTTCAGTATAAATTCCATTTTCAACATATCGATGGAATGTAGAGTAAGGCCAATCCGATAGTCGTTTCACCCAAGCATGTTTTAGCGGATTCATATGGATATAGTCTATATGACGAACGTAGTCGGAGTCATCGCGGATGAAATGATCCCAATAATGCCGTTGCCATATTCCGCGTTCACCAGCTTCGCGACGAATTTTCGAACGTCGTTCAGTATTAGGATTAGGCAAGGCTCGTGAAAATTTACTTTTTATCAAACGCCAGCGTTTGCTGAAATCGCTATCGCCTGGGGGGGCAATGTCAATACGCAATGCTGATGTTCCGGTAACACAACCCAAACATCGATTTTAAACGGATAGCGTCTTTTAACGTCCCGCATGCTAGTACTCAGTCAATTTTGTTTTGTCGAGTACTTATAAATACCCCGTTCGTCCTGAGCTTGTCGAAGGATTTGCGGTTCATGGTTCGACAAGCTCACCACGAACGGTTTTTTTTTGAACTACACCCGCCATAATTAAATTGACTGAGTACTAGTACCAAACAAATCGATTTCGCGCACCAGGAAATCGTTGCCATGCCGTTGAAGCAAATTCACGGTGAAAAACCAAGTGCCGCCGGGAATAAATGCTCGCCGATAATTTGGCATATTTTTACCCTTGTTATAATCTATAAAGCGTATCGTTCGTGTTGATTTTAAAATAAACTCAGGAGGTGATGTAAATTTTACATTCCTCCGATTACGCTATCGCTAATCGAAGCTACGCGGACTGGACAACAACACTTTCAATATTGCGATTCAAAACATGTTTATTCAAAGACTTCCGATGCCCCACGGATAATTCTGGCTATAGGCTGCTAACGCTCCAGTTAAAACTGCTACCAAGATAAAAATGGTCAGTCCAAACGCTACTTTTGCCATTATTGTTGCTGTCTTGGTAGCAAATGCAGTGGGAGTAAAAACTAGCGCAGCCACCGCAGCAAGGATCATCGCCACCCCAATCGATCCTAGACCAGCTAAATCAGAGTTACACCATGGACACTTATGGCTCATTTCAGAATGAAAATAATTGCATTCGAAATAGAAGTTTAACCACGGCCAATCGCAGCGGCATTGAAACAGCAGTCCACATAACGGCGTTATGATAATGAGCCCGGTCAATATTGTTAGCGCTGCCGGAATTACTTTTACCTTATTAAGTTCGATATCTTTTGGCATATGCATATGTCACTGGTACTCAGTCATTGTTGTTTTGTCGGGTAGTAATAAACTACTCGGTTCTTCCTGAGTGTGTCGAAGTTATTGCGGCTCATAGTTCGAGCAGCTTACCGGGACCGTATTTTTTTAACAATGGTAATCGGTATCGTCACCGAAGTCGCTATGTTTTATAACTCGGATCTGGCAAGCCCGCCGGATAGCATCAAGATTGCAATTCGCTTGGCCACGGCAGGTAACAATTGCATGCGCCCCATCGTCATAACGATGTTGGCGGCAATTCTTGCATTACTGCCCTTGGCGATGGGTATGGGTGCCGGGTCCGAGATGCTCCTGCCTCTGGCAATAGCAATTGCCTCAGAATTGCTCGGACAAATACCGTTAGTGCTGATTATACTGCCGACTATTTTGTTTTAAGTCGGTACTCTCACGAAGGACCGCAATGAGTAGGTTCAGTCAATTTTGATTCAAATCCAAATTTTTATAGTAATGAACGACCCAATATGAACAGCGAGGCATTTACCATAATACTTATTTGTTTTTTTGAGATAAGTGGAAAACCGGTAGCTAAGGTAACTCGCAAAAAATAACCTCCATTAATTCTGTTTAAATTTGAGGCTGGATAGTCATGTAGTATTTCGGTAGGGATGCGTCTCTTTCTATCCTATGGCTAATAGCTTTAAATGCCATTTTACTCATCTTCACGCCTTTTTGG
>CANNKG010000242.1 GCA_947505105.1 Methylococcaceae bacterium | reverse complement strand
GTAGATACCGTCTTGCCGCCCAAAAAACAAGCGATAATTAAACGGCATAATTTGGGTCAAAGGGTTTGCCAGACTTAAGGACGCCAAATGCAATATGAATAAGTTTGCGCATCGCGGCACAAGCAACCGCTTTACCATTCTTACCGTTTGCTTTGAGTCTTTCACAAAAAACACGTATTAAAGGATTATACCGCCAAGCTACAAGTGCGGGCATATACAAGGCTTTACGCAAGGCTGAGTCACCATTTTTGGCAATATGTGTATTGCCTCGCCATTGCCCAGACTCGCGTGGCGCAGGAGCCAGTCCTGCAAAAGCAACGACTTGCTTAGCATGGTTAAAATTGTGATGAGCGCTCAATGCGATGAGTAAATAAGCAATAGCGGCATCGCCAATGCCAGGAATTGAATCAAGTAAATCACCACGTTGCTTGAGGTCTGGGTCGGCATTAATGTGATCATGGATAGCTTTACGTGTCGCTTTAAGTTCTGCTTCTAACGTTGCTAGAACCGTATTGATGGAGTCAACAACATTGTCTTCGGCGGTTTCCTGACGGTTACGTTCCATCTGGATCATCTCCAAAAGGTGTTCAACGCGGCGTATCAAGGATTGTAATTCGCGAATATTGATGGGTGCAGGTATCCACAAAGGAGGTTGCATCATTAAAGCGTAACGAGCAATGAGCTTGGCATCGGCTTTGTCGGTTTTGGCACGGCTTAACTCGCTTTTGCCAAAAGCATGAATTTTAGCGGGATTAACCAAACTGACAGAATGACCTTGTTTGGCTAGAAAATCAGCAAGCGGGAGGCTATAAGCTCCGGTTGCTTCCATGCAAATCAGTGGATTAACGTCACCACATAAGGGAAGGAGCCACGCTACAAAAGCAATAAATCCAAGTTTATCGTTAGTGAATGTTTTATGTTTGTATTTGCCTTCAATTAAGCTGGCAACATCGAATTTTTTCTTAGCAATATCAACACCCATAGTGATTTTAAAGGATATTTGAGACAAGATGCTACACTCCGAAATCTGAAGATAATAAAAATGATTAATAATCGAAACCACCGCTATGTTCAACCTTATAAATACAGGCTTCAAGCCTAAGAATACCGTTCGAACTACAATAGCAGGTGTGAATAGCGAGGAGTTCAATCTACGAAACAGGCTTTATGCCTAAGGTCGGGCACGACTTCCTCGCCATTCGCCCGATGATCAATCGGGGATTCTGGCCTTTTGAGAGGTCAGAATCAAGATATAAGGTTGGGCTGAATGCAATGAAGCCCAACATTACGAAGTTTCGGGATGGCGACGGATTTCTATTTTCCATCACCGGATGCTAAAGCGTTGGGCAACTAAAAGCTGTTACCCAACCTACACGACTCACCCAACAATTGCGCCGCCCGCTTAGCGTTGCCGCGCTCTTTGGCAATTTTCTTGAGCTTTTCCGCCATATCGTCGGGTAATCGGATGGATAAAGTTGTCATGATCTTAGTAACCTCAATATCTGTTCCGGTGTAATGACTTCATAACCCAAGCGCTTGAGTTCCGCATGAGCAAAGTCAGACACGTTGTTGGTAATAATATAGGCGGCGCGAGCTGCGATTGCCAATTCCACTAAATGGTTGTCTGCTTCGTCCTTTAAATTTGGCCGCCATAAGTAGCGTGCATCAATTGCTGTGCAAACTTGAGCGAAACCGTCCGGAAACTCCATCAGGGATACGGAAGTCTGTTTATAGAGAGTCTGTATATGCTCCCGATTCAGTAAGTCCTGGTATTCTATGTAGTAGCTGGAGCGGATAAAACGACATCGTTCCCATGCTCCGGTGCTCAATTTTATACACATCTCGAAGTGGGCTGGAATAAGCCGGTCCGGACCTTAGGCGCAGGGCAGGCGATCCGAACAGGCTTATGTATGAAGACGAGCGCCGGAGCGTGGGAACGATAGCTTACTTGCTTTCCGGAAGAGGAGACTTTATGCCGGGTGACCAACTTCGGGTTCTATAAATATCCTAAATTGAATCTAAGCCTGACAATCCTTCAATAGACCAGTTTTCAAAATCAAGAGAGCCTTCATCATTGTCGCCATTTTTATAAGTAATACGGCAAACGTATTTTTTTGTGATTGGGCTCTCTGTGGCGCTAGTGATATCGATTTCGGCATTAACAATATATTGGTAATTTCCTAGGCTCCAAGCATTAAGAGGCTGTTCATGGAAATTAATCGACACATCCGGCCCAAGTTTGGATTTTATATAATTATTGCAATGTAGAAAGGCAAGCCCTGTTAATGGTGTGGAAATAGGAGATTGCCCGCCGGGGTCTTTACTGTCGACAAGAAATAAGTCTGATTGAACTACTTTGTAAACAAAAGGCATGATGACCTTACTTTGAATTAAAAGTAAAGTTGCTAACGCTACGACAAAAATAATGATGGAATATTTCTTCATGGATTTTAAGATAAATTGATGAAAATCTTATATAGATTAAATTAATTTCAACAGAAATCAATATTTTAAGTGTATGAGGTGATGAGGTTATTCTTGGGGATGGTATGGGGCTTCGCGCGCAAGGTCCTGCCTTCCGCTAACGGACGCCAGCGTTATAACGTATTGGCTGTTTATGAGCCGTCCGTCGCGAGGTTATCACTGTGACCAACGACGTCACTGTCAATCAATGGTTTTTTGTGAATTCCTCAGCAAAACAGCGGAGCTTGTGCCGATACCGGATGTCCTATCTGTTTGGTACGGCGGAAAGTAGTCCGTCGGCAACAAATGCCAAGCGCAACCACGCCGGGCGATATAGTTAAAGTGGCGTTAAGTATTTTCCGTAGGTTGACTTTTCTCGGTCGTCCACCGGACAAGGCGGTCGGCAACAGGTCACGGATCACATTCCATTTACGGGTGTTTAAATCGGTCGGGTAGCGTTTAGGGTGTTTTCGTTTGGACATAGCAAAAAAATTGCCATTTTCTAAGTTTTCCCCGGTACCGGCTATTTTTAAAACACGCACTTAGGTGAAAAATGGCAGGATAAACAAATCAGTGAAACCTTTGGGGTTCCGACATGCACCGTTGACCGCGTCAGGGAGCGACTGGTTCAAGAAGGTTTAGCGTTCGCCTTAAATCGGATGGTCACGACTCGGGCTATAAAGCGAAAGCTTGATGGTGAAAACGAAACTCATCTGGTCGCTTTAATGTGCTGGGATGCGCCCTGATGTCCGTAGTCGCTGGACATTACGCTTGCTTGGACAACAGATGGTGGAACTGGGCTATGTTGAAAGCATCGCTCATGAAACGATTTGTCAGGCGTTAAAAAAAACGAGTTAAAACCTTGGCAGAACAAGGAATGGTGTATTCCGGTAAAAGAGAAGGCTGAATTTGTCTGCGCCATGGAAAATATATTGGATGTTTACAAGCGTTCTTACGACGAAGTGCATCCATTAATCTGTATAAATGAAAGTGGCAAACAGCACCTCAAGGAAACACGCCGGCCGATACCCGCCAAATCCTGATCGGTTGAAAAATACGACACCGAATATGAACGCAATGGCGTCAGCAATCTGTTTATGTTTTTTGAGTCGCTGGAAGGAAGACGGCATGTTGCGGTGACAGATCAGCGAACAGCGCTGGATTGGGCGCATCAAATACGCCACTTGTTTGATGTCATGTATCCTCGCGCGGAACGTATTTCATTGGTGATGGATAACTTAAATACCCATACCCGGTGCATTGCTTTATAAGGCCTTTCCGCCTGAGGAAGCTCGGCGACTATATAGATAAACTGGAAATCCACTACGCGCCAAAGCACGGTAGTTGGCTGAACATGGCTGAAATCGAATTAAGCATTTTATCCAGGCAATGCCTGGGTCGGCGTATTCCAGACCAAAAGGCATTAAAAACAGAAGTCGCAACTTGGCAAGAAAATAGAAATGTGATCACGCGCCCCATGGAATGGCGATTTACTAATGAGGATGCGCGGATAAAGTTGAAGAAGCTCTACCCGACATTATAAAAAATGACTGAGTACTAGGTATTATGCTCTTTACATTTTCCGCAAATTTGACCGCAGAGAGTATATAGTCTGGGGGGTTAAATTTGATAGTAAGTCATTCCGTTTTTGTGGTGTGTGGGGATGCAGTTAGTGTTGCAACCTTTGTTGTTTCCCCTGCTCGCGCCACAAAACTAGACAGTCAATGTGCTTAAAATCGGATATTTCTGTTTATTGGTAACAGGATGTTTGTTTTTGGCTTGACAAGGCGAATTGAACTGGTAGACTGACAGCTCACTAAATTGACTTGGTGGCACTTAGTACTTGGTTTTTAGTTTTATTAAGTCCGAGTGAGAAAATGGAGTTGTAACTATAGCCCCTGGCCATAATAAGTTAGGGATTTGATAATTTTTGGAGGTAGAAATGGCAGCTACAACTGAATCAGTGAGAGCTGATGCTGCGGAAGCACCGCTGTTAAATAAGAAAAATATGATCCTTGGATCACTGCTATATGTAGTGTTTTATGCTTGGGTTCGTTGGTATGAAGGTATCTATGGCTGGTCAGCTGGTCTGGATTCATTCGCACCTGAATTCGAAACATATTGGATGAACTTTCTTTATATTGAGTTTGTTTTGGAAGTTTCAACTGCAGGTATCCTGTGGGGCTACATCTGGAAAACTCGTGATCGTAAAGTAATGTCAATCACACCAAGAGAAGAGTTAAGAAGACATTTTACTCATTGGACTTGGTTGGTAATGTACGCTTTCGCTATTTATTACGGCGCTAGCTACTTTACAGAACAAGATGGAACTTGGCATCAAACTATCGTTCGTGATACTGACTTTACACCAAGTCATATCATTGAATTCTACTTGAGCTATCCTATCTACATCATCACTGGTGGCGCTTGTTTCTTGTATGCGAAAACAAGACTTCCTACTTATCAGCAAGGTCTGCACCTTCAATATATGGTTGCAGTTGTTGGTCCTTTCATGATTCTGCCAAATGTTGGTTTGAACGAATGGGGTCACACTTTCTGGTTTATGGAAGAGTTGTTTGTTGCTCCTTTGCACTACGGTTTCGTATTCTTCGGATGGGCTGCTTTAGGTGTAATGGGTGTTGTGAACACAGAAGTTATAGCTATTGCTAAGCTTCTGAAAAAAGACTTAGCTTAATAAGTCTTTGGTTGTAATTACTATCTCCTCCTGGCTGTTTCGCTTTTTTTCAGGGCGAAGCAGCTAAAGATGAAGATAGTCATTAATAAAAATAATTTAAATCCTTTAGGAGGTAAGCTAATGAGCGCATCTCAATCAGCTGTACGTTCACG
>CANNKG010000241.1 GCA_947505105.1 Methylococcaceae bacterium | reverse complement strand
TACGATTCAGTCGTCACAACTTTTGAAACTTACATGCAAGATGCCAGTAAAATTCTTTGCGTTATGGATAAATTGCGCAGAGATTTTGCGGTTGCCGTGTGATTCATTCAAACTCGGGCAGGATATTATTTATCTGAGAAACTATAGTAGAACTTTAGCCATGCCTATTCCCTACTGGCGCTTGTCAGGTTTCTATGCGCTTTACTTCGCCACACTCGGCGGTTTCATGCCATTCTGGAGTCTTTATCTTGAAGCTCGCCATTTTGATGCTGCGAGCATTGGGGAATTGAGCGCACTACTGATTGGTACAAAAATTATCGCTCCCAATATTTGGGGCTGGATCGCGGATTATAGCGGCAGGACCTTACGCATTATCCGTCTGACCTCATTTCTTGCCAGCCTCGGCTTCGTGGGCTTTTTGTTCGTCAACGACTATTTTGGATTTGCAGTCGTCACGCTACTATTCAGTTTTTTCTGGAATGCCGCGCTACCCCAATATGAAGCTCTGACCTTGGCACACCTTAAATCCGAACCGCATCGATACGCGCAAATTCGGCTATGGGGTTCTTTTGGCTTCATTGTGGCAGTATTAGGAATAGGCGGGTTACTTAAACAGTATTCGATTACGCTTTTACCGATCATTCTGGCCGGCGCCCTTATGCTTACTTGGTTCATGTCGTTGCTGACACCCGACATCAAAGCCATCAGCCACGCAAATTCAAAACCTGGAATTTGGAAGCTTTTGTTGCGAGCTGAAGTTATTGCGTTTTTCGTAGTGTATCTTCTATTACAAATCTCCCACGGCCCGTATTACGTTTTTTACTCCATCTACCTGAAACAACACAATTATTCAGAATTGATGACTGGATTCCTGTGGTCACTGGGCGTTTGTGCAGAAATCATAATTTTTATAGCAGCGCAACCACTGCTCAAAGTGTTTACTCTACGCTCGATGCTACTCGGCAGTTTATTATTGAGCCTGATACGTTGGTATTTAATCGCCGATTTTGCCGATAACCTATGGATCATGTTGTTTGCCCAGCTCTTACATGCCGCAAGTTTTGGAACTACTCACCTGATTGCAGTGCAATTGGTACAAGCTTATTTTGGCAACGCCCATCCTGGCAAAGGACAAGCGCTATACAGCAGCATTAGTTTTGGAATAGGCGGTATGATCGGTGGTTATTACAGCGGTTATTTATGGCAGATAACAGGCCCCGAAACAGTCTTTAAGTTGGCCTCACTATGTTGCACACTCGGATTATTAATTGCCTATCTCTGGGTGGCGCGCGGCAAACCCTAAAAAAATGTAAACTAAATCAAGTTTTGCGTTGAAAAATACAAATCCCTGAGCATTGGGCTAAAATAGCAAATATTGCTTCAACATACCGAGAGATAAAACGTGTTTGAATTATTAAAGTCTGGCGGCTGGGTCATGATACCTATTATTATGTGTTCAATTTGCGCGATGGGCATTATTGGCGAACGATTCTGGTCCTTGCAAAAAAAACGCATCATACCTTCTGAGTTGACCAAACCTTCAGCACAAATTTGGCAATTAGTTCGCGCGGGTAGATTTGATGAAGTGAGTTTGCATCACCTAAGATCCAGTTCGCCACTGGGAGAAGTTTTAGCCGCCGGCATCGTCAACAGTCGCCATGGCCGCGAAATCATGAAAGAAAGCATTGAAGATGCCGGCAGACAAGTTGCCCACGAGATGGAACGGTTTTTAAATACCTTGGGAACCATAGCGTCGATTTCCCCGTTGCTCGGCTTGCTCGGTACAGTTTCAGGCATGATTAGAGTGTTTGCATCGATCGGACAACACGGACCGGGCGACCCGAGTCTCTTGGCGGGTGGTATTGCTGAAGCGTTAATTACTACGGCCTCCGGCCTGATTGTGGCAATTCCAAGCTTGGTTTTCTATCGTTATTTTGAAAGACTTGTCGACGAATATGTGGTTATCATGCAAGCTGAAGCGATCAAATTAATCGATATTATGCATGGGGATCGGGAGTAAACTTGATGAATTTTCAACGTCGCAAAAGAGAAAAAATAGAAATATCAGTCACACCGATGATTGATGCGCTGCTGTTCCTGTTGTTTTTTTTCATCGTCACCACCACCTTCGATCGCTCGGCTCAATTGGAAATCAAACTCCCTGAAGCAGGTGGCGTTGAATCACCGCAAGAAACCAAAAAAGTGGAACTACTAATTAATGCTGACGGTGAATATGCCTTGATCGAAGAGGATGGCAAAGCCCATGAATTGATCAGCCAAAGCAAACAGGGACTCGAACTTGCATTGTCCAAGTTTGCCGGCGAAGATCGACAATTACCGTTTGTGATCAATGCCGACGCCAAAACCCCTCACCAAGCAGTTATCAGCGCTTTAGATGTCGCGAGTCGGCTTGGCTTTACCAAGTTAACATTTGCGACTCAGAAATCCGCCGACGATACAGAAGTGCAATGAAAAAGCTTTTGCAATCCTGGATTGAAGCACTTTGGTACAAAGACCAGGTCATCAGTACTTGGCTTATGCCGTTGAGCATGTTATTTCTCGATGTGGTTCGTATGCGACGGTTTTTTTATAAAATCGGCATTTTTAAGCGGACGCGGCTTCCGGTACCAGTGATCATTGTCGGTAATATCACCGTCGGCGGAACCGGCAAAACCCCGCTGGTTATTTATTTAGCTCAACTGCTCCAGAAGACTGGTTATCAACCTGGTATTATCAGTCGGGGTTATGGCGGAAAAGCACGGAAGACCCCGCAACTGGTCACACCGGATAGCCAAGCGGCTGAAGTTGGCGATGAAGCATTAGTCATTTCCCGAAACAGTCTCTGCCCGGTTGTTGTCGGACCCAAACGGGTCGAAAGTGCTCGTCAGTTAATTGAGCAACAAGGCTGCAATGTCATTTTATCCGACGACGGTCTGCAGCACTATGCGCTGGAACGAACCATTGAAATTACCGTGGTAGACGGGCAACGCCGTTTCGGCAACGGCTACTGTTTGCCGGTCGGTCCACTCCGAGAACCGATCAGTCGAATTCAGGAAGTTGATTTTATTGTGGTCAATGGCGAACCGAGCGAAGCTAATGAGTATGCCATGAACATCAGCGCTGATCAGGCCGTCAATCTGAGTTCAAATGAACGACAACCTCTCTCTGCATTTGTAGCAGAACCCATCCATGCCGTCGCCGGCATCGGGAATCCGGAACGTTTCTTTAATCTTCTTAAAAGTTTCGAGCTTAAGCCGATTACGCATCAATTTCCGGACCATTACGCCTATAGCTTAGCAGATCTGGATTTCAAAGACTCTCGTCCAATCCTGATGACCGAAAAGGATGCAGTAAAATGTCAAGCCTTCGCCGATGCTAAATTTTGGTATGTCCCGATCAATTCTGTTTTGAATAAGAACTTTGATGACGCTTTCTTGGCTTTATTAAAACAACGTGATACGACTCGATAATCGTCTGCTCTTTACCTACTTCACTCCTAAAATTGCACTTTTGTGATCGAAGTCTCACATCTATCAAACATCAGTGGATAGCTTTCAGATTCATTTTAATTTAGAGTATACACATTAAAAATATGTATATTTGGAATGTGGAAATTATGCGACAAATTCGAAAATTGATGTTAATTGTTGCCGCAATGAGCGTTAGTATCAATGTCTCTTTTGCCAGCACGGCTTATGGTGATCTCAATAATTTTGATACCATCAATGACACAGGTCACCCCTGCCATGGTTTCGAAATTGAACTCGACGATGTTAAAAGCATTGATATTACTTATACTTATGATTTTAACCATTATGGCGCGCCCGTCATAACTCAAGATGACACCGATCCACTTCATCCTAAAACATTTGTACGTTACTTAGCAAAAACCAAGGACCTACATGGTAATTGGGTTGAGTTTACCAATGCCCAAGATTTGGCAAATCCGATTGCACCAAATGACTGTCATATGTGTACCGACCCTTCTGTCAATGCAGGTTGTGAGCATTTCGGCGTAGGATACTATGGAGTGCCTACAGCTATAAAATACCATTGGCTGGTAGATAATGGCGGATCGATCATTACCAGCGAACCGGTGAATTTGAGTACTCCCACCTGGGTCTATACTCCTCCGGTATCGGTTGATCCATTATTACCGCCTGATCCAATTATCAATCCAATCGTACAACCCGCACAAGTCGTTGCAGCAATCCCAGCCCCTATTGTGCCGAATCAAGAAGGCAAAAATTTCGGCATCCCAACCTGGGTAAAAGTAATTAAAACCAAAACACACAATAACAAAAATATTCCTTTAAAAGATTTAGTCGGTCCCTGGTTGGATAAAGATGGTAAGCCAATGCTTGACATGGATGGAAAAAAACATCCCGACTGGACTAATGCCATTGATCAAGAGAATGTAGAAACAGAAACAGAAACGGAATGGACCTTATTACAAACGCAAACTCAAGACATCAAAAAGCCTGCTAAACAGGTACAACCTGGTCTTGCCGAAAATTTAGACAAAGGCGATGAAACGATTACCCGCCGCTATGAATTTTACGCTTATGGCGCAGATGATCCTGAAATCAATCCAAATTCGCTGAGTAATGGTTTATCAACCGACGGCGAAAACGGTGAAGCGATGTGCGATGAAGTCAACCCCACGACCGATAAAAACTCGGCAAACTACCTGCATGGGGTAAGTAGTCAGGTACAGGTTACTAATGCCAATGGCAACTCGTACACAATAGACTGCTCGTCTCGCATTGTGGTAGGTAAATATATCGGCTCACAAATGGCGGGTTTCGATCTGGAAGCCAACTTAGGCTTAGTCGATAATCTCCAAGATGGCACATTCACAGAGCATTATGTCCCAAGAACGATCATTGTAGGTGGCAATACGCCCTATCGCATAAGTATCGATCCTCCCAAAACTCCAATTTCCGGCGCTATCGAACGATTACCGAGCGGTATGTCTATTGGTGATTACATTGATCCCCAAACAAATGAAATGCGCACCGGGGTTTTATGGGGGAATCCCTCTGAAGCCGGGACGTTTACTTTTAATGTCATTGTGACCGACCAAGCAGGTGTTTCGGTAAATAAGGATTTTACCTTAACGATCACAGCACCCAAGCTCTTACCAAATCAAACGCTATTTGAGATTGGTTCTGCGCCAATTAACCTAAATCCTTTAAATTTTGTAACTATTCAGCGTAATTCAAAACCGTAACGGTCGTCCGAACACTTACAACATAAAATCAGGCATTTTTCCGTCGAATAGAAGTTCAAGAGCCGTTGTGGCAGAAACATTATTTTTTCGGCAAGTAGACAAATAACTGCGCACGC
>CANNKG010000240.1 GCA_947505105.1 Methylococcaceae bacterium | reverse complement strand
CTCGCCATAATGACGTGGAAATGTGGGAAAAAGATAACATTCCTTACACTGTTCGAAAAAAACGCCAAGCTTTTTTCAACAATATTGCAAGCCAAAAATCGGGAGTAAAATAACTGGGACAGAGGGACTTATTTCGACAGCCTAGATCGGCACTCGGATTAATCGATAGCAGCCTGTCTTTGACTGTCAATAAACTTGAAGCATTTCCCGCAGCAAAGGTTTCAACCACGCTATTGTCAATGGCACGGCGCAGCGTAATGTCGCCGCTTCCCAGACGAATCGCATCGCTAAAGGTGATGTCGATATTGCTCGACATGGCATAGTCACTTAAGACTAGTCGATCAACGATTGGTCCCGCCGACGCAGTGGTGAAACTGAATTGCTGAGGATTGCTGATGCCAAGGTAGTTATTGCGATCGCTGTCAACGATGGCATGCTCCGAGATTGTCAGATAGTATTGGGTGTTTGGCATCAAATTGGCAGCAGGGTCGATGATCACTACGCCGTCGTTATTGTATTGCTTGGACGCCGAGACATAACCGCCTGCTGATCCCGTTCCGTTGCTAAACGTTTCAACGACGCTTTGGTCGCTGGCTTTATGTAGCGTAATGTCGCCATTGCCTAAAGTCACCGATTCGGAAAAACTAAGTTTGATAGTATTTTGAACGGGTGGATTTACGGGTGGGAGCGAGGTGAGTACCGGTGCTTGAGAATCAAGAGGCTGGGTCTTGAAATTGAAGATTTCCGGGGCGGAAAATCCGGCAAAGGCATTGCCGGAAATATCAGTAAGTGCCGTATTGGAAATGCTTAGGTAATACTCGGTATCTGCGATCAAATCAGCGTATGGATCAAGCGTAATATTGGATTTAGAAATATTTGCGCTACCCCCTAGTGAGCCTAAGCCTTGTTTGAAACTCTCGACGAGGCTGTGGTCAGCCATTTTGTGGAGCTCAATGGTACCGTCTCCCCATAGGATATCTTCATTAAAAAATAGCGTGTAATTGGCGTTGCGAGGGAGGTTGTTTTGATGGTTAATGTCATTGCGAGTTAACAGTGGCGGGGCATGATCCGGTTCAGCTGTAAAGAAATTGATTGTGTCAGAATCGGTAAAGCCTTGGAAGGCGGTGCCTTTATCATCTAAAATCGCGCCGGCTTCGACGGTTAAATAAAATTGCGTGGCAGGTTTTAAATTGTCGCCCGGATTAATCACAATAGAACTGTTTTCTACTTTAGTGGTTCCGCCTAGAGATCCTATACCATTGACAAAAGTTTCGACAATACTGCCATCGTCAGCATTGTGTAACACGATGGCCCCACTACCAAGCTGAACATCATGGTAGAACGAGATATAAAGATTGGTATCGATGGCTAAGCCAATACTATTATCATGAACACTCCAAAAGGACTCGTGATCTTCGACAGTACTGGGCTGAGTGGCGGTAAATCGAATCGCGTAGGGATCGATAATTTCACTATTGGTATTACCGGCTGGATCGCTCAGCGCGCCTTTGCCAATAGTCAGGTAGTAGTCGCTTTCAGAGTCCAGTGGCGTAAAAACAAACAATCTGAAGGCATCATCCTCAGTTGTAATATAACCCTCGTTAGATCCGATTCCTTGGCGAAATGTCTCGACGATGCTGTTATCAGAGGCCTTATGCAAAACAATTTCGCCACTTTCCAATTTGATCTTGTCATTGAAATAGACGGTTACCACGGTACTTGGTAAGTCGCCTTTCAAATAATAACTATCGGCATAGGTATAGCGATTGTCTGCCGGAGCTGGACCTTGTTGATCGGGAGGAGGGCCGGAAATGCTTAGCTTGGTGGTATCGGTCGCTACGATTTGCGGATGGCCTTGCTCGTCGGTTAACGCATCGTCCGAAAAGGTTAAGTAATATTGAGTATTGGGTAAAAGCTCGATGCTGGGATTAACGGTGATTTGTCCGGTTTTCAGTGATTGTCCTGTCGCTTTTGAATCGGATACCAATCCCCCGGTAGCGCTTTTGCCATCGGTAAAGCTTTCGACGACACTGCCGTTCAAACCGTTATGAAGTAGAACCTGACCAGAGCCTACTTTCAGAGCTTTATTGAAATAGAGATTAATATCACTCGTGGTCGATAGCGGATCGCTGAGATTGATTAAATTAAGTTCAAGATTTTCAGAGAGCAGAGCGGTCGTCGCGAAGGTAAATTGTTCAGGTTTTGGTAACTCAGTAAATGCTTTTCCATGAGTGTCCAATAGTGCCTGATCACTGAACGTTAAGTAATACCGGGTATTTGGCGTCAAAGGCTGTTTAAAATCCAACGTCAATAACCCGCCGGGGGCAAAGATATTCTCTGGAAACCGAATGGCGTCGATGGATATGCTTTCGACCAAACTCTGATCAGAGCTCTTGTGCAGTTCAATCTGACCACTCCCCAGTTTGATATTTTGATCGAAATAGAGTCTCAAACTGGACTGATCGAAGGGAATCGTTTGTTGATCTATAAATGGTGTTAGTTTTGTGGATGGGGCGGTTGAGGTGGTTGAAAATTGGAGGGGCTTGGTCTCCCTATACTCCGTGTAAGGATTTCCGTCCAGGTCCTGGATCGATTGTAGAGCAAAGGTCAAGTCATAACGGGTATTCGGAGTGAGTTCCGCGGCTGGCTTAATCATTAAGGTATCGCCACTGATAAATAAGTGACCACCAGCACTGCCAACCCCATTCTTAAAAGATTCAACGAGACTATTATCGTCAGCTTTGTGTAATTCAATAACGCCGCTGCCGATTTGCACGTTTTTGTTGAAAACGATATCTAACCCATTGTTAATCGAAACATCGGTTCTATTCGCTAACGAAGACGAAGGTATTAACGCAAGCGATTCTTCAGCTTTTGCGATAGTTCTAGGCTTTAACGACTGCGTATTTTCCGATTCAACTTGCTCAATCAAGTGGTCAGTTAGCGTTGAAAGTGACGGGGCGAGATTTTGAGAAGGTTCTACGCTAAGTTGAGTTGACATAATAAAATCTTCTAGTTCATTGGTTGAATTAGTAACGGATGAGATCTTGTTTCTTGGGGTTATAAGCTCAGTAAAGCAGGAATTAACAGCGAACTTTGCTCAATACTCATATTCTAACATCAAGTATACGTGTTAAGTTTTGTTAACCGCAAGCTGAATTTTAATGCCTAAATGTAATGCAAAGCAATTTTCGCTAAAATTAAGCCTGTATTTTATTGGGCGGATTCAACTCCGAAGTGCAATCCTAGTTTTCATGCGGCCTTCGGCAAAGATTTGGCCACACCGCCGGACAGACATGCGATTTTCAGCACTTTTGAAATTTGGTATAGTCCGGCCTATCGCGATTTGGATACTTGCGAAAACTCTAAATCACTTATTTCTATTTTCTTTTCCCCGCGCTTACAATTAATCCAAATACTACTGCTATCCCTGCAAATGCTAAGATAGGAGGATTTTTTATGTAATCCCGAGTAAAGACTGAGTAGGGGTCCGTCTTTGTTAGAAATATTGAGTCATCGTATTCACATTTGGCCACTACAGATGAATAACCGGCGAAAAGTGCTACGTAAATGAATATCCAGACTGTCCTGTGTAAGTTTTTCATGGCGCAGTTCCAAAAACCGAAATCATACTCTACAAGTATTCTATCTTTCAAACGGCGTCTATCTAGCACGACTGTAATTGATAATCACTAGCGCAGACCGTTGGCAGGTAGCTTATTAATTTATAAAGACAATAGCGTTTTTGCTATTGTTGATAATTTTAACCAAGCTGTGGGGGCAATCAGACCCTCCGCCTAAAAAATTAGGGGCTAACCATAATCCCCATAACCTGGGTATTGACCGGTTCAGATTTTGAGTCAGCGAACCTCAGCTAAATCTTCAGCAATCTATACAAATTATCCTTATGCCGATTCCGCATCAGCAACCAGGGGCTTAAAATATAAACCACTGTTTCGGTGTAACGAATAGTTACATCCCAGAATTATCCTTGGATTGTTACCCTTTTATTTATTAAATATGGTCTATAACTCGGTAGGGTGTTCGAACGATTGCTGAAGGAGTGTCAAGCATCATCTAATAAGTGGCTTTATATGGCTGTAATACTTGCATTGGCAACCGGAATGCGTAAATCTGAACTCATGAATTTATGCTGGCAGGATGTGAACTTAAATGAAGGCTATTTAATTCTGCATCAAACCAAAACGGTGAACGTAGGAGAGTGCTTTTATCAGGGTATGGCCTAGAGTTGTTAAAAGAACACGCCAAGGTAAAGCGGCTTAATACTGATTTGTTGTTTCCCGGTAAGGTTCGTGATGATGCTTTTATTGATTTAAGAACAGTATTTGAAAACGCAGTCACTAGAGCAGAGATCGAGAATTTTAAATGGCATAACCTTCGACATACTTTCGCATCGTACCTTGCGATGAATGGCGCATCTTTAGCTGAATTAGCCAACGCATTAGGACATAAAACGTTAGCCATGGTTATGCGTTATGCTCATTTAACAGATGGACATTTATGCAATGTAGTGGCTTCGATGAATCAAAAGATTTTTGGCTAATGAATTGACACGGTTCCATTTTAAGATACCATTAAACTATGAATGCATCACACCAGAAAACTTTAGACGAAATATTTGTAAACCCTGTATCAAAATCACTTGAGTGGCAACGAATTGAAGTCTTGTTTATTGCTATCGGGTGTCAATTGATTGAGGGTAATGGCTCAAGGGTAAGGTTTGAAAAAGATGGTGTTATTGCAACATTTCATAGACCGCATCCTGCTAAAGAGGCTAAGCCTTATCAAGTGCGTGATGCAAGACACTTTCTTGAATGTTTAAAGGTAACAGTATGAACACCATGACTTATAAAGGCTATGCCGCCCGTGTTGAGTATAGTGAAGATGACGAATGTTTTATAGGGCATATTGCCGGTATTAGAGATATTATCGGCTTCCATGGTGAAAGTGTTTCTGAGCTTCGTAGTGCTTTTACTGAAGCGGTGGACGATTATTTAGCTACATGCGAGAAACTATCACAAAAACCCAACCGACCTTATTCAGGTCAGTTCAGATTGAGATTGCCACCTGAGTTACATGCCAAAGCTGCAATCACAGCAGAAACTAAAGGTAAAAGTCTCAATGCTTGGGTGACTGAAGTTATCGAAAACAATATTGCCGCATGAGCAGAATGTATAACCCACCCCATCCTGGCGAAACTGAAATGGTTTAATGATACCGGACACTTCTAAAGACAGATTTATAATGTCAATAGAGGTGAAAAATGAGCAATCCAATTAAACATAAACGACCCAAATACACACTTGAATTTAAAAAAGATGCGGCGAAATTAGTCATTGAAAAAGGCT
>CANNKG010000239.1 GCA_947505105.1 Methylococcaceae bacterium | reverse complement strand
GAAACTAACCAAGCTTGGAAGTTGATAATTCCACGCCTGCCATACGCCCTTGGAGTTTTTCATGTACCACTGATCGTTATACTCAGCAACGATATAAAACCAGCCTTGTTTACCGACATGTTCCGGGGCTACCAGGATTTCAGTCAGAACATCCACGGATTGATCGGCATTGAAACTCGTGCCGAAAGTTTTGGCACCGTCGGCGCTGATGCCGATTTTAAAGCGGGCATTAGAGGCTTGCTCTTGAGTGTTAACCCCATTCAACCAAGAAACAGTCTCTAAAATACTCTCGGCATGACTAGGTAACGATATACACAGAAATAGTAAAATACATTTAATGACTAGGTTGCTACTTCTGCTCATGATGCCTCAATATAAACTTACAATGAATATTATTATTTTTGAGAAGTGTAATATATTCTTGAAGATAGGTGTTATAAAAAAACGATATTTTTCAGACATGATTATGGAAAATTGTACTGAATTATTGTTTTTATACCGGGGGTGTAAGTGCTGAAAAACTTTTATTTTTCGTAAAATCAGAAATTTAACGTTACATGGATTACCATTGAACTAAGATCAAGCGAAAATATTCAACGTGCAGCAACTTGATTTGGCCAAGTATCCCAAAGATCAAAATGCTCGGCGATTGGGAATACTCAATTACTATGGGGAAGGGATACAATGAACCCCTTGTGACTGAGCTAAAACATACTTCTAATTGGTGAGCAGGGGCGAACTGGTCGTAATCAGAACTTTAAGTATTAGGATTTTAAGCATGTTGGAGGTCTCGGGATAGATAAATCTTAGTTTACTCCGCGCGCGAGAATGACTTCGTTTGAGATCTTGGCTACTCAGATAGGTTTGAGATTGCTCTCTTGAGCGAATTTATCGACCACGCACCGAAGGACTTTTCGGGATGTAAACCCGTCTAAAGTTGCTTGGAAACCCCTCCAGACACATTGCTAAACAAATCGCACGAAATCGCCTCATGAGGTCATATTTATGAAACGGTGTTGAGCTTTTCTCAGTAATTGGGCAGTAGATGCCCGTTAGATTTCTAGTTCGGAGTATTGATAAAATGCGGTTACAAACTGGTTACATTTTATAAAATAGTAAATTTCAGGCATAAAAAAACCAGCCAAAAAGCTGGTATTTTCTTAATCAAATCAATGGTGCCCAGGGGCAGAATCGAACTGCCGACACGAGGATTTTCAGTCCCAGAACCAAGAAAATCCTTCATCATTTCAAAGTTTTGACGGCCAAATTTCAGGTCTGAAAAATTGTGCATAGTTTCAAGCAAGGAAATCCTTAATGCAAATTTCTCCACTGTTTAATGCCCAAAATATAAGGCTTCAACGGTGCTGCAAAGGTTTATTGAATACCCTTTTGATGAGAAATTTTTTTCACCACGACCGGACAGAGACCGGAGAAAAATAACCCTGCTAAAAAGTTCTGTCCGTGAAAGTCCCGTCTGAAAAATTTTGCTAATGCTGCACATCAACCCATTTTGAAACACTGAAAGAACGGACAGAGACCGTAAACGAAAAAAACGTCCTCTAACAGGCTATAATTCAATATTCGAATGGCTTTAATCGGCCAATTTGCGAAATTCAAATATCTCAGCGAATGTCAGCAGTAAAGCCAGTACCGGTCACTCCAACCAGTACTCTGGAATACGTTAGAGCGAATTTTTTTATCCAAAATTGATTTTCTGAATGAGTGGTATTGGCAAAATTAAACACAAAAATCATCATCAATGTGCTGAATACTCCATAATTAAATAATGTCATTTAACATCGGTTTAACGATTCAGTATGGTGTTGCTTAGCCCAATAACATAACGGAGAAAACAATGAACCGTATCACTCGATCTTGCACAGTCATGCTATTTGCTGCCTTTGAGGGCTTTGGCTGATGGCAAATCTAATTTTGATGTATTAGCCAACCTCGATATCGGCCCCGGCAATGTCACGGCGACTGCAAGCGACCGGATCATCATGAGTCAACATCAGTTTTACCTGATAGAAAGTAGCCCCTATGTGCAAAAAATTGTCAATGATAATTCATCAATCAGGATTCACACGACTCGCTAAGCTTCCTGCGCTCTTCCAAGCAGCTACTGTTTCAGTAAAGTTACTCCACTGAACATGATCATGTTGACCTATGCTATTAGCCCAAGCCTCTATTTCAGCAATGCCATCGCTGGTTCCAACAATTTTGAGTGACTTCGGCTGCACATTTAAGGTCACAGAATAAACAGGTTGAACATAAGTTCCTAGCGCTAGGTTATCGGCCATTTTTTGAGCGGCAGCCAGAGTACGGCCACCATTTCCAATCGCAATCAGACTCGCCTTTGGATCATGCGCACGCCAATTGGCAGAAGAGCTTGGCTTCCAAAGACCAGCAGCAGTATCATCATTGCCTATAGTATGACCATCATCCATTACCAAGCCCCACAAGATAGCTGGTTGCCATTGATATCCGGCACTACTGGTCTGCAGGCTGCGTAAATTATCAATTTCGTTGCTAATCAACCCTGAAACGACCTGATTGGGTATTCCGCCTAGGGTTTTGATGCGTTCAGCATTCTTAATTCGATCAGACGCAGTGTGCGCATGAATATCCCATTCAACACCTAATGCCGAAAGGGTTTTAATCACTTCACCCGCTCGCGGCTCTTTTTGCAACCAATTGCTATCCGCGCCGATCGACCAATGCATGCCATGCTTTTTATTGCCTACTTTGCCTGCCGCAGACGCCCGTTGAAAAAAAGTTAATAAACTATCAACATTCGGCCAGGACGAAATTGCTGATTCTATATGCATGGTACCGGAAACATGTAAAGTGGGCATGCCAACCTTTTTCAATTGGGCAATACCCGCACTATTGGCTATCCCTAACTTACTGCGATTGGCATTGGCATATTGCAAAGCTGCTTCGTAAAGTGTCCATTGCGCTTGCTGATCCGCCTCACTGATCAATTTAGCCTTCTGGCTTGGATCCCAATTCGGTTTACGGCTACCATCCATATATACCGTTAACCAGGCCGAGCGACTGGCAAAAAAATCGTTATCGTGCATCTTCACGCCAACAAAAAACGGCATCCGAGCTTTAGCTTTGCTACGCGCTTCGGTTAAAGCCGCTTCGATCAAGCTAGCAGCGCTCTCCCCTGGATGTTGAAATAACAATAAATCAAAATGTTCAGGACGAATAAATAATCCTCGCGCAGTGTCTCCTAAATTAAGCTCATTATCGGTATGTGCTAGGGTCCAGGTTGCGCCTAATTGTTTAAATACGCTTGCCGAAGCATCAAGAAGCGCTGAATCGACCTGAAAAGCCGCGGTAATGCCAGGATAGGCATTAGGCAAGCTATGCAAAGCTGCATATCCACCTGCTTCAGATGAAGGGAGTCCAGTCACCGGGTCGGTGACATGCGTTTCATAATTCAAAATCTCAGCCACTTGAGCCGATTGGCTCAGAAGAGTAATTCCATCCCAATTAAAACCGTTATAATACGGTTTGGGGGGTCTGATATGATAATTCAACCCAACAAACGCAGAGGTGGTGAGCTTCTCTAATATCTCGGGGTAACTGTGTTGGAAAATGTTCAGCATGGTGTCGGATAGATAAATATCTACCGGTAATTGATACGCCTCATGCAACGTCACCAATTTCGCGACCGTTGCCGCACTCAACTCAGGATAGGAAAAATCTTGGACATTGATAGAAAAAGTCAAAAACTCTCCGGCAAATACGCTACCAGTCAAAGCCCCCCCTATTGTATAAATTCGCTGATAAAGCTTACGCGATAACATATCATTGAGACTGGTGCCATACCCAGCATAAATCGTGGTCCCCACCAATGCTTGCACATCCAGATCTTGAAGGACTTGTAGGCTATGATCACCTAAGATTACGCTTTGAGCTGACGGAATCATGGCATCGTTTACCTGCACCCATTTCCCAGCTGCATAGGCATATATTTCGCCACTTAGTAGCTTCGCCACCACGTAAATTTGTCCATTACGGCCTTTATCTTCATTCCCAATCTGGATATGGGTATTCATTGAAAATCGATGCAGTTGCCCATTTGATTCCGCCCAAGCTAAAAAACCAGCCGGAGCCGCCAAAAGTAGTTTCGATGCGAAGCAAAACCAAAGTACGATTGAAAAAACTAAGCAAGTATTTCTACTCAACCGAGTTTGACCCATGGAATTATTGTTCATCCTGCCTCCCTAAGCGAAAAAAGCGAACGGTAAATCAAAAAACTCAATATATTCAGGCTTATTCATAACCAACCAGTTCGATTTCAGTTGATCCCATGACTCACGATGATTGTCGCTTTTGGGTCGAATTGAGCCATAAAAGATCATCCGACCTCAAAATTAAAACCCTTAGTGATTCTTTTGATCCAGCAATGTTTTCAAGCGTTCTATTTCGGCTAACGCTTCGGCTTCACGCTGCAAGGCTTCCTGCTTTTCAACCAAGGCTGTTTGTTTTTCTGCAACAGCCTCTTGTTTTTCAGCCAAGGCTCTCTCTTTTTCCAGCCTTTCTTGAAGCATTGCCCGTCCAGCCTCTTCCAATTCCATTTGAATAGTTCGTTGTTCCCGCAAAAACTCCTGTCTAGCCTGATATTGATGGTATTGACGTTCTTTTTCTGAAAAAGTCGTTAAGGTACTCATGGCTTGTTTCATCTCCTGCGTAGTCATCCAGTCGGGTAACGCTTCATCATTCAATAATTCCCCATCTTTAAAGAATCTTAGCCACCGATGCGCTTCACTTTCAACGCGTAGTTCATGGAATTTGTTGAGCTCTAATAGCCAGATCCCACCATGTTCGTTGAAGGTACGTCCTTGATCATCACGCATTTTATAATGGTGGACATAATCACCATCAGTATTGAGCAAATTTTCTGCTAACAACCAGATGGCATAGGTCGGTCTGAGTTCCTGATAGTCTTGACCACTTTGCAATTGCTGGCTGTAAATATCAGTCCAGTTGTAGAGTATTCGGCTAGGCAAGTGGGTATAGCTAGTCAGCTGGATTTCAATTTGATAGAGCCGATCATGACTATCCTTGGCTTTCACATCGACGATACTTAGTTTGTCACTCAAAAACTCTTTGTCATTGTAGGGATTTAGAATCTCAACCCAGACTAAAGGTTCCCTCAAATCTTGAATCAAGAACGCATTGAGAAAATGGACCAGCAAGTTGCGATTCTCATCTGCTCCTAGTAACGCCTTGAAGACGCAATCTATCTTGGGGTCAATCGCATGTTTCATAAGACAGCAGATTCAAATTTTTGTATGGATTCATTGTAGTCATCTTGTGCATCGCTGGCAACTCTTGATCTGGGGTAAAAAAACTTGAATTGCTCGTACT
>CANNKG010000238.1 GCA_947505105.1 Methylococcaceae bacterium | reverse complement strand
CTGGTATCTTAGTGCTTGGGTTAACTGATGGTAGTCTTTCAAGTTCATTCTCGTCTTTAGTCGGATAGAAAAAAGCTTGGCACTATATCAGTTAGCCTTCCTTAATATCCTATTATTGGCGATTGCACTTCGGAGTTGAATCCGCCTTTAGAATAGTGTGAGGTTAATCGCACAAGTGGTATGGCGTCTTTAAACTGTCACATTGCTGGCTTAGGATAGCAGGTAAAACCAATTTGATTCGGTAGCTTTATCGGTAAAAATGGTCATTTTTTTAATAAAAATATTTAATCAATGCATTATGAGTCGTAGTAAATTTGTTGTCGTTAAAAAACTGCTTAATAAAGGTACGCGTCGATTGTTATATGTATCTTCCGAATTAAGTAATTTTTCCATGAGTAGGAGCTCAATGTGATTCTTCAAAACGATTTATTCGAATTAGCAAAAAACGAAGGCACCCCCTTATTCGTAATCGATCACGATGAGGTAAGACGTAATTACGCCTGTTTTAAAGAATTCTTGCCTAGAGTTCAGGCCTATTACGCGATTAAGGCCAATCCCGATCCGATGATTGTCAAAACATTGTTCGAGATGGGCGCAAGTTTTGATGTGTCTTCAATAGCGGAATTTAATCTGGTGAACGACCTGCTTAAAGACTGGCCGGAAGATAAGCGCAAAGAATGGCTGTGGGAAAATATTATTTATGCCAATCCGATCAAATACCATGAAACGCTTGCCGAGCTTGATCAATATAAGCCTTTGATGACCTTTGATAACCTAGATGAAATTCATAAAATCAAAGAATTCGCACCGAATGCTGGTTTAGTGCTTCGCTTGCGCGTTTCTAATGCAGGTGCCATGGTTGAATTATCCTCAAAATTCGGCGCCGATCCCAAAGAAGCGATCGACCTGATTATGGAAGCCGATAGACTGGGCTTGACTGTCGAGGGGCTTAGTTTTCACGTCGGCAGCCAAACTACCAATTTTGAAAATTATGTTCAGGCCATCGATCTCGCGGCATTAGTGTTCAGACAAGCAAAAGAACGCGGCTATGACAAGATGACTTTACTGGATATCGGTGGAGGATTTCCGGCGCCTTATGATGAATCGGTCAATCCATTCAGCGAATTAGCCAAACGCATTAACGCCGAATTAGAACGGCTTTTACCGCCGGATGTGCAAATTTTGGCTGAACCCGGAAGATTTATTGCGGCGACGGCCTGTACCTCAGTTGCCAAAATCGTTGGCAAAGCGGTCAGACACGGAAAGCTATGTTATTACATTAATGACGGGGTTTATCATACTTTTTCCGGCATTATTTTCGACCATTGCCAATATCATTTGGAATCTTTCAAGAATGAAGGCCCCACCCAAATTTGTACCGTGTTCGGGCCAACTTGCGATGGGCTGGATGTGATTTCGATGACCGAAGAACTGCCTTCGAATTTGGAGCGTGATGATTTACTCTTTAGTCGTAATATTGGCGCCTATAGTGCAGCAACCTCCACCTACTTTAATGGCTTTAATCCGGCTAAAATCGTGCATGTGAATCGTTAAACCTGCTACAGTGATGCTTGAAAAAAAAGCTGCTCATCACTGAGCAGCTTTTTTTATGCCGGTTACTTTTTAGTCACCGCAATCATTGGATTGGCAGCAGAAACGGTAACGGTAGCGGTTGATTCCAACAATTCTTGTTCAAGAGATCTTACGAAACCGTTGAATGACAATTCGCTGTCCGGTTGAATTTCAAGGACTTCAGTCGGCAAACCGATTCGATCCAGAATTTCAATGAATGGGGTCGGATCAAGTTCTTCGACATTAACCATGGTTTTGGTATCCCACAAACCGTTAGCGACCAACATCGCCGCGGCAACGGGTGGAACGCCCGCAGTGTAGCTGATACCTTGCGATTCAACTTCCTCGAAACATTTTTTATGATCCGACACTTGATAGATCAGAATTTCGCGTTGTTTGCCATCTTTCCAGCCTTTGACAAAATTACCGATACAAGTATTGCCGGTATAACCCGGCGCGAGCGTCATCGGATCAGGCAACAGGGCCTTAACCACTTTAAGCGGGACGACTTCTTGACCCGTGGTGAGCGTAACCGGCAAATGCGAAAGGAAACCAAGTGTGCGTAAGACCGTAAACACATTGATGTAATGATCGCCAAAGCCCATCCAGAAGCGAATACTGTTCGCATCGATATTTTTGGACAGTGAATGTAGCTCGTCGTGACCATTTAGATAAATGGGTTGCTTGCCGACCACAGGAAAGTCATAAACTCGCTTGACCGAGTGCGTTGGAAATTCCTGCCATCGACGATCAATCCACGTCCAGACTTTGATGAACTCACGAAAGTTGATTTCCGGATCGAAATTGGTTGAAAAATACTTGCCGTGACTTCCGGCATTAACATCCAAAATATCAATGGTGTCGATCTTATCGAAATAATCTTTGACCGCCAACGCGCAATAAGCGTTGACCACGCCCGGATCGAAACCTGCGCCTAGAATGGCTGTTATTCCCTTTTCTTGGCAGCGATCTTTGCGTTTCCATTCATAGTTAGCATACCAAGGTGGATTTTCGCAGACCTTATCCGGATCTTCATGGATTGCAGTATCAATATAAGCGACGCCAGTTTCGATACACGCTTCGAGGATCGACATATTCAAAAAAGCGGATCCCAGATTAACGACAATTTTAGTATTGGTGTCTTGAATCAGTTTAATGGTGGCTGGAATATCCAGAGCGTCGAGCTGAGCAGAATACAAACGTCTTGAAGGATCTTTCAGATGATTCTTACGCAGAACGCTTTCTATAATGGCATCACATTTAGATTGGGTGCGCGAGGCAATACAGATATCCCCCAACACATCATTATTCATTGCGGCTTTATGGGCGGCAACATGTGCCACGCCACCTGCACCGATAATCAATACGTTTTTTTGCATGCTATATTTTCCCCTTTAAGATAAGTTGTTTTTAAAATCGTCATAATCAAAACTGCGCACCAATTCAATCGTGCCATCAAGCCGCTTAACCGCAATTGACGGCATCGGCAACCCATTGAACCAGTTTTTTTTCACCATCGTGTACCCGGCCGTATCATCGATGCGTACTTCACTACCCACCTGAAGCGGGGTATCCAATTCATAGCTGCCGAAGATATCGCCCGCAAGGCATGATCTTCCGGCCAGCATAATCTTATGCGAGCCCGGGCCGGGACTTGAAACCTTAGGATGAGTCCGATAGATTAAATGATCCAGAAGATGCCCTTCGACAAAGGAATCCAGAATCGCAATATCTACTTCATTATGCACCACGTCGAGCACGGTCGTGACCAACTCTGTGGTCCGTGTAATCGCCGCTTCACCGGGTTCAAGAAATACTTGGACCGCATATTTTTCGCTGAAATTTTTCAGCACTGCACAAAATTTATCGACCGGATAGCCTTCTTTGGTGAAGTAGATGCCACCGCCGAGACTGACCCAAGTCATTTTCGACAACACCGGGGCGTATTTCTGGCCGATATGCTCAATTGCTGCGGCAAGATTTTCGATATCATCATTTTCACAATTAAAATGAAACATTAAGCCGTTCACTCTATCAGCGGCGGCAAAAACCTCATCTTCCTGACACACCCCTAAACGGCAACAGCGACGTGCCGGATCGGCTAAATCATAATGCGAATAACTGATACCTGGATTGACCCGCAAGCCCAAATTCTTGTTGCTGACTTGTGGATAATATTTATCCAGTTGCGACACCGAATTAAAAATAATTTTATCGGCGAACTCACTCACCGCCGCCAGTTCTTCATCGGAGTAAACCACGCTGTAAGCATGAACTTCTTTGCCGAATTTTTCATGACCCAAGCGCGCTTCAAAGAGAGAACTACTGGTCGTTCCATCCATATATTGACTCATCAAGTCGAACACACACCAGGTCGAAAAGCATTTCAGAGCGAGTACCGATTTAGCCCCCGATTGTTCGCGAATATATTTAATCACCTCGAGGTTCTTTTTGAGCTTTACCTCATCAATAAGATAATAAGGAGTTCTTAGTGCTGTCATGGTTATACCTTAATTAAAAATCCTTAAAATCAGGATCGTGTAAGTAACTTTTTGAATAATTTGAGCTATCGAAGTCACAGAAAGTAATTAGCGCAACGCAGTTAAATTTGGACAGAATAAATCAGCATTCTTTTATTGAAAGGACAATCGACTATTTTACCGAATGAGTATGAGCGGCGCTGGTATTTTCTAAAGTAACGCGAGCGAATGTTGAGTAATTTTACTATGTGTTGGGCAATTATTCCTTGGAAAATGAACTGCTTGATGGGTATGACAAAACTTATAGCGTTACCCAGGTTATCAATCATCAGCGTATCACAGTTACATTACAGCAAATTGACAGATTATACGCAATTCTAATCGAGGAAATTTGGTTAGCTTTCCGTGGCATAAGAGTGTGCCTCTTATCTCGTTCCCATGCTCTGCTTGGGAAGGAGGAATCTCGGAGCATTCGATTGGGTTGAGTGGGGGAGTAATCTTAATGGGTATGTGAAAGAGAATCCTCTGAATTTTGTCGATCCACTTGGGTTGTGCATGGGTAATAGTTGTCCTGATAAAATTCCAGCAGGAAGCCTTGTTCCAGGCGTTGACCCTCCTTTGACTTCATGTAATTAAAGTTGGTAATATTATGCATATGACAGATACAGAATCAATTAGATTGAATCAACTATATGTCCAGCAAAATTATGAAGATGCATTCGAGTTAGCAACTACGCTAGCGAACAGTGGAAATCCCGAAGCTGAATGGATTTTAGGAAATTTATATCAATTTGGGATTTTTGTGGGCCTTGACTTAGAAAATGCAAAAAAATATTTAGTAGTTCAATGAAGCACGGTAACTATAAGGCTGCTTTTTTATTAGCCAGCTTTTATGAACCCTCTATTTACTGTGTTTCAAATAGTTTTAGAACCGATGAGAAAAGAGCTAAAAGTTTATATAAAAAAGTATATCAAATGTGCTAGGAAGCCATGAAAACATCAGATTCAAAGGCTATGTATTATCTGGGAATGCTGTTTGAATCGGGTTTACGAGTTGATATGAATACAGATATCGCCTTACTGTGGTATAAAAAATCCTATTCCAACGGTTATACCTTTGCATTAAATAAACTTTATGCATTTTATTCAAATCCAAACAATAAATTCTTTAGTACAAAAATCGCCGATTTTTATCTAAATTTATTGTAACTATTCAGCGTAATTCAAAACCGTAACGGTCGTCCGAACACTTACAACATAAAATCAGGCATTTTTCCGTCGAATAGAAGTTCAAGAGCCGTTGTGGCAGAAACATTATTTTTTCGGCAAGTAGACAAATAACTGCGCACGCG